>CAYUVT010000375.1:0-1502 GCA_964448165.1 uncultured Anaerolineaceae bacterium | reverse complement strand
GAGGAGAACTTCACCATGAGAACACGCCTTGAAGCGCGGCCCGGGGCAGGCACGGGGATCATCCCTCTGCAACGGAGCCGGCTCGGCATCGCATTGCCCGCCAGCATGCATCCGCGGGCTCTTTCGGCACTGGCACGGAAAGCGGAGGACATGGGCTACGACTCGATCTGGCTCGAGGCTGAGCCGGGCGAGCGGACGGACGCCCTCTCGACGCTGGCCTACCTGGCCGGGCGCACCACACGGATTGCGCTGGCGACGCGCCTGGATTTGCCGGCGGGCTGCGCTCACTGGCACCTGTTAGAACGGCTCGCCAGCGTGGCAAGGATCGCGGATGGGCGGCTCATCATCGGGGTGGAGCACCCCGTGGACCTGGGCGACGGAAGCTTCGCCCAGATGGCGCCGGCCCAGGTGGCGGGTGTGGTGCGCGACCCGGGGCCAGAGGGCGACGTGGTGGGCGCCACGATCCTGGCCGCGTGCAACGTGACGTACCAGCCGGTCGAGGGTGCGCGCCCACCATTCGTCGGTACGTTCGAACAGATCGCGGAGGATGTGGAGCGGTACCACCGGAAGGGCGCCTACGAGGTGACGGTGGACTTGCGGCACTCGGCCTCGATCAGTTCGGCCGACGACTACGGGTGGCACATTCAGCGTTTGCGGGAGGCGGTGGAGCCGGGCGCGGCGTTCCAGCGAGCGTTGGCGCAGGCCGACGACTCATTCGACTACCTTACGTAGACGGCGTCGAGGCGGAGAGGTCTGAGCGGCGCCTGCCGGGTGGGGCTCAGTCCTCTCCGCGGATGAGGTCTTCGGGGCGAGCGGCATCGCGTGAGCCAAGGTCACGTCCGAGGAGGCGGAGCTCGCGGGAGAAGCGGGTGGTACGCTCGGCGATGCCGGCCATGTAGGTGCGAGCCGGAGTGACCTTCACCCAGAGGCGGCGGCGCGGGACATAGAACGTGACGGCGAGGCCGGCCATCGCCATGGCGACCGCGATCCAGATGAAGGTGTCGCCTGGGTCGCGGCGCACACTCAGGCCGGCGGCTTCGATCTGGCCGCGGAAGGTGTAGGTGTAGCCGGCTTCGTTCTCGACGGGCGCGTCGGAGGTGAGGACGAGGGGGTCGTTGCTAACGCCGCTGATGAGCAGGTACGGCCTGCCATCGCCCCCGGTGGGCATCTGGATGGTCACCTGGTCCTCGATAGCGCCGGGCATATCGCCGATGGTAAGTGCCGGGATGGCACGGGCTTCAACGAAATCGAAGCGATAGCCGCCGGAGGAAGCGGATTCGCCGGGCGTGATGGAGACAGGGGCAAGGCCGGGGCCGCTGAGACTGAGGCGCATTTCGCCGCCACGGAAGAACCAGGCCACGGCGTAGGTCACGACGGTGGCGGACCCGGGGCTTTCGGGGAAGACCAGCAGTGCCAGCGCGGAATCATCGCTGCGGCTCGCGCTGAGGCCAGGGTCGGTAGCCATCTGGGGGACCTGCTGGTTGAACAGGACCTGGCCCCCG
>CAYUVT010000374.1:0-1525 GCA_964448165.1 uncultured Anaerolineaceae bacterium | reverse complement strand
GGTCAGGTGCTCAGCGAAGTAGAGGGGCGTGGCACGCCCGACATAATGCTTGAGGAGCTCGTCAAGCTCGGCCTGGAACGACGGGTCGTTCCGGGCCTCGGCATAGGCGCGCTCGAGTTCTTCGTGTGCGCCTACGAGCGTTTCCGGGATGTACCTCCCGCCGAAGTCCCCGAATCGCGGCGACAGCGCAGTCTCAGCGACCAACCCGCACCCCCTTGGCCGCGCGTATGAACGCGCGGATCTTTTCGATGTCTTTGGAGCCGCCGGTCTCAACCCCTGTCGAGACGTCGACGCCCCAGGGTTCGCATGCGTTGATTGCCCCGGCAACGTTTTCAGGAGTGAGCCCGCCCGCGAGCAGGAACGGCGTCCGCGGCGCGATTTCCGCCGCCACGCCCCAGTCGAACGTCTCGCCGGTGCCGCCCAGGCCCGCTTTCGAACCCGTGTCGAGCAGCAACCCCGCCGGCGTCCCGGGGTGGAAGCGGTCCTCCACGTCATCGGCGGTCATGCCTTCGTGGACGTGTACCACGCGCAGTACAGGCCGCTGAACCCGGCGAACGAAGCCGTCGTCCTCGCCCCCTGAAAGCTGGACGAGATCGATGCCCGCCGCGCCGGCGATATCGTTCACCTCGTCGGCAGTCATGCCGGCGAACACGCCCACAATCAGCGGCCGCCAGCGCGCGGCCGATTGCTCGATTGCATCGGCCCAGGCCCCGAACCAGCTCCGCGCGGAGACCTCGCCGCGCACCGGCCCATCGAAGGTCGCCTCGCGGCCCTGGGTCCGCCCGGCCTTGATGGCCTCGACGATGTCGTAGCACTCCTGCGGGGTGACGCGCCGCTTCGATTCGGCGAACACCAATCCGATGAAGTCGGCGCCAGCTTTCGCGGTTTCAACGGCTGTCGCCGCGTCGCGCAGTCCGCAAATCTTAACCAGCGTCATCGCGAGACCGCCGGGTTTTGGATGCCGCGCAGTTCGCGGATCTTCTCCGCGGGGTCCGGGGCCACCATCAGCGATTCGCCCACGAGCACCGCGCCGGCTCCTGCCGCCTGGAATCGTTCGACATCGGCCCGCGTGCTGATGCCGCTCAGCGCCGCCAGCAAGACGCCGCCCCGAACCATCCCGGCAAGGCGGTCCGTGGTCCCCAGGTCCACGGCGAAGCTTCGCAGGTCGCGGTTGTTGATGCCGATGACCCGCGCCCCTGCGGCCAGCGCTCGCTCCATCTCCTCCGCGTTGTTTACCTCCACCAGGGGCTCCATGCCCAGTTCGCGCGAGCGCGTCATGAGGCGGGCGAGGTTCGCGTCGTCGAGGGCGGCCACGATGAGTAATACCGCATCGGCGCCGTGCACGCGCGCCTCGACGACCTGGTACGCGTCGATGATGAAGTCCTTGCGCAGGACTGCCGGCCGGGCCGCACCCAGCGCTTCGACCGCGGCGCGGACCCCGGCCATGTCCTCCAGCGAACCCTTGAACCAGGTCGGCTCGGTGAGCACAGAGATGCCGGCAGCGCCGCCACGCGCGTACTTCATC
>CAYUVT010000373.1:0-1558 GCA_964448165.1 uncultured Anaerolineaceae bacterium | reverse complement strand
TTGCCGCCGCCGAGGCCGCGCGTGAGGGCATCCAGGATGTCGAGCAGGCGGCCGAAGCGCCGGCGCGACGGTGGCTGGTTTGGTGGTTCGGGGCTCTGGCCGGCGCGGACGCGCTGCTCGAGCTCGGTGCGTTCGTAGCTATCGGGGTCGTTCGGGCCGGCCATGGGCGGGCCTCCGTCGTGGTTCAGCTCTTGAAGAACTCGGCGTTGATGCGTTCGAACTCGAGCTGGTCCGGGGGGAGTTCCCAGACGCTGAAGATCGCGTCGACCGGGCAGACGTGGCGGCAGGCGTTGCAGTCGATGCAGCGGTCGGGGTCGATGTAGTACATGGGGGCGTCGGGGGCGGTGGCGATGCAATCGACGGGGCAGACCTCCATGCAGGAGCCGTCTTTCACATCGATGCAGGGTTGGGTGATGACGTAGGGCATGCGCGCACTATACGCGCAGGAGGCACAGGCGGGGAGGCGAGCGCGGCGCCCGCGCTCCCCGGCAGGAACAGGTCAGACAAGCCCGAAGGCAAGCATCGCATCGGCAACCCGGAGGAAGCCGGCGATGTTGGCGCCAAGGACGTAGTTACCAGGAGCTCCGTACTCCTCGGCGGTTTCGTACACGGTGCGGTGGATGTCCCGCATGATCTGCTGGAGGCGGGCCTCGGTGTACTCGAACGTCCAGTAGTCGCGGCTGGCGTTCTGCTGCATTTCGAGGCCGGAGGTGGCGACGCCACCGGCGTTCGCCGCCTTACCGACGCCGAAGGCGACCCCTGCATCGAGGAAGGTGCGGATACCATCGGGCGTGGTGGGCATGTTGGCCCCTTCGGAGACGGCGATGCAGCCGTTCTTCACGAGGGTCGCCGCATCCTTGCCGTTGATTTCGTTCTGCGTGGCGCTGGGGAAGGCGACCTGGCAGGGGATCTCCCAAATATTGCCTCCGGGGATGTAGCGGACGCCCTTCTTGCGCTCGGCGTAGGCCGAGATGCGCGTGCGCTCGACTTCCTTCACCTGCTTGAGGAGCGCGAGATCGATACCGGATTCGTCGTAGACGACACCATCGGAATCCGAGCAGGCGACGACTTTGGCGCCGAGCTGCTGGAGCTTTTGCACGGTATAGATGGCGACGTTGCCGGAGCCAGAGACGATGCAGGTTTTGCCTTCGATCTCTTCGCCGCGGACCTTGAGCATCTCCGAGGCGAAGAAGACGGAGCCGTAACCGGTCGCTTCGGTGCGCACGAGAGAGCCGCCCCAGCCGAGGCCCTTGCCGGTGATGACGCCGGATTCGTACTGGTTGGTGATGCGCTTGTACATGCCGAAGAGGTAGCCGATTTCGCGGCCGCCCACGCCGATGTCGCCGGCGGGGACGTCCTGGTACTCGCCGACGTAGCGATGGAGCTCGACCATGAAGGACTGGCAGAAGCGCATGATCTCGTCATCGGACTTGCCCTTGGGGTCGAAGTCGGAGCCCCCCTTGCCGCCCCCGATCGGGAGGCCGGTGAGGGCGTTCTTAAAGATCTGCTCGAAGCCCAAGAACTTGATGATGCCCAGGTAGACGGAGGGGTGGAAGCG
>CAYUVT010000372.1:0-1567 GCA_964448165.1 uncultured Anaerolineaceae bacterium | reverse complement strand
AAGACGAGGTTGCCGGTCGCTTCATCGAGGATGAGCGAGGCGGCCATCTGGCGCTCGAGGAACTCCCGGGAGCGTCCGGGGTAGAGCCCGGCGTAGTACTCCAGGGCCTCGGCCTCGGTGGCGAAGCCCGGCGCTTTCTGGGCATCGCCGGTGGTCCGCCGGATGCCGCGCGCGCCCTGCTCGGCCATCTGGGGCCCCATATCGGCCAGGACCAGGTGCTTGAGGCGGTGGCTGTGGTCGCGGGCGTAGGACATGGCGACGCGGCTGCCGATGGAGTGCGCGACCAGGTCGAAGGCCTCGAAATCCATCTCTTCGACGAAGCCGCGGAGGTCCATGGCGAAGGCCCAGACGAGGTAGCCGCCGGGGGCGTGTTCGCTTTCGCCGTGGCCGCGCAGGTCGGGGGCGTAGACGGACCACCGGTCGATGAAGCGCTCGGCGATGTGCTCCCAGTAGCGGGCGTTGTTCATGAGCCCGTGGAGGAAGACGACGGGGTCGTTGGAAACGTCGCCCCAGCGGATGTAGTGGTGGCGGAGGCCGTGGATGGTGAGGTATCCGTGTTCGCCGGTCATCATGCTGTCGTGTTCCTCGCCGGGCCCATTGTCAGGGGGCTGGTGGTGGTTGTCGATGCGCGCGCTGGAGGGGAGGCGGGGGCTCCACGAGGGGGCCAGCGAGCCCCGGGGAAGGGGGCCGGGGCACGGGAGACCGCGCCTCGCTATTTCGCGGGCGCCGGCTCCTCGAAGAGCTGGAAGAGGACGCCGCCGCTGTCCTTCGGGTGGAGGAAGGTGTGCTTTTTCCAGCCCTCGTCGACGATACCGCCGAACGGTTCGATGCCGTTGGCGCGGAGGCCTTCACAGGCTTCTTCGACCGAGGCGACCTCGCAGCAGATGTGGTGCATGCCGGCCCGGCGGGTATCGATGAACTTCTGGACGAAGCTATCGCGGCGGGCGGGCTGGATCATCTCGAATTTCAGGAGGCTCCCGGGGATCGACATGATGGCGCCGTGGTAGCCAAGCCGCTCCTCGGTCCAGCGGCCTTCGACTTCGCCGCCGAAGACGCGCTGCTGCCATTCGACCTGGCGTTCGAGGCCGGGCACGGCCATGGAGACGTGGTCGATGCGCTGGAGGTTGACGGCGCCGCCGCCGGCGTTGCGGTCGAATTCGCCGGGTGAGCGGTAGGGTTCGAAGAGCTGCCAGAGGATGCCGCCGCTATCTTTCGGGTGGATGTAGGTGAGGTGCCAGAGGCCGTCGCTGGTGATGCCGCCGAAGGGCTTGATGCCGAGGCGTTCGAGCTCGGCCGCGGCTTCGTGGATGCTGTGGACTTCGACAGCGATGTGGTGGAGGCCGGGGCCCTGTTCGTCCAGGAACTTCTGGACGAAGGAGCCTTGGCCCGCCGGGGAGATGATTTCGAACTCGATTTCGGTGCCACGGACCTGGGAGACGCAGCCCTCGAAGCCGGAGCCGGGGCTGGCATCCCAGGAGTGGAGGAACTTGAAACCGAGCAGGCGCTCGAGCGTTTCAGCCTGCGCCTTCCAGCCCGGCGCGGCCATGCTGATGTGGTCGACGCGCTT
>CAYUVT010000371.1:0-1577 GCA_964448165.1 uncultured Anaerolineaceae bacterium | reverse complement strand
TCCCCGGCGCCGGAATCGCCATGGGCATGTACAACTTCGATGACTCGATCCGGGACTTCGCGCGCGCGTCGTTCCGTTACGGGCTCGACCGCCAGTACCCGGTCTATCTATCGACCAAGAACACCATCCTCAAGGCCTACGACGGGCGGTTCAAGGATATCTTCCAGGAGGTCTTCGACGCGGAATTCGCCGCTGACTTCAAGGCCGCTGGACTGACCTATGAGCACCGCCTTATCGACGACATGGTCGCCGCTTCGCTCAAGTGGGAGGGCGGCTACGTGTGGGCCTGCAAGAACTACGACGGCGATGTGCAGTCCGACACGGTCGCCCAGGGTTTTGGCTCGCTGGGCCTGATGACGTCGGTGTTGCTGACTCCCGATGGGAAGACGTGCGAGGCCGAGGCCGCCCATGGCACCGTCACGCGCCATTACCGCGCCCACCAGCGCGGGGAAAAAACCTCCACGAACCCGATCGCATCGATCTTCGCGTGGACTCGCGGGCTTGCGTTCCGCGCGAAGCTCGACAACACACCCGACGTGGCGCGCTTCGCCGAGACACTCGAACAGGTGTGTGTCGAGACGGTCGAGGGCGGCGAGATGACGAAGGACCTGGCCATCCTCATTTCGCCCGACAGTCCGTGGCTCACGACAGAGGGCTTCCTGGACGCACTCGACCGGAACCTGCAGAAGAAGATGGCAGCCTGGTAGAAAGGCGCCGGCCACGTGCGAAGGGGTCGCTTCGGCGACCCCTTTTACCTTTTCGGCTTGCGCAGCTTAGCCGGAGCGCGTTGCAGCGGCTTCCCGCTCGAACCAGATCCCACCTTCCGGCCCCTCCCCGTGGCGCGGGCTGAAACCCATGCGCATCCAGAAGTAGACCGAAAGCCCCAGGGATGGGTGTGCCCAGGCGCGCAACCGCTGATACCCGGCTGCGTGAGCGGCCCCAACCAGCAACCAGGCAGCTTCCGAACCGGCGCCGTAGCTGCGGTGCGCTTCGTCGATGCAGAGACGGCGAATCGTAAGCCCCAGAGTGTCGTCGTGCTCCAACTCGACCGTTCCGACGTCCATGCCGTCAGCGATGCGGCGGACAGCCAGGCTGGTGGGGGCGGCGGGCACCAGGTCGAAGCGCTCGCCGTGAGCGGCAAGCCGCTCTGCCACGGTCATCGCGACAGCCAGTCCCGCACGGCGTCGGCCACTTCGCGCGCCGGCGCCTTCAGGCGCGTGCACTCTGGCAGCGAGTTCAGAAACGCCTTGCCGTACTGTTTTTCCCAGAGGCGCCGGTCCAGCACGGCGACCACCCCCCGGTCCGTCTTGTCGCGGATCAGGCGTCCGAATCCCTGGCGGAAGCGCAGGATAGCCGATGGCAGGGCATAGTCGTTGAATGGGCTGGGGTACTGCTCGGAACGGGCCTTGAACACGGGGTCGGAGGGCACGCCAAACGGCAGCCTGGCGATGATGAGCAGAGAAAGCGCATCCCCGCGGATGTCGATGCCCTCCCAAAAACTTGCCGTCCCCAGGACCAGCGTGCGCGAGTTGGACCGGAGCTGCTCGGTCAGCTGGCGGGGTGACCCATCGACCCCC
>CAYUVT010000370.1:395-1588 GCA_964448165.1 uncultured Anaerolineaceae bacterium | reverse complement strand
GCCCCAGTAGCGTCCCCAGGCGCTGTTTGCCCAGTAGGCGCCGAGGGCGACTCCCAGAGTCAGCAAAGGAAGTGCGAGGATCGCAGCGTGGTGTGCGATGCGGAGCGCCTTCTCGGCCGGAGGCAAGCCGGGAAACTGTGGCCTGTACGACTTCACCAGGTAGACCGCCGAGGCCGCGCTGGCGGTCGTGATCATTCCGTAGGAGAGCGTCATGGTGGCCACGTGCACGGTCAGCAGCCGATTCGCCTGGAGAGCCGGGATGAGCGGTCGGATTGCGGGGTCGAAGTAGCGCTCAGAAGCAAGGAGCCCTGCGAGCACGACCAGGGCGATCACCAAGGGGATGGTTGGCTCGCGGTAGCGCTGCCCGAACCAGGCGCCGAAGAGCGTCATCGCGAAGCCCATGGCCAGAAAATAGCCCCACATACTCGCCATGGGTGGCGCCTGAGCGGCAATGGTGCGCATGATCAGACTCGCGAGGAATGCGCCGGCCGCAAGCCAGAGCAATGTCATCCCCAGTGAAAACGGGCGCGCGAGATAACGGGGTTCCGTTCCTGCCGGCACTACGACCGAGGCTCCCGTCGTCGTCATTGCGGACGCGCGACGCACATGCCAACGTATCGAGGCAAGGAAGACCGCTGCCGCCCCGGCAAGGCTGACCACCCCAACCCAGAAGCTGAAGTACCAGTATTCAGACACGAGCCATCCTCATGATTTCCCAGCGCCCGGAGACATGAGCCTCCGTAGGTCTCCAACGGCGTACAGCCAATCAGCACGTCGCATGGACTCTGAACTCCGGTCAGGTAGTGCCTACTATGCCCACTGTAGTAGGCACACTGTAGGGTCCAGGCACCATTGGGGGCAAACCCTTGACGGGCGTCACCGTCGATCGCGTGAGAGCTTCGCCGGGCGAGGTGGCTGGCGGACGACCGAAGCCCCGCCTGGACAACACAGACGCGCCCGGCGCCGCTCCCTGGGCCGGCAGTGAAGACGAGGGAGGGGTATCGCGAGAAGAGCAGCAAAAAGACGATGTCTATTGGCCTAACGGATTCGGCGCTGTCGGCAGGCCTGACCGCGTTAAGCACCGCTCTCGGTTGATCTCTCACGAGGCGATGCCCGCCACCCCCATTGGGGGCATCCGGCCCGCCGGTACCTATCGCGATCCGCCAGTGTCGATGGCCGCCTTGACGGACGCG
>CAYUVT010000370.1:0-385 GCA_964448165.1 uncultured Anaerolineaceae bacterium | reverse complement strand
TTTTTCGGGCGGACGGTGCCCGACAGCCGTCGCAGTTCATCCAGGCTCACCTTGACCCCGCCAGTACGGCCGTTGCGGAGCCAGTGGGAACCGGAGCCTCCATGAGCTGAAGCAACCGCGCCGCACGCACGCCGTTCGCGATCACCACCACCTCGGCGACCTCATGGGCCGCGACGACGGCGGCCAGTCCGAGCACGCCGAACGCTGCAAGCGGCACCAGGACGATGAGGATGGCGGCGGAGAGGAACAGATTTTGGTACATGATGCGGACTGACCGCCGGGCATGATTGATGGCCTGGGGCAGGTGTCGAAGGTATTCGACCATCAGCGCGACGTCCGCCGTCTCAATGGCTACGTCCGTCCCCATCGCGCCCATGGCGATGCC
>CAYUVT010000369.1:0-1603 GCA_964448165.1 uncultured Anaerolineaceae bacterium | reverse complement strand
GTCAGCCACGCGGTTGCGCAGGGGGCCCTTGCGGAAGTGGGGGCGGGGCTCGCGCCGCCGGGCTACACGCCCGCACTCACGGCGGCAGAGCAGCGGGAAGTGGATGCGTTTCTCTCAACATTGCGGGCGGGCCGCTACAGCCCTCCGACCGATCGCCTCCCGGCCCCGCCGCTGCTCGCCTACCTGGCGGAGAGCGGGCGGGTTGTCGATACCGGCGCCGGGGTCGTCTTCGATGCGGGCGTTTTCAACGAGATGCTGGAACGTACCCGTGCCCACATCGCCAGCAACGGGGCGATCACGCTGGCCGAGGTTCGCGACCTCTTCGAAACGAGCCGGAAGTACGCCCAGGCGTTCCTCGAACATCTCGACGCGCTGCACATCACGCGGCGTTCCGGCGACGTGCGCACCCTCCGGTAAGCGAGAATGGGCGCGGGGCGAACCCGTGCCCATCCTTCCTCGTGCGCCGGGACCTGGTTCAGGCGGGCTCTGCGGCCACGTCCTGTTCCTGGGCGGCCCCGCGGAGGCGCCGCCAGAACCTGCCGATGTCCCGGTTCTCCCAGGCGACGAGCAACTGCGCCGCCACACCGATGCTCGAATACGTACCGGCCACGATGCCGACGAGCAGGACGAGCAGGAAGTTCCTGATCGTTTCGCCGCCGATGAGCAGCATGGCCAGGATGGTGAGCACCACCGTGAGCGAAGTGTTGATCGAGCGAGCGAGCGTCTCGGTCATGCTCGCGTTCACCGCCTCTTCGAACGGCACGTAGGGGTCGTTCGAGACCGTCTCGCGGATGCGGTCGAACACGACAATCGTGTCGTGCACGGAGAAGCCGATGACGGTGAGGATCGCGGTGATGAATGCCGTGTCGACCTCGGTGTTGCGGAACTCGCCCAGCACCGCGAACAGCCCGAGGATGATGAAAGAGTCGTGGACCAGCGCCACGACCGCGCAGGTTCCATAGCGCCAGGGCTTCGGCAGCTGGCGGAACATGATCCAGATGTACACCAGGATGGCGACCGCGGCGGCGATCACCGCCATGGTGGCGTAGCGGGCGATCTCACTCGACACCGTCCCTGAAACGGTCGAGAAGTCCTCGCGCGAGAACTCGCCAAACCGGTCGCGCAGCCCGGCCTCGATTTCGTCAATTTCACCTGGTGGCGCCGGGCCCGCCGCACTGTCCAGGCTCGGCGCGTTTTCGAGTTCGGACGTGCGGATGATGTACGTGTTCGAGCCCGCGCCCTGGATGCGCGCCTCCGGGTGCCCCAGGTCGCGCATCGCCTGCCGAAGCTCCGACTGCGATACCTGGCGCTCCTTGAACTCGATGGTGAACGAGGACCCGGAGGTGAATTCGATACCCGCCTTAAGGCCCCAGAGCCCCAGGGCTGCCACCGAAGCGAGGAACAGCACCAGCGAAACTGAAAGGTACCACCAGCGTTTGCCAGCGAAATCAAGCATCTGGTTACTCCCCCGCCACGCTTGCCGCCCGGCCGGCGGGTTTGCTGCGTTTCACTTCTTCCGCGTTGAACAGGAAGGGCTTCTTCGCCAGTGGTGTCCCCAGGACCATCTTCAGGAACGTCCGGGTGACCGTGATGGCCGAGAACA
>CAYUVT010000368.1:0-1608 GCA_964448165.1 uncultured Anaerolineaceae bacterium | reverse complement strand
AAAACCGGTCGGCCACCACCCCGCCGAAGGGCGACACCAGGATGGTCGCAACGCCCATGCCCAGCGAAACGAAGCCCACCGCCCCGTTCTTCCCCGTGAGGTCGAAGGCCACCACCGACTGGACCACCGACGACATCATGAAAGCCAGGAACGAGAAACACGTGCCAATCCAGAGCACCCGGTACTCACGGTACTTCAGCGCTTTGAACGTGTTGTGGGCCCACGCGGAAATCACCCAACCATCCTAACCGGCGGTCGTGGGCCACCGCCATCACCCGTGGCTATACGAACCCGCGCAGCAGGATAGCCTTCCCCACCCGCTCCACGCCGATATCGAATGCCGCCTGGCGTGGCAGTGTCCCGTCGCGGCCGGCGCGCCCCATCAGGTCATCGAAGGCGGCAACCATCCGCTTCTCAAGCTCCGTGTTTACCATCTCCAGCGGCCACCGGAACTGCTGGATATTCTGCGTCCACTCGAAGTACGAGACCGTCACGCCCCCGGCATTGACCAGGATATCGGGCAATACCGGGATGCGCCGGGCGTTCAGCACATCGTCGCCGTCCGGCGTCACCGGGTGGTTCGCCGCCTCGATCACCGCCCGTGCGCGGATCCTCGGGGCGTTCTCCCCCGTGATCACCTCGCCCAGCGCCGCCGGCACCAGGTAGTCACATTCCGTCTCCAGCAGCTGCTCGTTGGTGATGGGTTCGCCGCCTTCGAACCCGGCCACGCTCCCCGCCACCGCGAACCACTGGTCCAGCGCGGCGATGTCGAGCCCATCGGGGTTCGCGATGCCGCCTTTCACATCGCTCACCGCGATGACGCGAAAACCGAACTCCCTCGCGATCCGCGCCGTCCACGACCCCACGTTGCCGTACCCCTGGATGACCACGCGGATGTCCTGCGGGCTGATTCCCTCGCGCTTCGCGTATTCCCGCATGCACACCGCCACACCGCGCCCCGTCGCCTGGTCGCGCCCGTGGCTGCCACCCAGCTCAACGGGCTTCCCGGTCACGATGCCTGGCGTGTAGCCATACCGCTGGCCGTAGGCGTCCATCATCCATGCCATCGTCTGCGCGTTGGTACCCATGTCCGGCGCCGGGATGTCTCGACTGATGCCGAGCACCATCCCGATGTGTTGCGTGTAGGCGCGGGTCAGGCGGTTCAGCTCGGTCTCGCTCATCCGGGTTGGGTCACACATCACGCCACCCTTGGCGCCCCCAAACGGCAGCTCCATGAGCGCGCACTTATAGGTCATGAGCATGGCAAGCGCGCGCACCTCATCCAGGTCGGCCTGGGGATGGAAGCGCACGCCGCCTTTGTATGGCCCCCGGGCGCCGTTGTGCTGCACCCGGTACCCCTCGAAGATGCGCAGCTTCCGGTCATCCATCCGCACCGGCAGCTGCGCCCGTACCTCCCGCCACGATGTCCGCAACAGGTCCACCACCTCCGGGTTCAGCTTCAGCCGTTCCGCCGACTGGTAGACCGAGCTGAGGACCGCCTCGCTCGGGGATTGCTTCGGTTGTGCTGGCGCCTCGGTAATCATTCCGGCCTGCTCCGCGGGGTAGTTCTGCCAGCAACCTTACAACGCCCGCTGGAACCTGCGAGTG
>CAYUVT010000367.1:0-1636 GCA_964448165.1 uncultured Anaerolineaceae bacterium | reverse complement strand
GCGGCAGCGGGTCATGACTGACCCGCCTCGGATGTTTGTCACCCGGATGCGGGTGATGCGCGGCGCGGAACGGATTTCGGGCGAGCGGCGCGGCAGCGGGTCATGACTGACCCGCCTCGGACGTGCGTCTCTCACCCCTCTCCGGTGGCGCGCCGCCGCCGCACCCACTAATCTCCGCGCCATGCCCGTTCCCCCTGGCTCCCCGGGCGCCGCCGCCACCTACCACACCGGCGTCCTCGTCGTCGGCGGGGGCATCGCCGGCCTCTCGGCCGCCATCTCCGCCCGCCAGTCCGGCGCCGAAGTCATCCTCATCGAGAAAGCCCCACCCGGGGGCCGGGGCGGCAATACCCGCTTCGCCGATGCCCAGATGCGCTTCCCCCACGAGGCCGACGAGTTCGGCCCTCGCGACTACACCGCCGGCGACATGTTCGACGACCTGATGCGCATCTCCCGTGGCCGCGCCAACCCCGGCCTCATCCGCACCCTCTGCGAAAACGCGCGCGATACCGCCGAATGGCTCACCGCCATGGGCCTCGAATGGGAGCCCGGCTATCCCCACACCGCCGGCTACCGCCGCAGCCCGAAATCTGGCGGCCAGGGCCTCGTCGACCTCCTGTACCGGCGGCTCGAAGGCCTCGGCGGCATCGTCTCGTACGAAACCGGCGCTATCGACCTCATCGTCAACGGCGACGGTTCGGTCGCCGGGGTGCGCGCCCGCAGCCCCGAAGGCATCGTCGACCTCCGCGCTACGGGCGGGGTGGTCCTCGCTTGCGGCGGCTTCCAGGCCAACGTCGAGATGCGCGTCCGCTACCTGGGCCGCTTCGCCGATTCGCTCATCCTCCGCGGCAGCCGCTACAACACCGGCGAGGGCATCCGCATGGCCATCGACGCGGGCGCCCAGCCCGCCGGGCAGTGGGGCGACTACCACTCTGCCGTCCTCGATGCCCGCTCCCCGAAAATCGAATGCGGCGTGACCGCCCTTTACAACTACCAGATGGGTGTCTTCGTCGACCGCTCCGGCCACCGCTTCCTCGATGAGGGCGAGGACTTCCGCGACCACACCTACGTGAAGTTCAGCAAGTTCATCGTCGAACAGGCCGGCGGCGAGGCCTGGTGCATCTTCGACCAGAAGGCCTACCAGCGGGAGGAGTTCGCCCGCGCCTGGCGCCCCGTCGGCCCACCGGTCGAAGCTGCGACCCTCAAGGAGCTGGCCGAGAAGATGGACCTGCCGGCCGAGAACCTGATGGACACCATCGCAAACTTCAACGCGGCCGTGCAGCCCGGCGAGTACGACCTGGACCGGCTCGATGGGAAGCGCACCCTCGGCATCACCCCGCCGAAGAGCAACTGGGCGCTCCCGCTCGATACGCCGCCCTACATCGCCATCCCGGTGACCGGCGGCATCACCTTCACTTTCGGCGGCCTGAAGTGCGACACGCTCGCCCGCGTGATCGATACGCGCGGGCAGGTGATGGCGGGCCTCTACGCCGCCGGCGAGCCGATGGGGGAGCTCTTCTATTACAACTACCCGGGCGCCAGCTCGGTCATCCGCGGGGCAGTCTTCGGGCGGATCGCGGGAAGTGACGCGGCCGCGCGGGCGGTGTAGCCGTGCAGATCCGGTTCTACCTGAACCCGC
>CAYUVT010000366.1:0-1662 GCA_964448165.1 uncultured Anaerolineaceae bacterium | reverse complement strand
GCGCTCGATGCGCGCGAGCATGCGCCGGACGAACTCGCCGTCGGGACCCTCGAGCACCCGCGACACATCCGGCCCATCCGGCAGCATGGTGATGATGGTGCGCGCCTGTCGCGCGACGTCAGCGGGGGTGGCGGCGGCAGTGGCGCCGGCGGCGACCAACGCGTCCACGGGGCCGCGGCTGCGGCTGTGGACAATGACAGCGAACTGGTGCTTGCGGAGGTTGAGGGCCATGGGCTTGCCCATCAGGCCCAGGCCGATGAAGCCAATCGGGGTCGACATGGGCGTAAGGTAACCCGAAAGGTAGAATGCCGTCTGCATGGCGCTCCCCACCGCGGTGACCTCGCTGCTCATCCTCCTGCTCTCGGTTGCCCTCGCGTCGGGCGGCGGCGTGCGCAGCCAGATGCCGAAGGCCGAACCGGAGGCGCTCGGGCTCGATCCGGTGGCCCTCAACGAGGCCACGGCCCTGCTGCGGCAACTGGTGGCGGAGCAGAAGATCGCCGGGGCGGTTGCGGCGGTGGCCCGGAAGGGGCAGGTCGCGTATCTCGAGGCCGTGGGCGTCCAGGATCTCGAGACGCGGGCACCGATGACGCCCCGGACCCTCTTCCGCATCTACTCCATGACGAAGCCCGTCACGGCCGTGGCCGTGATGATGCTGCACGACGAGGGGCGCTTCCGCCTGGACGATCCCGTGGCGAAGTACCTTCCGGAGTTCGGGGACGTGCGTGTGGGACGCGGTCCCGCGTCTCGTCCGCCGGCACGACCGATCACGGTCGAGGACCTGCTGCTCCACACGTCCGGCCTCAGCCATCGCACCTCGGACCTCTATCGCGATCTCGGCGTTCGCTCGCGGCGCGACACGCTGCCCCAGTTCGTCACCAGACTGATGCGCGCTCCCTTGATGGAGGACCCGGGTACGCGGTTCCGATACAGCGAGGCCACCACCGTGCTGGGTCGCCTGGTCGAGGTCTGGTCCGGCATGCCTTTCGACGGGTTCCTGGCCTCCAGGGTGCTGGGCCCGCTGAAGATGGCCGACACGCAGTTCTGGGTGACCCCGGACGCCAGGGCACGTCTCGCAACCGTCCATGCGCCGGCGGATGGCGGCGGGCTCCGCCCGGTGGAGATCGAGGAGGTTCCGTTTACCGAGCGCCCGGCGCTCATCGAGGGCGCGGTCGGGTTGGTTTCGACGGTGCCCGACTTCCTGCGATTCAGCCAGATGCTCCTCAACGGAGGGGAACTCGAGGGTGTGCGGCTGCTGAAGGCCGAGACCGCGGCGCGCATCGTCGGCAACGGCCTGCCGCCGGCGGTCCTGGCGGCGCGTGGCGGCCGGATGGGGTGGGGACTGGCCAACGTGAACGTCGTGCTCGATCCATCCGGGGTGAATTACCCGGCCCGGGTGGGGGAGTACGGCTGGGATGGGACGGCAGGGACGATCTTCTGGAACGATCCGGGCCGGCAGCTCGTGACGATTCTGATGACCCAGAGCGCGCCGGCCAACCCGGATGGGATTCGACAGCGTTTCAAGACGCTCGTGGAGTCGGCCGTTCGATAGGGCCGCGGTGGCGACAGACGGACCGTCCCCGGGGGGCGCAAGCGATCCAAATCTCCGAAGTCACAGAAACACAGTGACTTAGCGGACGTCAATCATCCGGATCCCTGCCGTTC
>CAYUVT010000365.1:0-1680 GCA_964448165.1 uncultured Anaerolineaceae bacterium | reverse complement strand
TCGATAAGTTCCTCGAGGGCAGCGAGGTCGAGGTCGACGCGATCTGCGACGGCGACTCCGTGCTCATCCCCGGCATCATGGAACACATCGAACGGGCTGGCGTGCACAGCGGCGACTCGATGGCGGTCTACCCGCCCGTCCACCTGGACGCCGGGGAGCGCGCGACGATCGTCGATTACACGCGGCGGATCGTGCTGGGCCTCGGGGCCATCGGCCTGACCAATATCCAGTACGTCGTCCTGCCGCGGCGGACAGGTGAGCCCCCCCGGGTGTTCGTCCTCGAAGTGAACCCCCGGGCGAGCCGGACGGTCCCGTTCCTTTCGAAGGTGACGGGCGTGCCGATGGTGAGCCTGGCCGTCGGCGCCATGCTGGGCCGGAAACTGAAGGACCAGGGCTATCCCGAGGGCGCCTGGCCGGAACGCAACCTGGTCGCGATCAAGGCGCCGGTATTCTCAATGTCCAAGCTCAAGGGAGTGGACACCTACCTGGGCCCGGAGATGAAGAGCACCGGCGAAGTGATGGGCATCGACCGGACCTTCGAAGGAGCCGTGGCCAAGGCGCTCATCGCCTCGGACATGGCGCTGAAGCCGAACGCGGCCATCCTCCTGAGCATCAGCGACCGCACCAAGGCCGATGCGCTTCCGCTCATCCGCCTGCTGCACGGGGCCGGCTACCGCCTCTACGCGACCGAAGGTACCGCCCGCATGGTCGAAGCGCTCGGGATGGAGGTTACGAGCGTGACGAAGGTGCTGAGCGGGGGACACCCCAACGTTGTCGACGTCATCATGGATGGCACGGTGCAGGGAGTGATCAACACCTCCGAGAACCGCTTCACGGGCTCCCTGCGCGACGGGTTCCACATCCGCCGGGCGGCCGCCGAAAAGCGCATTCCCTGCTTCACCTCCATCGACACCGCGCGGGCGGCCATCCAGGCGCTGGCCAACCCCTCGGAATACGACGTTGCTACCTTGCGGGAGTACGTCGGATGAACATCGAAGACGCCGTCATCCTTTCAACCGAGCGGGCCTGGGAAGGGGCGTACATCAGCTGGTTCCACGCGCCCAGCCTCACGCGGGGCGTCGAGCCGGGGCAGTTCGTGATGGTGCATTGCAGTGCCGAGCGTACCGACCCGATGTTTGCCCGCGCGTTCAGCTACTACCGGCTCGATGGCGACCGGTTTGCGATTTGCTATGCGGTGGTTGGGCGCGGCACCCGGTGGCTCAGCGAGCAGCCGCGGGGCACGGCCGTGCGAATCTACGGCCCGCTGGGCAATGGCTTCCGGCTCCCGGATGCGCCTGCGAACCTGCTGCTCATCGGGGGGGGCGTTGGCATCGCACCTCTCGTCGATACGGCGGAACGTGCGACCAGGGCCGGTCACCAGGTGGTGGCGATGATGGGCGCGCGCTCGGAGCGGCACCTCCTCGCCGCCAGCGAATGGCCCCGGGAGGTGGAGTACGTGGTCGTCACCGAGGATGGCTCCGCGGGACCGAAGGGGTTCGTGACGCAACACCTGGGCAAGTACCAGGAGTGGGCGAACCGCATCTACGCCTGCGGGCCGAACCCCATGTTCCAGTCACTGGCAGATGTGCTGCGGAACAATGGCAGGCGCCAATCGCCCGAGATCTTGATGGAAGAGAACATGCCGTGCGGCTGGGGGATGTGCTACGGCTGCGCCATCTT
>CAYUVT010000364.1:0-1680 GCA_964448165.1 uncultured Anaerolineaceae bacterium | reverse complement strand
GGGACCTTTGGGCTCCCGGTTCGCTAAGGGCACAAACACCAAACCCTAACGAACCCCCTGCTGGAGGAGGACCTGCGCGTATGCCGGTTCGCGGCGTCCGTGGTGCAACCACCGTCACCCGGAACCAGAAAGAGGAGATCCTCGACGTTACCAAAGAGCTGTTGACCACCATGCTCGAGGTGAACGAGATCAATACCGAGGACATCGCATCGGCCTGGATCACCACAACGCCCGACCTGTACGCCGAGTTTCCGGCGGTTGCCGCGCGCCAGATGGGCTGGACCCAGGTCCCGCTCATGCAGAGCCACGAAATGTCGGTCCCTGGCATGTTGCCGCTCTGCATCCGCGTCCTTCTCCACTGGAATACGGAGAAGACCCAGAGTGACATCCGGCACGTGTACCTGCGCGAGGCGGCACGCCTCCGCCCCGACCTTAGCTCGAGCACACACTCGACCGCGCGTTAGTGGAGAAAAAGACCCAGTGATCATCGTGGTATCCCCGGAGGCGACTCCGGATGACATTGACGTTATCGTTGCCCGGGTAGAAGAAACCGGGCGGCAAGCCCACCTCTCGGTGGGCACGGAGCGGAGCATCATCGGCGTTATTGGACCGGACGACCCCGCGTTGCAGGACATTTTCGAAACCCTCCCGCACGTTGAGTCGGTCCACCGCGTCACCAAGCCGTACAAGCTCGTGAGCCGCGAATTCCACCCGGGCAACAGCATCATCGACGTGGGGCACGGCGTGAGCATCGGCGGGCCAGAGCTCGCCATCATGGCCGGGCCGTGCTCGATCGAGAATGAAGACCACATCGTGGACGCGGCAAGGGCGGTGAAGGCGGCCGGCGCCAACATCCTCCGGGGTGGCGCGTTCAAGCCCCGCAGCTCCCCGTACGCCTTCCGCGGCCTGGGAGTGGATGGTCTGCGCTTCCTCCACACGGCGAGCCTGGAGACCGGGATGCCGATCGTGACCGAACTGATGAGCGTGCGCGACATCGACGCGGTGTGCGAGTACGCCGACATCATCCAGATCGGCGCGCGCAACATGCAGAACTTCATCCTGCTCGACGAAGTGGGCATGGTGAAGAAGCCCGTGCTGCTGAAGCGCGCGCTCAGCGGACAGATCGAGGAGTGGCTGCTGGCGGCCGAGTACGTCATGGCCCAGGGCAACCCCCATGTGATCCTCTGTGAACGCGGCATCCGCACGTTCGAGACGGCCTATCGCAACACGTTCGATGTGAACGCCATTCCCCTGGTGAAGGAACTGAGCCACCTGCCGGTGATCGCAGACCCCAGCCACGGGACGGGGAAGGTGAACCTGGTGACGCCTGTTGCGATGGCCGGGATCGCCGCGGGGGCCGACGGCCTGATGATCGAAGTGCACAACAACCCGGAGCACGCGCTGAGCGACGGCCCGCAATCGTTGACATATGAGCGGTTCGCTTCGATGATGCGGTCGGTCGCCGGTATCGCGTCCGCGGTCGAGCGGACGCTCCCAGGGGTGTGGGCGCCTGCAGCGGCGCGATAGCGGAGATGGTCGTAAGACCGTGACGGGCTCGCCCCAGCGGGGGGGCGTCGGCTCGTCGGGAGTCATGGCTGAGATCACGCTGCCCGTCTTTCAGGGTCCCCTGGACCTGCTCCTGCATCTCATTGAGCGCGACGACCTGGACATCACGGCCGT
>CAYUVT010000363.1:0-1694 GCA_964448165.1 uncultured Anaerolineaceae bacterium | reverse complement strand
GCAGCAGCGGGAAATAAGGCGCATTAGCTGGTAACCTGCGAGATTGCACGGAAGTGAAGACCGTTCGGCTCTGGCGGGCCGGCCTGCCGCAGCCACAGAACACTTACCTGAAGAAGGGGAATGAGTAGATGGCGATTTCTTTTGAAGGCCAGGTAGCGCTGGTGACCGGCGCGGGCGCCGGGCTGGGCCGCGCGTATGCGCTGGACCTCGCGAAGCGCGGCGCGAAGGTTGTGGTGAACGACCTTGGCGGCGACCCACACGGCCAGGGCGCAGACGCCGCGCCGGCGCGCAAGGTGTGCGATGAGATCAAGGCGGCGGGCGGCGAGGCGACGCCGAACTTCGATAGCGTTTCGAGCTACGACGGCGGCTTCAACATGGTGAAGACGGCGATCGACACCTACGGCCGGCTCGACATCGTGATCTGCAACGCGGGCATTCTGCGCGACGTTGCGTTCCACAACATGAGCGAGCAGGACTGGGACGCGGTGTTCGCTGTCCACATCAAGGGCTCGTTCACGGTGCTGCGCGCGGCCTGGCCGGTTTTCCGGCAGCAGTCGTACGGGCGGGTGGTGCTGACGACTTCGTCTTCGGGCCTGTACGGGCAATTCGGCCAGGCGAACTATGGCGCCGCGAAGACGGCGATGATCGGCCTGATGAACGTGCTGAAGCAGGAAGGCGCGAAGTACAACGTGAACGTGAACACCATCGCGCCGGTGGCCGGCACGCGGCTGACGCAGACGGTGATGCCAGCCGAGATGGTGGAGCGCCTGAAGCCGGAATTCGTGGTGCCCGCCGTGACCTGGATGGTCTCGAAGGAGTGCCAGGACAGCGGAATCATCATCGAAGCGGGCGCCGGCAACTTCAACCGGGCTTCCATCGTGAAGGGCCCTGGCCTGCAGCCGGGCATGGCGGAACTCAAGGACGCCGAGTGGGTGCAGGCGAACTGGGACAAGATCATGAGCCTCGAGGGGGCCGAGCCGATGTGGCGAACCGGCCAGACCCTGAAGGACTACCTCGCCTCGAAGGCTGCCCAGGGCTAACCCGTAGGCAGCCGGCGGACAACGCAGAAGGGGGACGCACATGCGTCCCCCTTTCGTGTATGCCGGCGGAACGGGAGTTCGTCAGGCGGCTCCGCCGTCCGCGGGAGCCCCGGTATCCCGGGCGCCAGCACTCGAGCGCTGGCCGAGTTCCCGGTCGAGGAAGAGCAGCCCGGTCCGGTCATCGCCGACCATGCGAAGCCGTTCGAGGATGGTGGAGACCGTAGCTTCTTCTTCGACCTGTTCGTTGACGAACCACTGGAGGAGCGGGAGGCTGGCGAAGTCGTGCTCTTCGAGGGCCTTCGCGTAGAGATCGTGGATTGCCCGGGTGACGCGCCGTTCGTGGGCGAGGGCGGCTTCGAACGTTGCGACAACGGTGTCGGGCGTGGGGGCGGGAGCGGCGATGGCCTTGAGCTGGAGCTTGCCACCACGGTCGAGCACGAACTGGATGAACTTCATGGCGTGGAGATGCTCTTCCTGGGACTGGAGGCGCATCCAGGTGGCCATGCCGGGAAGGCTGCGCAGTTCGAAGTCGGCGCCCATCTGGAGGTAGGCGAACGAGGATTCGAACTCGAGCTGGACCTGGTCGTTGTAGGCCTGGGTGAGCGAGGGCGATAGCTGCATGAGACTCCTCCGGGCGATGGCGCGTTCGGCTGC
>CAYUVT010000362.1:0-1711 GCA_964448165.1 uncultured Anaerolineaceae bacterium | reverse complement strand
AGCTGTGGAGGCCGCTTACCCAGAGATTGACGCCGAAGTAGGTAAACATGACGAGGGCCCACATGGCGATGAGCCACCACATGGGGTCGGGCCGCCACCCGCGGCGGATGCGCTCGGGGACGATCCTGCGGATGCCGGGCGCGCCGGCGACGCTGCCGCTGCCGGCGCGAGCGTGGAAATACGCGGCAATGCTGAGCCAGGTGACCAGTGCGGCTGTCTCTTTGGGGTCCCAGCCCCAATAGCGGCCCCACGCGCTGTTGGCCCACCACGCGCCGAGAGCGATGCCCAGCCCGAGCAATGGAAAGCCGACCAGGACGGCTTTGTGAGCGAGGTCGCCGGCAGCCTCGGCCGAGGGCAGGGCTGCATACCGGCGGCGCCCTTCGCCGCCCTGGACGAGGTAGACGACGGCGCCGCAGAAGCTGACGGTGAGGACCGCGTAGGAGAGCATCATCACGCTGACGTGAATGGTCAGGAGGGGGCCATTCTGGAGGGCGGGGATGAGGGGGACGATATCGCTGGGGAAGAGCGAGGCGATGAAGAGCATCCCGAGCACGATAGGAAGCCCGAGGAGCCCGAAGCGCCGGTTGCGGGTGTAAGCCTCGAAGGCGAGGTAGGCCGCGGCGATACCGAAGCCGAAGGCCGCTGTGAATTCGTACAGGTTCGAGAACGGGGCGTGGCCTACAGCCACCCAGCGGGTGACAACCTGCCCGGCGAGGAAGATGACCGTGATGGCGGTGAAGGCGGTGGCCAGGCGGCCGATGCCGGGATTCGCCGTGCCACTGGAAGTGCTGAGGGTCACGGTGCCGGCAGTAGTCTGGGCGCTCACACGGCGCACGGCAAGGGAGGCGCTGGCAACGTAGGCGATATAGAGCACGGAGGCGATCGCCGCAGTGGCCATGCCGGACCAGAAGAGGTAGATCGAAAGGTCTGCCACGGTTCGTTCCTCGCGTCACAATCCTAGCGTGAATGGTGGCAGCAGGGGAGAGAGGTGAACCGGCGGTTAACCGATTACGTAAGAGGCAACTTCCAAACGCGGTGGCGATCCGGGTCCAGCACGAGAAGGGTTCCCGATTCGAGGTCGACGCGGAAGTGTTGCAAGACTGCCACAACATCGCCGACCTGACGATGAGGCCGACCATTCCGCGACCTCAGGAGGATCACACTGGGTTGATCGACGCTGAGGGCCCCAGGATGGCGCCGAAGTCGAGGTCCTTGGTGAGAATGACGTACCCCTTCGACGCTGCCCAACGTACGATGTCGTCGTCATCGGCGGACCAATCCCCGACATGCGACCAGTGGACCGCCTCCACGCCCTCGTCCGCAAGAGAAAGCGCCCACTCAGGCGACATATTCATGTCGAGAACAACCTTCATCGGGGAATCGGGAGTTCCGACTCCTGCAGTCGCCAGGCTGCATAGCTGAGCGCTGCTGCGTCGTCTTCAGCTTCGAGATACGGGTACGCCTTCAGGATGCTCTCTACCGTTTCGCCCGTCGCAAGCATCCCGACGATGTTCGAAGCCGTCACTCGCATTCCTCGAATACATGCCCGGCCGCCCATCTTGCCTGGGTCGTGCGTGATCCGTTCGCTGTACAGAAGCCTTTGCGCGGTCGCAGTCATGCCAGTCACCTCGGGGTCTGAGTATGGCGATTCGAGACCTACTCGATGACCGCGACGGCTTCGATCTCGATGAGCAGGCCCTCGATCGCGAGC
>CAYUVT010000361.1:0-1743 GCA_964448165.1 uncultured Anaerolineaceae bacterium | reverse complement strand
TACATGGTCAGCGTCGTCGCTCCCGGCACGCCCGTCACAATCGTGCGCCGCTCTTCCCCGCCCGAACAGTGGACGGCAACGGTCGTCGTCGCGCGGGAGGAGTCCATCGCCGCACGCGTCACCGATCCCCCGGCGGCCTGGCAGCCGGACACGGACTATATGGTCATTCAGGGGTCCCAGGGTGCCAGGACCTTCGCCATCTGCTCCTTCGTCGCGGCAAAGAACGACGTTGCCGCCTTCAGGTTCGCCACCCACTGGCGCCCACTCGACCTCCGCAAAGACCGCCGCTATCCCGCCGACCTCCAGGTGGAGGTCCGCTCCGTCCTCGGTACATCACGCCAGCCCGGCCGCCTGGTCGATATCTCCATGGGTGGCCTCGCCGTCACCGTCGAGACACGGCCGGGCGGCAGCCAGCTCGAAGTGAACCTCTGGAACGGCGGATATTCCGCCAGCGTCCCCTGCGAACTCGTCCGTCCCACCCCGGCGGCCAACGGACACACCGTCCTTCATCTCCGGTTCCGCGATCTGACGCCGCCCCAGCAAGCCTTCATTCGCCAGTTCATCAGCTCGCTGCAGGCGGCGCAGGGCGAGCCTTCCTGAAGAACCTCGCATGCAGGGCTCCCGGGCTCCCCGGCGAAATCGTACCTTGACGTGCGCGTTAACGTAGGTAGACTAGGCTGCAGAAATGGCCGACCCAGCAACCACTGAACGCTACCTCCAAATCGGCGAAGCCGCCGACCGTGCGCAGCTCACCCAGCGCACCCTCCGTTACTACGAGGAAAAGGGCCTTCTCAAGCCCCCAACCCGCATGGAGGGGGGATTCCGCCTCTACTCGCAGGAGGATATGGAGCGGATCGAGCGTATTCGGGAACTGAAGGACCTCCTCGGCTTCTCGCTCGCGGAGATCAAGGAGATGCTCGAGGCCGAGGACATCCGCCTCCAGATCAAGGCGGGCTGGCGAACCGACGCCGATGCCGCCGAAAAGGCCGCCCAGATTCGCCGTGCCCGCGAGGTCACCCTCCACCAGATCGAGCTCATCGATCAAAAAATGGAGCGCATGGCCGCCATGCGAAACGTCCTTGCCGACCGCGTGAAGAAGCACGACGAAATGCTCGCCCGCTGGGCCGAGTCCCCCGCCGAGCCCTCTCCGGCCGCTGCCCCACATGCGTCATAACCTGCGCTAGCGCAGGTTTCGGCCCGTCCGCAATCCGCTAAGCTTACAGCCATGGGATTCACCGACGCCCTGGGGCGCCCGCTGCGCGATCTCCGCATCTCGGTTACCGACCGGTGCAACTTCCGCTGCACCTATTGCATGCCGCGCGAAGTGTTCGGCCCCGATTACGCCTTCCTCCAGCGCGATGAACTCCTCACCTACGAGGAGATTGGGCGCCTCGCGCGCATCTTCGTCGCACACGGCGTCGAAAAGATCCGCCTTACCGGCGGCGAGCCCCTGGTCCGGCGCGACCTCCACCAGCTCATCGCCCTCCTGCGCGATATCCCCGGCCTCAAGGACCTGACGCTCACCACCAACGGCTCGCTGTTGCGCGCCCAGGCCCGCCGCCTCGCCGAAGCCGGCCTCCAGCGCATCACCGTCTCCCTCGATTCACTCGACGAGGCCGTCTTCCAGTCGATGAACGATGTGGGCGTGCCACCGTCCGTCGTGCTCGACGGCATCGAGGCTGCCCGCATAGGCTTGCCGGAGCTCCGTCAGGCCCGGCGGGAAAGTCCGGGTAGTTGACTGCA
>CAYUVT010000360.1:0-1766 GCA_964448165.1 uncultured Anaerolineaceae bacterium | reverse complement strand
CGCTGGCGACAGCGGCAACCAATCACCCCGGACGGCCACGCGTTACACTTTCCCGGCAGGAGGTTGACGCTGAGACGGAAACGGCTTGGGGCGAAGAGATCAACCGCCGCATCGCCGCGATCGATAGCGGAACCGCCAGGCTCGTTCCCGCTGATGAAGTCTTCGCCGAAGTTCGCCGCCTGATGCAGGGAGGTATGCAATGAAGCAAGTGTTTACCGCGGTCGTCAAACAGGAGGGCGATTCCTGGATCGGGTGGATCGAGGAAGTGCCCGGCGTCAATTGCCAGGAAGCCACGCGCGAGGAACTCCTGGAGACTTTGCGCATTACCCTGGAGGAGGCTCTCGAGTTCAACCGGCAGGAGGCTCGTGGCGCAGCGGGCAAGGGCTACGAGGAACTTCAGATCGCCGTATGAAGCGGCGTGACCTGCTGGCACACCTAGCCGCTCGTGGTTGCGTCCTGCTGCGTGAAGGCGCACGGCATTCGTGGTGGCATAACCCGGTGTTGAACAAGCGCAGCGCGGTGCCACGACACACCGAAGTCAACAACCATCTCGCGCGGAAGATTTGCCGCGACCTCGGTGTCCCCGAACCGGAACGGTTCCAACGCGGCGAGCAGTACGGAACGGATTGACTCGTTTGCCACGTGTATCGTTACACGATACAATCGCCATGTCCCCACGTGATCCGGTCGTTTCGTCACGAGAGCTATCGCGATGGCAAGGATGTTCGCTCCCCCGCACCCCGGCCTCACGCTGCGTGACGACGTGCTCCCGGCGCTGGGCCTGACGGTCACGGAGGCGGCCGACCAGTTGGGTGTGGCCCGCGTCACGCTGTCGCGCGTCCTGAACGGCCATGCGGCCATTTCGCCCGAGATGGCGCTGCGCCTGCAGGCGTGGCTCGGCAAGGAGCGCGGTGGCGACGCGCGCATGTGGCTCGGCCAGCAAACCGCCCACGACATCTGGCAGGCCGAGCAGAAGTTGAAGAAATCGCGCCTGCGCGTGCGGCCCGCGCCGATGGCTCGCGCCTGACTGCCTTCCCGATGAAACCCGATTCCCGAATCTTCGTCGCCGGCCACCGCGGCATGGTCGGCTCCGCCATCGTGCGCCGCCTGCAGGCAGACGGCGCCACCCATCTGCTGCTGCGCTCGCGCGCCGAGCTCGACCTCACCGACCAGGCGGCGGTCGAGGCCTTCTTCGCCGCCAGCAAGGTCGAGTACGTGTTCCTGGCCGCCGCGAAGGTCGGCGGCATCCACGCCAACGACACTTACCCGGCCGAGTTCATCCGCGACAACCTGGCCATCCAGACGAACGTGATCCACTCGGCCTGGAAGCACGGCGCGACCAAGCTCTGCTTCCTCGGCTCGTCGTGCATCTACCCGAAGCTCGCGCCCCAGCCGCTGCGCGAGGAGTACCTGCTCACCGCCCCGCTCGAGCCCACCAACGAGTGGTACGCCGTGGCCAAGATCGCCGGCATCAAGATGTGCCAGGCCTATCGCCGCCAGTATCGTTTCGACGCGATCTCGCTGATGCCGACCAACCTGTACGGCCCCGGCGACAACTACCACCCCCAGAACTCGCACGTGCTGCCGGCGCTCATCCGGCGCTTCCACGAGGCCCGGCAGCGCGGCGACGCCAGCGTCGCCATCTGGGGCACCGGCACGCCGCGCCGCGAGTTCCTGCACGTAGACGATCTGGCGGACGCCGCGGTGTTCCTGATGCAGAACTACTCGGGCGAGCAGTTCCTGAACGTCGGCACCGGCACCGACCT
>CAYUVT010000359.1:1383-1774 GCA_964448165.1 uncultured Anaerolineaceae bacterium | reverse complement strand
AGGTGCTCCGACTCCGACACCAACGCCGACCACCACGGCTCCAACCGCCACGCCTACAACGGAGCCAGAGCCCACGGCCAGGCCGACGCGCCGCCCATCCCCTTCGCCCAGCCCGAGTCCGAGCCCCACGCCGACACGGACTCCGACCCCTACAGAGGCCGTACCCACGCCGACCCCTCCGGAGACAACCCCGGGGCCGACATCTCCCCCGACGATCGACCCTACCTCCACCCCTACGCCGTCCGCCACACCCTGACCCCGCGGACCGTACGGGTCACGACAAAGAGGGGGCGGCCAAGCCGCCGCCCCCACGACAGGGTCAGGCTGGGGGGCCCTCCCGCCCGACGCGGGGGCGCCCGCGGGCCCGTCGGCGCGGGAGACGAGGCGCGTG
>CAYUVT010000359.1:0-1373 GCA_964448165.1 uncultured Anaerolineaceae bacterium | reverse complement strand
ACCCCGCACGAGACGACGCCCGGGCCAACTTCTCCCCCGACCATCGACCCTACCTCCACGCCCACCCCCTCCGCCACGCCCAGAGCGTGTGCGCGACAGGCAAAGAGGGGGCTGCCGTTCGGCAGCCCCCTCTTCAGGTTCAGGCTCGTAGCCCTTCCGCTAAACGCGGTGGCACCAGACCCAGTGCTCTTTCTCGGCAGTGCCCACGTTGCGCCAGTCGGGCCGGCGCGCGCGGCACTCATCGATGGCAATGGGGCAGCGGGTGTGGAAGACGCAGCCGCTCGGCGGGCGCAGCGGGCTCGGCACGTCGCCGAGGAGGATGATGCGCTCGCGCTGGCGCTCAACATCCGGGTCCGGGATTGGCACCGCGGAGAGGAGGGCCTTGGTGTACGGGTGCAGCGGGTTGTCGAAAATCGAGTCCCGGTCCGTCAGCTCCATCATATGGCCCAGGTACATCACGCCCACGCGGTCGCTGATGTGACGCACCACCGAGAGGTCGTGCGCGATGAACAGGTACGTCAGGTTGAACTGGTCCTGCAGGTCCTGGAGCAGGTTGATGATCTGCGCCTGGATCGACACGTCGAGCGCCGACACCGGCTCGTCGCACACGATGAAGTCCGGCTCGACGGCAAGCGCGCGCGCAATCCCGATGCGCTGCCGCTGGCCACCCGAGAACTCGTGCGGGAAGCGGTTGGCGAAGTACGGGTTCAGGCCCACCGTCTGGAGCAGGTTCTGGACGCGCTCCTTCTTCTCCTTGCCGCCCGCGAGCTTGTGGATGGTCAGCGGCTCGCTGATGATGCTGCCGACCGACATACGCGGATTCAGGCTCGCGTAGGGGTCCTGGAAGATCATCTGCATCTTCCGGCGGAAGCGGCGGAGCTCGCCGCCCTTCACCTTCGTCAGGTCGGTGCCTTCGAAGTTCACCTTCCCTGCAGTCGGGCGCGTGAGCTGGAGGATGGCCTTGCCCGTGGTGCTCTTGCCACAGCCCGATTCCCCTACCAGGCCGAGCGTCTCACCGCGCCGCACCTCGAACGAAAGCCCGTCCACCGCGCGAACATCGGCTACCTTCCGCTGGAAGATCACACCAGCGGTAACCGGGAAATACACCTGCAGGTCTTCGACCTGGACCAGGGCCTCGCCCGCGGTGCCAGTCCGCTGGCGAGTGCTTGAGCTAGTTTGCTGCGCCAACTGGCACCTCCCGTTGCACGCGCTCCGCTTCCCAGCAGGCGGCGTAGTGCTTTTCTGCGACCAGGTTGAACGGCGGGTACTCTTCCGTGCAGCGGTCGACGCGCCACGAGCAGCGCGGGTAGAAGGGACACCCCGGCGGCTGGTGGGCCAGGTCCGGCGGCAGCCCCTCGATCGGTACCAGCTTA
>CAYUVT010000358.1:0-1778 GCA_964448165.1 uncultured Anaerolineaceae bacterium | reverse complement strand
CCACAATTCAGATAAAATCCCCCCATGACCGACTATCAACCCCCCATCCCCAACGACGCACCCCCGGCAACCGACGAGCAGCCCAAACCCGATCCGCTGCGCAGTGTCTACACCACCTCCTTCGGCGAAATCCTGCGGCAGACGGGCGTCAGCCTCGTCGTCAGCACCTATCAGGCGGGCAAGGTCATCCTCGTGCGCTATGACTCGGAGACGGGCACGGTCAACACCCACTTTCGCTCCTTCAACAAGCCGATGGGCATCGCGGTGGACGGCTCCCGCCTGACCATCGGCGGCACCAACACCGTCTGGTATTACCGCAACATGCCCGCCGTGGCCCGCAAGCTGGAGCCGGTGGGCAAGCACGACGCCGCCTATCTGCCGCGGCGAATCCACGTCACGGGCGACATCGACATCCACGAGATGGCCTGGTCGGCCGACGGCGAGTTGTGGCTGGTGAACACGCGCTTCGGCTGCCTTTGCACGCTGGACCCCGACCACAGCTTCTACCCCCGCTGGCGGCCGCCGTTCGTCAGCGCCCTGGCCCCCGAAGATCGCTGCCACCTGAACGGGCTGGCGATGCTCAACGGGCGGCCGCAGTTCGTCACCGCGCTGGGCGAGACGGACACGCGCGGCGCGTGGCGCGAGAACAAGGCCAACGGCGGCCTGCTGATGGAAGTGCCCACCCGCCGCGTCCTGCTGCGCGGGCTGTCGATGCCCCACTCGCCGCGCTGGTACGACAACAGGTTGTGGTTCCTGGAGTCGGGTCAGGGCAGCCTCGCCCAGGCCGACATCCGCCACGGCACGTGGCGCACAGTCGCCCAAATGCCCGGCTTCACGCGCGGCCTCGATTTCCATGGGCCGCTGGCCTTCATCGGCCTGTCACAGGTGCGCGAGACCGCCACCTTCAGCGGCATCCCGCTGGTGGAGCGGCTGGAGGAGCGGACGTGCGGCGTGTGGGTGGTCGATCTGCGCGACGGCCGCGTGCTCGGCTTCCTGCGCTTCGAGGAAGGCGTGCAGGAGATTTTCGCCGTCCAGTTGCTGCCCGGCGTCCGCTTCCCGGAGATGCTGGAGTGGAACGACGAGCGTCTCAAGAACAGCTACGTGCTGCCGGATGAGGCGCTGGCGGATGTGCCGGAGGAGATGAAGGAGTAGGGGAGAGAAGAGGGAAAGGGAGAAAGGGGGTAAGGGGGAAAGGGAGAAAGGGAGAAAGGGGGAAAGGGGGAAAGGGAGACCCCTTCCCCCCTTCACCCCTTCTCCCCCTCTCCCCTTCCCCCCTTCATTCCGCCAGCAATACCCGAATCCCCGACGGGTCCGTGAACCACTGCTCGCCGGCGGCCGCGCCGGCGGGGCGAACAATCTCGAACCACAGCAACCGGGCCGCGTCTTCGGGCGCGGGCGGCAGGTTGTCGCCGGCCCACGTGTTGGCCCCCAGGTGGTGGTGATAGCCGTTGTAGGACATGAACGTGGCGCGCTGCCCGTAGCGCAGCAGCAGGTCCATCCCCAACGTCTCCTTGTAGAACTGCTCGGTGGCCGGTATTTGCGCCACCTGCAGGTGGATGTGACCCACGAACGTGCCCGCCGCCATCCGGTGCGACGGAGCCGGACCGCCGCGCAGCTCGCCCAGGATGCCGTGCAGGTCGATCGGGTCGGTCGCCATCTGCAGCTGCCCGCCGCGATAGACCCACTCCGACCGCGGCCGATCGCGATAGATCTCGATCCCGTGGCCGTCGGGGTCGGTCAGGTAGATCGCCTCGCTGACGTTGTGGTCGGCAAAGCCG
>CAYUVT010000357.1:0-1805 GCA_964448165.1 uncultured Anaerolineaceae bacterium | reverse complement strand
GAGCGGTTAGATGGTGGTACCTTCACGAAGGAATTTATTCCCGCGGTCGAAAAGCGCGTCATGGAGACCGCGCACACCGGCGTCTTAGCCGGATACTATCTGACCGACTGTCAGGTGACCCTGCTCGATGGTAAACATCACCCGGTGGATTCAAGTGAAATGGCATTCAAGGTGGCGGCATCGCAAGCGCTCAAGGAAGCCATCAATGGAGTCGGGGGCACGCTCCTGGAGCCAGTGATGACCATCACGGTGTGGGCACCCGAGGAGTACGCCGGCGACGTGGTAAGCGACCTCAACACCAGGCGCGCGAAGATCCATGGGATCAACCCGGAGAGCGGCATGAGCGTCATCGAGGCCGAAGTCCCGCTCGCCGAAGTCCAGCGCTACGCTTCCGATCTGCGCTCCATCACCCAGGGCCGGGGCGCGTTTACCCTCCAGTTCGACCACTACGGCGAAGTGCCATCGCACCTCGCCCAGAAGGTGGTGGCTGAACACAAGAAGGAACTCGAGGAAGCGCACTAACGCAAGCTACGGCGGCCCTTCATAGGTGATCCCCGGAAGTACCGACCTGAACCCGGGGCCGGGCGCGCCACCTCCGGTGTCGCCACGGACTACCTGAACATTGATCGTCGTTACGCCCCCGCCCCCGAGCAGGGGCTCGATGATGACCGTCCCGGAAAGGGGGCCCGCCGGGAGGTTCGCCGCGTCGACGGTGATCACCAGCTCGGAGTCGCGTCCACGGGTCGCAATCCGGGGACTCTTCTGCACCACCACTTCCGTCTCGCTCCCGATCGCGACTCCCCCGTCGACGACACGCCCCGGGGGATCGTTCGGATGGCGGACGATGAGCCACGCGGCAGAAGTCCGGACGCGAAATGGGGCAATCCATGTGCCGGTGTTGCGTACCGTCAACGGCGCCGTCGTTGCGTTCGTCGCTCCCGCCGTGATCGAGACCGAGCGCTCGCCAATAACCTGCAGCATCGGGTTGCCAATGAATGCGGGCGCCAGGGCGGGGTCAACCGGGGGCGTGGAATCGTAGTGCGGCTCGATCCCGAGTTCGGGAATGGATGTCGGGAAGTCCATCGAGGCGCAGCCGCCGCTGAAATCCGCCTTTGAGCAGGCGTGGTAGTTCTCCGGTGCCAGTGCGTTGGCCACCTGTGGTGCACTGAGGCTGGGCATTACAAAGACCTGTGGCGGCCACATGCGCCCTTGCGGGTTGACCGGCGCCCCGGGATCGGGAGTGGTGACTTTCACCAGGAAGTCCTGCACCGACCAGCCGGTGACGGTACCGGCCTGGATGTTCCACCAGGTGAACCCGTTGGCTTCGGATGGCCCGGCGATGATCGTGACCACCGTCCCATCGGGCAGGGTTGCGAGCTTGTCGGCCTGGATGCCAGGCTGTGCGCGGACGTTTAGCCCATTGCCCGTCCCACTCACCACGGCGCTATCGCCAGCGGCAAACTTCGGCGCCCCGGGAGCCGCCGGTGGGGTGGATGTGCCGCCCCCGAGTGGCGGCGGGTAACTCGCACCTTTCGGCACGGGAGGGTAGCGCAGGCACCCGTAGACCACCTCGTTGTAGGTATAGTCGCTCCGGTTGAACACCCCGTAGCCCGGGGCATTGGGGTCGCCGCAGTGCCACAAGCTGCCACGCAGCGGGTCACGCGCCGGGTTCAGCGGATGGTTGCTGAACGCGAAACCGTTGTAACTCCACACTGCGTAATACCAGTCTTCAAGGGCGAGCGGATCGCCGTTTCCGGCGATGGGACGATAGTTCGGCGCGCTGTTCCACTTGTCGGCGAGGATGC
>CAYUVT010000356.1:0-1807 GCA_964448165.1 uncultured Anaerolineaceae bacterium | reverse complement strand
CCTGGTCACCGTCGAAGACATCAAGCGCATGAACCGCGACCCGATCGTCTTCGCGATGGCCAACCCCGACCCGGAGATCCGGCGGGAGCTCGCCGCACCCCACGTCGCCATCATGGCCACGGGCCGCTCTGACTTCCCCAACCAGATCAACAACGTCCTCTGCTTCCCGGGCCTTTTCCGCGGTGTTCTCGATGTGCGCGCCCGCGACATCAACGAGGAGATGAAGCTCGCCGCTGCCTACGCCATTGCGGATTCGGTCTCGAAGACCGAACTCAGTCCCGAGTACATCATCCCGAGCGTCTTCCATACCACGGTCTTCAAGAACGTCGCCCGCGCTGTTTCCCGCAAGGCGATTGAGACGGGCGTGGCCGAACGGCCCGATAAAAAGCCCGCCATGGTTTTCATTTAGGAGCCGCCTAGTGCCCATACAATTTAGTCCGTGAGAATTTGGCGAGGGGGGCGTTGTGGCTGCCCTTGTCGCGGTTGCGCCACGTCAGGTAGCGGGCGATGCGCCAGCGCCGGTACTCGTGGGAGGGGTCGTCGGTGCCGTTGATGGCAAACCTCTTGAGCGGAGTGAAGTGGGATTCGATGGCATTGAGCCAGCTGGAGTAGGTCGGTGTGTAGGCCGGCTCGATGTTGTGGTCGGCCATGAACGCTCTCAGGCGGGCGTGCTTGTGGGTGTTGAGGTTATCCATCACAACGTACAGGCGGGTGGTCATGGGGTAGCAGGTCCGCAGCCGTGCGAAGACGGCCAGCAGGTCGCCGACGGTCTTGCGTTTGCGCACCTGGCCGACGAGACAATCGGCATGGACGTCGTAGAAGGCCAGCAACTGCTCTGTGCCCTGGAGCCGCCGGTAGGTCGCCCGGAAGCGCTGGGGATGGCCCACTGGCGCCCAGCCCTGGCCGGGCAGCGGTCTCAGTTCGAGCGGGCCGCACTCGTCGAAGCAGACGACGGCGCCGTTCTCCGGGCACTGCTCGTAGAGGTCGAGGACGCGGTTTTTTTTGCCTCGAACTCGGGGTCCGGTGATTGCTTCCAGGTCTTGGTGTGCTGATAGGAGACGCCTTCCCGCCGCAGCAGGCGGCGCAACCACTCACTCGTGATCGGCGGGATCAGCCCTTCCTTCAGGCAGTAGGCACGCAGCTTGCTTACCGACCACTGGGTGAACGGCAGTCCCAGATCCTCCGGCCGGCTCAAGGCCACGCGGATGAGGGCCCGCACCTGCTGCCCATCGATAACAACCGGCCGGCCAGTACGCCCCGGGCTCTTCTCGAAGGTCGCGAAACCACTGGCGTTGAAGCGGTGGACCCAGTGCTCGGCTTTCCCATCGCTGCAACCGACGATCCGCGACGCTGCCGCCGGGGTCGCCCCATCGCCTACCAGCGTGATCAGCCGGTAGCGTTCATGAATCCTCGCCGGCAGCCGTTTGTCGGCCACCTTCTCCGCGAGGATCTGCTCCTCCTCTGCTGTCAGAGACCGCAACCTCAGACGTGGCGCGCCCATCCCTGCTCCCCTCCCGCCAGGAGCAGTATCTCACCCGCTCAACTTACTTGCTACGGCACTAGTCGATTCGCGATCTACGATTCGCGATTTACGATTCGGCGCGGGTGAGGGCGTCGCGGACCGTGCGGACAGGGATGAGCGTCATACCTTCGACCAAGGGAGTGGAAGGGGGGACGAGGGCCCGGGTGAAGCCCAGGCGCCCCAACTCGGCTAGGCGGCGCTGTGCCTGCTGGACGGGACGGATGGCACCCGAGAGGGCGACCTCGCCCAGGTAGGCGGTGGCGCGTGGGAGAGGGCGGTCGGCGA
>CAYUVT010000355.1:0-1811 GCA_964448165.1 uncultured Anaerolineaceae bacterium | reverse complement strand
GTCATGTCTCGCCCCACCCGACGTACCCCGTGGCTTCTTCAGCACCCTGCTAGGACGCCACCCGAACCCAGTCCAAAAACTCCGGCGAACGTGAAGATTCGAGCCTCATCCGCCGGAATGTCCGGCGTCAGTTCCGGGGCCCGCGAGGCCATGTGTACGGCGATGATGAGCAGGCTCGCTTCGGCACTCAGGAGGTAGGCGCCAATCCTGCGCCAGGGTTTCCACGTCCACACTGCAGCGACCCAGGAAGGCGCCAGGAGGACCGCCCACAGCCCGACGACCATCGGCTCCGACGAGTCCTCATCCGCCGCAACCAACGCGGCAGACGCCAGGTCACCGCTCACCCAGGCACAAGCCAATAGCCCGGCGGCCCGCCAGGGTAGACCGCCGGACCGGCTCGCAAGGCCCAGGGAGTTCCGAAGCCGGTTCAGCGGCCGAACTCACGCAGGGTGCCACCTGGCGAAACCTCGTCGAACTGAAGTGCGCCGTGATTCGCTGAGCGCAAGTTCGCCAGCACCTCTTCCACGAAGGGTGCATTGGCATGAATCGTGATGGTCACCGTCTCCGTCCAGATGAAGGGGCTGCCAGAAAGGGCCCTTGCGGCCGCACCTCGGACCAACGTGAGTTCACCGGCATTCACCAGCCGCTCATCTTCCGGTCCGGGGACTGTGCCCGGCGCGTTCGTCACTATTTCCAGAGGTGGCACGCAGCTCGGCTCCTGCGCATCGGGCCTTGGAACACACTCACCGTAGATGAGATAGACAGCATCTTGACCGTTTGCGTTTGCGCGGAACATCTTCGTGAGCTTGAAGCCTGCAAACTCTTCGCCAAGCCACGCCACCGGGTACGCGGCGAAGTTCTCGGCCTGGGTAACCGCCGAGGCTTCGACTTCCCCCGGGCGGAAGCGTGACGCGTCCGCCGGCAAACCGTTGCCGAGAGGGTTGCGTTCGGGCTGAGCGGCGGCAAGAGCCGCCCAGCTGGCAATCAGTCCCAACACCAGGACCGCCAGTAGCACGTTCATTTTGGCCAAATGAGACATCTCAGTTCACTCCTTCTGCGTCGTTTAGGGACCGTAGTTCATGGCAGCGAAGGATCACGGCAGATCGATATACCATACATAGCCGTTCGTGTATGCATATTATCCGTGACATTTTGCGATAGCCATGGTGTTTCCCCAGTAGTTGTTCTGACTTCCCGAATGCCCATCGCTAGCAGTCGTGAAATAGTCGTAAACATAGGCTCTGCCATTTGTAAAACCATATGTATCGACGCAGTGATGGCCAGTGAACGGCCAAATATCTCACTCCCACTCATCGTAGTGAGGCGTCGCGGCGTAGGACTGGCCGTATGCGGTAGTCGCTGCTACCTCGTCTCGGAAGTGCCACCGGTCGTTCGACCATCCCGAGGCCGTCGCCGCTCCATCATCGTTGGTGGAACACCCGTAGTCATCTTGGAAATACTGATCCCCTTGTGCTTCGTGAGTGTCGAATTCCCCATGATCCGAGTACTGGCCATGTTGGTACGCGTCATCATAAAAGCCGCTGCCGTTCGTAAATACGATGGTTATAGTATCGACGGCAGTGGAACAGCCCGACTCGTAGCTGTAGCTTGAAAAGGTCGAAGCGGGGCTGTAGCCGGCGTGGACGATCCGCGCATTCGCGCGAATCATAAGGATGCTGCATAATGCGAGTGCCAATCCCAATGCCAATTGAACCCGTTGAACGCGGGCGGTCGTAATGTGAATCATGCGGTAGTACCTCCTGGACGTCACCATGGTCTCCGCAGCGTTATCCCTCAATCCCTCTCTTCGG
>CAYUVT010000354.1:0-1813 GCA_964448165.1 uncultured Anaerolineaceae bacterium | reverse complement strand
GTGCCGTTCGCGGCCTGGACCGCGAGTTCGCGCATGCGCTGGAGGATGGCGTGGACTTCGTCCATGGCGCCTTCAGCCGTCTGGAGCATGGAGATGCCATCCTGGGCGTTCCGGAGGGCCTGCTTGTTGCCGCGGATCTGGGCACGCATCTTCTCACTGATTGCGAGGCCCGCGGCGTCGTCGGCGGCGCGGTTGATGCGGTAGCCGCTGGCGAGCTTTTCGAGCGTTTTGCCCATTTTCAGCCCGGTCCGCGCGAGGTTGCGCTGGCCGTTGATGGCGCTCACGTTGGTCATGATGCGGGTCATTGTTGTCTCCCTTTGGCCGGGTCCGCGGCCTGGTAGTCCTGACCCTCCGGTGAGAGTGCCGCTCTCCCGCAGGGTGTCTCTGTGGTGACTATCGGGTGACAACAGTGGAGCTTGAGTGACAAATGCGTGGACGGAGCAAGAATCAGGGCAACTCCCGATGCCGTTACCTCAACGGAAGTTCGGTTCGCGCTTTTCGAGGAGGGCGGCCACACCCTCGCGGAAATCGGCGGAGGTCGTCATCTGGTCGAGGAGCTGCTCCGACTCCGCGACGGCGGAGCCAACGTCGCGGTGCAGGTCGGTATACACCTGGCGGCGCGTTGCCTGCAGCGAGGATGGGGCTATGGAACGAGCGAGTGTCCGCGCATAGGCGGCCACGTTCGGCATGAGGTATTCGGCCGGGAACACTTGGTGGATGAGCCCCATCGCCCGCGCTTCCCCGGCAAGGAAGACACGGCTCGAGAGGAGCAGCTCTTGCGCCCGGGAGAGCCCGATGAGCCGGGGGAGCAGCCACGAGAGGCCGTATTCTGCCGGGAGGCCGAGCCTTCCGTGAGCGGTGGTGAGCTTCGCGCCTTCCGCGGCGAAGCGGATATCGGCATAGCAGGCGAGCACCAGGCCCACACCAGCCGCCGGGCCATTGATGGCCGCGATAACGGGCTTCGTGAGCCCGAAGTGGAAAGCGAAATTCTGATCGAATTCGGGCCGCACGCCGTACCCGGGATTGGCCAGTTCGCCACGGATGCCCGGGTCGTAGCCGCCTTTTTCGACGTGACCTTCGAGCGCCCGCGAGTCGGCGCCAGCACAGAAGCCCCGCCCGGAACCCGTGACGACGATGACGCCGACCGACGGGTCGTTCTCGGCCTGCTGGACGCACCAGCGGTACTCGGTGTGCATGCGGCCAGTCCAGGCATTCAGGCGGTGGGGCCGGTTGAGCGTGATGGTCGCGATCGGGCCTTCAACCGTGTAGAGGGTGGCCTTCAGTTCCATGCCGGGGATTGTAGATGGGACGGTGCATGCCCGCCCGATAAGATAGGGGGGTGACCGTCCGCGGTTGTGTTCTTCGGTTGGACGTGGAGGCAGCGGCGTGAGCGGTCTTTCGTCCCGTGCACAGTACTGGGCCTGGCGGCTGGTCTCGGCCACGATGTGGCGGCTGCCGCCCGCGTTCGGGTATGCGGCCGCCACTGCCGTGGGAACGGCCGGGTTCTACCTCTGGCCCGGGGGCCGCCGTGCGATGCTCGCGAACTACCGGCGGGTGCTTCCCGGCGCCTCACGAGACGAGGTTCGGCGGGTGGCTCGCCGGTCGCTGGTGAATTACTGCCGCTACCTGGTTGATTTTGTCCGGTTCCCACACATGGATGCGGGAGAGATCAACGCACTGGTGGCGGACGACGGAGAGTTCGCAGAGCTCGACCGCGCGCTTGCGGACGGCAAGGGGGCGGTGATCGTCTGTATGCACTTCGGGAACTGGGACATGGGCGCCGGGGCGGCGGCGGCGAGGGGCTACCCCCTCA
>CAYUVT010000353.1:0-1819 GCA_964448165.1 uncultured Anaerolineaceae bacterium | reverse complement strand
TGGAAGGGCAAGGGTGAAATGGTGCGGTAAGAGCGCACCGGCGTCCCGGCAACGGGGCGGCCGTGCAAACCCCACCCGGAGCAAGGCCAAATAGGGGAGGAGGGCGCCCGGCCCGCTTCACTCCCGGGTTGGCTGCTTGAGCGCCGCAGCGATGCGGCGCCCAGAGAGATGGTCACCGTCCTTCTCCGGAAGGATACAGAATCCGGCTTACAGGCCCGCTGGACCCAGGACCGTCCTCGCTTCGGCAGGCTGACACCACCGGCACGCCTCCGCTACGATCGATCCGATACCAACCTTCACCTGGAGCAATCCTGCATGCCTGCAGCTCAGGCGTACATCGATGTGACCGACGCAACCTTCGCCTCGGAGGTGCTCGAACGTTCGAAGTCCGTGCCCGTCGTCGTCGACTTCTGGGCCCCGTGGTGCGGCCCGTGCCGCGTGCTCGGCCCGATCATCGAAAAGGTTGCGGCCGAAAACGCCGGCTCCGTCGTCCTCGCCAAGCTCAACACCGACGAAAACCCTCGAACGGCGACCACCTACCGCATCCAGGGCATTCCTGCGGTGAAAGCCTTCCGCAACGGCCAGCTGGTCGCCGAGTTCACCGGCGCCTACCCCGAGCCCCAGGTGCGCGCATTCTTCGCCAGGATCCTGCCTCGCCCCGAGGAGCAGGTCGCGGGCCAGGCCGAAGACCTCCTCCGCAAGGGCGACGTTGCCGGCGCCGAAGCTCGCTTCCGCGAAGTCCTCAAGACACAACCAGGTAACGCCGACGCCGTCGTCGGCCTTGCGTCTATCCTCATCGCCCGGGGCGAAACCGGTGCTGCCGAAGACCTCCTGGAGCGTGTCCCCACGGACCGCCGGGCCAAGGTGCTTCGCCACCAGATGTTCCTCAGCTCGTTCGAGGCAAAACACCGCTCTGAAGACCTGGAAGGCGAAGCCCGCGCCAACCCGCGCGACCCGCGCGCCCGTTATCGCTGGGGCGTCATGCTCGCCGCCCGCGGGCGTTACCAGGATGCCCTCGAAGAACTCCTCGAATCCGTCCGCATCGATCGTAACTTCGCCGAAGGCGCCGCCCGCAAGGCCATCCTCGCCGTGTTCGATATCCTCGGACTCGATTCGCCCCTGACCCGCGAATACCAGCGCCGCCTTTCGAGCCTGTTGTTTTAAGCGGCCCCCGGGTCAATCGCCTGTAGCCGGGTCTCATACGACAATCGCCGCAACATAACGGAGTCCAAGCCCCAATGATCATCCATATGGCCGAAGGCGCGACCATCGACCAGGTCGAACGCGTCATCAATCGCATATCGCAGGACTATGGCCTGCGCTGCGAAACCATCGTCAGCAGCACAACCGTCATCGGCGTCAAGGGTGTCGCCAGCGTTATCGATGAAGGGCGAATTACCGAACTGCCCGGCGTCGACAGGGTCATCCGCATCACCGAGAAGTACAAGGACGCGGCTCGCAGCTTCCACCACCAGGACACCATCGTCCATGTGGGAGGGCGGGTCGCCGTCGGCGGCGATAACCTCACCTTCTTCGGTGGCCCCTGCGCCATCGAAACCGAAAAGCAGGCGATTGAGTCGGCCCGGCTCGCGAAGGACGCGGGCGTCGACGTCCTCCGAGCCTTCCCCGACAAGTCCCGCACCAGCCCGTATGACTACCGCGGCCTGGAAATCAAGAAGGGCCTGGAGATCGCCACGGCCATGAAGGCGGAGACCGGTCTGCCGATCGTCGGCGAGCTCATCGACCTCCGCCACCTCGATGCCTTCCTCGATGCCGGCATGGATGTCATCCAGATCGGCGCCCGCAGCGCCCAGTACTC
>CAYUVT010000352.1:0-1826 GCA_964448165.1 uncultured Anaerolineaceae bacterium | reverse complement strand
GCCAGTCGAACTCGAACCGGAAGTCGTCCTCAAGGGCTCGGTCCCACGCACCAACCTGGTCGTCCCGGTCTTCGAAGGTGAACCGCCCTGCCCGCTCGCATCGCTCACCGGAGGCGCCCGCGCCCTGCTGTTCCTTTCCGTGGTCGAAGGCCGCCCTCAGTGGCCCGGCGCCTCTCAGGTCTTCGACCTTCGCGACGGCCTGGCCGTTCAGCAGGAAGACCTGGGGTTCGGTGAGGGCCCCGAGCTTGCACGGGTCAACTCCGTCCGCAGCATCACCGGTCAGTACGTTGTGCCCGCGAGCGATGCCAGCGAGGGCGCCGGCATCGACTGGGGCACCACCGTCCTGCCCATCGGTGCGGTCTTGCTGGTCATCTTTGGCATCGGCCTCGTGCTCATGCGCACCTGGCACCGGATCGACCCGAGTTAGCCCACCAGCCGTTCGAGGAAGTTCGCCAGCGTCTCCTCGCGCTCCTCGAGCACCAGGTCGGCGGCATCAAGCGCGTAGGCGTCACTGTGGGGCATCGCCACCCCCAGCCCCGCCCACGCCAGCATCGCCGCGTCATTCACGCTGTCGCCGATCGCCACGACGTCGTGCCGATCAATCCCGAGGTCGGAGCACACCAGCGACAGCGCATGTCCCTTGTTCGCCTCCGGCGCCACCGCCACCGTCACGCCCGGGAAATCCAACACGTGCAGCGATTCGCCGTGTCGCGACACCAGCGCACGGTGAATGCCGTTCGACTCCGCATTGGTCGAGATCACGCCGACACCCGTCGGCGTCACACCAGAATGCTCGGGGTCTGGCCGGTACTCGGGCGTAATTCCCGAAACCACGCCGTAGTGCTCGGTCGCTTCCGTGCGCCGCGAGGCGATGTAGCGCAGCGGGTTGAACCACTCGTAGTCGCGTTCGATCCCGCGTGCGTACTCGATGATTTCCAGCGCCGTGCGACGGGCAATGGGAAATTCGTGCGTCATGGTGCCATCGAGGAGATGCACCGAGCATCCCTGCTGACAGATCACCGGCCCCGGCAACCCCAGGTGCCGCGCGATCTTCGCCGTTCCCGGGAACATCCGGCCCGAGGCAAGCACCACCGCGATCCCCCGCTCGCGCAGTGTCATCACCGCCCGCGAAAGGCGCGCGGTTGGCACGTGGTCGTGCCCGTAATGCGCTGGTTCGATCAGCGTGCCGTCGATGTCGAGAGCGACCAGCCTTACGCCCATCGCCCGCACACGACCCGGTCGATCCCGGCGAGGTCCCTCACGCTCCACGGCTCGACGCCGTGGCGTCGTAAGAGTCCCTCCACGTCCCTTGCCTGCCCGTAGCCCACTTCGAGCGCGAGCAGGCGGGGGCGCAGCCGGGCCGCGCAATCCTCGATGAGCCGCCGGATGAGCACATAGCCGTCCTCCCCGCCATCGAGCGCAACCCTGGGCTCCCACCGGCTCACCTCCGGTTCCAGCGCCTCGATCTCCCACGCGGGGATGTACGGCAGGTTCGCCAGCACAACATCGGCCCGCGACACCATCGAGAGCAGGTCCCCCAGCACCAGACCCACTCCCGGCGCGTGTGAGGCCGCATTGGCCCTGGCAAAACGCATGGCATCCGTGCTGATCTCGGTGGCCACCACGTGTGCCCCCGGCCGCTCAGCCGCGACCGAGACCGCCACCGCGCCGCTTCCCGTGCCCGCCTCGACGACTACCGCCCCGGCGTCGCGGTCGAGCTCCGCCAGCGCCAGCTCCACAAGCAACTCGGTCTCTGGCCTGGGGATGAGCACGCCGGGGCCAACCCCGAAATCCCGGCCGTAGAACTCACGGTGCCCCGTGATGTA
>CAYUVT010000351.1:0-1839 GCA_964448165.1 uncultured Anaerolineaceae bacterium | reverse complement strand
GTCTTGGTCGCCACCTGCTTGGCCAGCTGCGCGCCCATGTTCTCGAACGGGTCTTCCAGTTCGATCTCCCGGGCGACCGTCACGCCGTCCTTGGTGATGTTGGGTGCGCCGAATTTCTTATCGATGACGACGTTCCGGCCGCGCGGACCAAGAGTCACCTTGACCGCATCGGCGAGCGCATCGACGCCATCGCGAAGCCGGCGGCGCGCCGACTCATCAAATACCAGTTGCTTCGCAACCACGGGCTAACTCCCTTTCACGCACAACGCAGAGGCTGCGGCCGCGCGGCCCTGCCTCTGCGTTCGAAGCTCGGCCAGTTCTAGACTTCGAGCTTGCAGAGGACGTCCTTCTCATTGAGGACGATGTAGTCGACGCCGTCGATCTTCACATCGGTGCCGGTGTACTTCGCATAGAGGATGCGGTCGCCCGGCGCGATATCCATGGGGACGCGCTTGCCGTTGTCATCGAGGCGGCCCGGGCCGACAGCGAGAACCTCGCCCTGCTGGGGCTTCTCCTTCGCCGTATCGGGGATGACGAGCCCGCTGGCGAGGACTTCTTCCTGCTTCAGCGGCGTGATGACGATCCGGTCGGCGAGGGGGATGAGCTTGGACTTCGGTGCGGCCTTGGCCGCGGTCTTGGCTGCCATGGGATGCAATTCCTCCTGGAAACTTGCAGGTGTTGGTGTCGTAGCGATCCGCGATGTTAGCACTCACCGGGTGAGAGTGCTAGAGGCCAGCGTACAGGCTCTTCCCGCCACGCGAAAGTCACTCTCCCCGCGCTGCCGCCCCGCGCACGCTCCCATCCGGGAAAATCGTCCCTTCCAGCTTCCCCCGCTCGATCAGCTGCGGCGTCACCTTCGCCCCCGTGAAGTCCGCCCGCGCCAGCGTCGCGAAGTCCAGGTTGATGCCCGGCCCAACCGCCCCCGCCAGGCTCGCCCCCGATAGGTTCGCCCGCACGAACTTCGTCGCGCTCAGCGCCGCGTGGGCCATGTCGGCCTGGCGGAAGCTCGCCCCCGTGGCGTCGGCATGCGAAAGGTCGGCCCAGCGCAACCGGGTGCCGCTCAGGTCGGCCCCCCGCAAATCGGCCCGCCGCAACGAGGCCGCCTCCAGGTCGGCCCCCTGCAGCCGGGCCTCGCGCAGACAGATGCCCGCCAGGTCCAGCCCGCGCAGGTCGGCCCCGCGCAGGTCGGCCCCGCTGCAATCGGCCCCCGCGTCCACCGTCACCCCGCCCACGGTTACGGGCCCCATCCGGTGCCCCGCCGGGATCTCCGCGCCGGGTTCCGGTTCCTCCGCGGCGGGCGCGGCCCCTTTCGCGAGGTGCTCCTTGCGCGCCCGGTCGTAGGCCGCCCGGAGGTGTGGGTCGCCCAGCACGCTCCAGGCATCCTTCATCGCCTGCCGCCGCCGGGTGAACTCCGTCGCGCTGATGCGCGCGCCCTCCAGCTCCCCGGCCATCCGCGAAAGCACCTTCAGGATCTGCTGCCTGGGCGCATCGGGCCGAACCCCAAGGACCCCGTACCAGTCGATCGCCGGGTCGCCCGTGTAGGTGGCCGGCCCGGTGCGCGGCGCGTCCTCGGCCGGCTCGAACCCGCGTGGCGGCGCTCCCGGTTCCGTGGCCGCTGGCCGCCGCGGCGCGGGCGTCCGCCGCACCGTGCGCACCACCCGCCGCGCGGGCGGGTGGCGCATGACGCGCGTCATCGCGGCGCGACGCGTGGCGGAGCTCCGCGCGCGCGTGGCCCGCGTTCGGGAGCTGCTCCCAGCGGATCTGGCGACCTTCCTGGCCGAGAGGGCGCCACCAGGCCGCGGCGGGCGTCCTCCACCGGTTGCAGGAACACGTCGGGAA
>CAYUVT010000350.1:0-1876 GCA_964448165.1 uncultured Anaerolineaceae bacterium | reverse complement strand
TCAGCCAGAGCTGCCCGCGGTACATCTGCTCGTACGACTGCGAGATGCCCCCGACCAACGGCAAGGTGCCGAGGCCGGGGCGCAGGCCGGAGGTCGCAGACTGCCCCCCGAAGGGGAACCCCTTTAGTCCGATGGCGGCGACGGCGTTCTTTACAAGTGTCACTCCGGGCGCTCCATGCCCTGGGCAATGAGGACAACCGCGGCGCCGGTGAAGATGAGCGACGCCGGAACGTAGACCTCATGGAGACCGATGGCCACCAGAGCGAGGCCAACTACTTCGAGGAGCGGCGCGGGAGGCCTGCGGACGCGGCAGACGAGTCGTGCAAATCGCCACATGCCGCGAACCTAACACGCACACCCTCGGCCGCCAGCGGCCTAATAACCTGCCCTCGCGTACCACTGCAGTTGCTCGCCGAACGACTTGTGCTCCAGGGGGAGCGTGACGCGCGCTCCGCGTTGCCTCAGTCCGTCGACGAGGCCCCATCGGTAATACTCCGCGCCCGCGTGGATCTCGACGTCCACGAGGCTCAGCGAGCCGAGAGTGCTATCGAGTTCGCGAAGGACGCCTTCGCTCCACATCCGGCGCTCGCCGCGCGAGAGGCTTGTGATCGCGCGCTCATACGAGTCAACCACCCGGTCCGTTGGCAGCAGACCGTAAAGCGCGCTCAGGATGAACCAGCGGTCCGCGTTCGCCCGGGCATAAGCGAGCCTGCCGCGGAAGAGCCTCGAGTCATACAGCTCTTCGGCTGGGTGGCTCCCTGGGCGCTTGGACTTCACACAGCCGACAAGCACCAGCCTCATGACCGCATTCGCGCTTGCACCTTGGCGGCCCGTCGAACGGCCGAAAGGGTCGGGTAGAACACGTGAGATCGGTTTTGGTCCAGGTTGAGCGGGAGGTCGAGTTCTCGGATCGCCATCTCTTCGATCGCCCAAGGGCTCGGGGTCGCAAGCCAGGCAACGAACGCGTTCTCGGCCATCCAGTCCGAAAGGACTTCCTCCCCCTCGTGGAATGTAAATCTGCCGGACGGACTTAGCCCCAGTCGGATTCCAAGCTGGTCCGCGAGGAGGCATCCTAGTGTCAGGCGCAGGGTGGAACCATCTGCCCGGCCGGCGAAGTGCGAACGGATTCGCTTCCTCAGATTCTGACGACTCGGCGCCCGATCGGCCGTTGGTGGGCGTGGGGAGATTCCGACGTAGAGCAGGCGAAGCCCTTGGAACTTATGACAGCGCTGCAGGTCCATCGCCGCGGGTGCCTGTCGAAAGAACCAGCCATACACGCCTGCCTCCGGTGGAATCGGGCACGGCCGGCTGAACAGCACCTCACTCCGAGACCAGACCCGCGGCGGGGAGACGATGGCTTGTAGCAACAGAGAAGGATCCATGCAGTGCGTAGATCCTAGCCCGCGGGTCATCCCAAGACGAGGATCCGCGGCTCGGCCGCCGGCGCCCGCCCGCGCTCCTGGACAGCGATGTGCGCTGCCATGGCGGCCGCGACCGCCGCGTCCATCTTCTTGCGACTTCTCCCTTTCGAGAGCCGCCAGCCGCCACTGAACGCTTCCCGTGCGACGGCGCTCTCGATGTGTCGCGTGAAGGCCGGGTCGCCCTCGTGCTCGACGTTCCCCTGGACCACCAGTTCGTAAAGCGTCTGGCTGGCGGTGGAAACTGCCGTCCGACTGATATGCCGCTCTGTGTGGCGCCGACACCCACTGGTGCTGCGGCCTTAGCGGTACTTCGGCAGCCAGGGTGTCGCGTGGCCGGTCACACACAACAGCGAGAGGTGTCCCGTGGCGGGCAGGGCGACGAGCCAGCTGTGGTCCCAGACATCGCAGCCGAACCATGCGGACCATGCCGCTCGTGAGTGCAGCACCACCATCTC
>CAYUVT010000349.1:0-1896 GCA_964448165.1 uncultured Anaerolineaceae bacterium | reverse complement strand
GAACGAGGCTGCCATCCTGGCTGCCCGCCGCAATAAGAAGATCATCACCATGAAGGAGTTCGAAGAGGCGGTTGACCGCGTCATCCTCGGGCCCGAACGCAAGAGCAAGGTGATGTCCGAGCTCGAAAAGAAGGTGACCGCCTACCACGAGGGCGGGCACACCATCGTGGCTCACTTCCTCAAGCACCACGACCCGGTGCACAAGGTCACCATCGTCTCTCGCGGCATGAGTGGAGGCCACACACGCTTCATCGGCGAGGACACCAGCTACCACACGCCCGCGATGTTTAAGGACCGCATGGCAAGCGCCCTCGGCGGCCTTGCCGCCGAAGAGCTCGTCTTCGGCGAAGCCTCTACCGGCCCATCGAGCGATATCCAGCAGGTCACCCGCATCGCCCGGTCCATGGTCACCCGCTGGGGCATGAGCAAGAAGCTTGGCCCCCGCACCTTTGGCAAGGCCGAAGAGCTCGTCTTCCTCGGCCGCGAAATCTCCGAGACGCGCGACTACAGCGAAAAAGTCGCCGAAAGCATCGACGACGAGGTGCGCACCCTCATCGATGAAGCGCACGAAGTTGCCACCAACATCCTCAAGGAACACCGGGCACTCCTCGATAAGCTCGCCAGTGTCCTGATGGAAGTCGAGACGCTCGAAGGTGAGACGCTCACGCGCCTTCTGAACAGCGACCCGAACGACCCGTGGCCGCCTTCCGACCTGGAGGCAAAGCCCGAACCGGCCACACCCCCGGCGGCCAGCGATGAGGCTCCCCGGCGCCCATCGTTCGATCCCAAGCCGGCCCCCGGCCTCGCCTGGGAGGGTGGCAATCAGTCCCGCACCGACGGGTAGGCGCCGCCAGCGGCTACCGCGTCGTTGACTGAATCCGTGGACGGCACCACACTGGAAAGCTGTCCACGGATTTCCTGGAGTTAGAGATGGAAGCGATCGTACGCGCCGATGGGCGTCAGTTGCGCCTCGTTGAGGGGCAAGAGTTTGAAGTGAAGCGGATCGACGGTGAGCCCGGCGATACGGTGAACCTGGATGTCATGATGGTCCTCGATGGGCCGAACGTGACCATTGGCACCCCGCTCGTCGCGGGCGCTTCGGTCCGGGCGCGCATCACCCAGCATGGCCGGGCGCCAAAGCTCACCTTCATGAAGTACAAGAACAAGATCCGGTACCGCCGCAAGTTCGGCCACCGCCAGCCAGTCACGCGGCTCGTGGTCGAGTCCATTTCGAAGGGTTAGGCACAATGGCGCACAAGAAAGGCGTTTCCAGCTCCAAGAACGGGCGCGATAGCAACGCGCAGCGCCTCGGCGTCAAGCATTTCGATGGCGAAGTCGTGAAACCCGGCTCGATCATCCTGCGCCAGCGCGGCACGCGCTTCCACCCCGGCAACAATGTCGGCCTCGGGCGGGACTACACCATCTTCTCCCTCATCGATGGGAAGGTGAAGTTCGAGCCATTCGCGAAGGGCCGCCGCAAGAAGATCAGCGTCTACGCACAGGCCGAAAGCTAAGGAAGAAGCCATGAAGCCCGGGATCCACCCCAACTACCAGGAAGCCACGATCCATTGCTCGTGCGGCAATGAGATCAAGACCCGATCGACGAAACCAACCATGCACCTCGATGTCTGCAATGTCTGCCACCCGTTCTTCACGGGCGAACAGCGCATCGTCGATACCGCCGGCCGCGTCGAGCGCTTCAACCGGCGCTTCCAGCGGCGCGGCTAACTCCCGCAACCTGCACAATACCGGGGCGCCTCGTGCGCCCCTTTTGTTTTGGAGCACCCATGACGGACGCGACGTCTTCCCAGCCCGCCAACGTCTACTTCGGTGGCCAGGCCGTCATCGAAGGCGTCATGATCCGCGGGCCCGAGCACATGGCCGTCGCCGTCCGCC
>CAYUVT010000348.1:0-1913 GCA_964448165.1 uncultured Anaerolineaceae bacterium | reverse complement strand
CGAGCAGGAACGCGATCCGGTTGAGGGCTCCGATGGGGTCCACCGCTCGAGCATACCCCAGCTCACTTTGAACGACCGGGCACTGGTGAGGCACAATGCCGCGACATGACTCCTCCACCTGTGAACGAACGCGACAAAGACTCCGTCGCGCGATACCTCCTGAGCTTCCGCTGGGACTTCCGCAACGAGGCGGTCCATAAGGTCCTCGTCGATGGTGGGCTGCCGCTCTGGCGCCAGGTCCTCCGCTTCGTCCCCAACCCGGAAGAACGCGGCCGCCTGCTCGAACTTGGCAGTCCCCCGTTCCACATCACCCTGATGCTCAGCAAGTTCAGGAATTACGACCTTTCACTGACGGGTTACGCCGCCGATGGCCGCCCCGAAATCCGCCAGACGCTCACGAGCCCCGAATACGGGGAGCAGCACGATTTCGCCTGCACCTGCTTCAACGTCGAGCAGGACACCTTTCCCTACCCGGATAACACCTTCGACGTCGTGACCTGGTGCGAGGTCATCGAACACCTGACCGAGAACCCGGTGCATACCCTTGCCGAGATCCACCGCGTGCTCAAGCCCGGCGGCGCTCTCGTGCTTTCCACGCCCAACGCCAGCCGCGCCGACTCGATCGTCAACTTCCTCCTGGGGCGTAACATCTACGACCCCTACCACCTGGGCTCCCCCCTCAAGGGCAGCCGCCACAGCCGCGAATACACCCTTTCCGAACTCAGGGAACTGCTGGAAGGTTGCGGCTACAGCATCGACCGCGCCCGGGATATCGACATCTATCCCGCCGAGGGCTGGAAGCGTGGCGCGTTCCGCTGGCTGCTCCAGAACGTTGTCGCCCGGGTTACCAAAGGCAACTACCGCTACCACCTCTTTGTCCGCGCCCGCAAGACCGCGACACCGTTCCGCTACTACTTCCCCGAGCGCCTCTACGATGGCGGGCACCTCGCCTTTTACATGGCACCCCAACACGCCAACGTCGTCTTCGGCGAAAACGACATCCCCCACACCGCCATGGGCTGGCACGACCTGAAGACTGGCCCCGAGGGGCGGAAGTACCGCCGCAGCTCGGATGTGGGCGATATCTACCTGGTCAGCCCGGCGCGCCTCACCTCGGCCACCGTCATGCTCGCCAACGGCAAGGGCGAGGCCCAGGCCTGGCACGACAACGGTGGCGCGCTCGTGAGCCTCGGTTCCACCAGGTTCGATGCCCCGGAGGGCCGCTGGACCGAGGTGACGATCCCGCTCTCCGAGGCGTACGAACCGGGCAACCCGGTCCACATCCGGCTGGATGCCCCCGGTGGCGTCGATGTCCATCGCGTGACGTCGGCATAACACGCATCCGCACGTTTACGCGGCGCAATTGCCTATCCGCTTTCGCCTTTGCTAGGATCGCGCAAAGGCGGCGTGGGTATGGATGCAACATCCGTCCTCGTGCTCAACCAGAACTACGAGCCGCTCAATGTGTGCAACGTGCGGCGCGCGCTCATCCTCGTGCTCCGCGGAAAAGCCGAGGTCATCGAGTCCGCGCGCACCGTCTTCCACACTGCCCGCGCCACCTTCGTCCTTCCCTCGGTCATTCGCCTCATCCACATGATCAGGCGCCCCCGGCCTACCGTACGCCTCACACGTAAGGAGATCTTCGCCCGCGATGGCTGGCAATGCGTCTACTGCGGACGGGCCACCCGCGACCTCACCCTCGACCATGTCATTCCACGGCACCGTGGCGGTCCCCACACCTGGGACAACCTGGTGGCCGCTTGCCGCGCCTGCAACCATCGCAAGGCCGGGCGCACCCCCCAGGAAGCCCGCATGACTATGCTCCGCGAACCGGCCATGCCGCGCGACTCCATCTACCACACCTTCATCCCCAACCTGGGCTCCCAGGAAGAGTGGCGCAAGTTCGTCCCAGG
>CAYUVT010000347.1:0-1915 GCA_964448165.1 uncultured Anaerolineaceae bacterium | reverse complement strand
GCCGAAGCAGATCTTCTCGTACCACTTGGCGCAGGCGAGCATGTAGACGGAGTACAGCGCGGTGGTGCTCATGCGCACCTCGAGCGTGACCACGCAGGTCAGCTGCGGCCAAAGCTTTTCGAGGAGCATCTTGCTGCCGCCCCGGGTCCGGCGAAGGACATTGCCGCCCATCTCGATGATCACCCGCGTGGGGTGCTCTTTGCGGGGGACATCCACTCCGCTCCACCAGCCGCTCTCGCTCGCCTCCCGGAAGTACTCGGCAAACGGCCGTTTCATGCTCGGGTCGTGCCAATCGTCGCGCTCCCACGTCTCCTTGTAGCCTGCGTGGTGGTACCACCAGAAGATCGGCGGCACCAGGCCGCTTGATGACTGGCGCGACTGTTCGACCGCGATGATGAGCGGCGTCAGCGATGGGTCGGCGCCCATGCGCATCTGGATGATCTGCTCGCGCATATCCAGGACGGCGGCCACCTCTTCCGGCCCCCGCTTCGACTTCATCATGATGGTGGCGGAACCATCGAAGCCGCCGGCGAGCCAGGCGCGCACGCCCGTTCCCTGCCGGCCCCAGTTCCCCGTGAGCGCGAGCAGGAGGAGCTGGGCGCGCTCCATCAGATCGCCGTGATAGTGCTTCCCCATCCCGCCGAGTGCCGACAGGATCCCGGTGCGCTTCGCGGCGATCTTCCTGGCGAGCAGCCGTGTCGTATTCGGGTCGACGCCAGTGATGGGTTGGACCAGTTCGGGCGTGTACTCGGCCAGGCGAGCCTTCATCAGTTCGTAGACCGGAGTGACGGTGACCGGCCCGTTCTTCGTGGTCACCGTGTACTCGCCCTCGAGCGCCGGTGTAGCCTGGCCCCACTTCAGATAGCCTCGCGGTGCCGGTACTGGCGCGCCCGTCTGCGTATCCCATGCATAGAACTGCTCGTCCGAGCCGCCTTCGGGCATCTCCGAAGCCCGGAGATAGCGGTTCGTCGCCTTGTTCACGAGCAGCGGCAGGTCAGTCTGTTCGCGCACGAACGTTTCGTTGACGAGCCCCTCCTGGATGACGACCTGGGCCATCGCCAGGGCCAGCGCGGCATCGGTCCCCACCTTGACCGGGACGTGGTAATCCGCATGGATCGATGACGGTGAGTAGTCCGGCGCGATGACGACAACTTCATGTCCCGCGTAGCGGCCCTCGTTGACGAAGTGAATGTGCGGGATGCGGGTGTAGTTGGGGTTCCCGGCCCAGATGATGAACACCTCGGCATGGAACCAGTCGTCGACGCTGCTCACCGGGTCGAACGTGCCGTAGGTAAGGTAGTAGCCCGGTGCGAAGTCGTTCATCTCGGCGTTGACGTCGGTCGTCAGCCCCCCGAACGAGTTCATGAGGGCGCCGCGGCCGGCCACGGCAGCCGGGGGCGTGTTGCAGCCGGAGGGCGCGACGATCGACTCGCCACCCACTTCCTGGACAGCGTCGAGGATCTTGTCGGCGATTTCGGTGGTTGCCTGGTCCCAGGTGATCCGCTCCCAACTCCCGGAACCGCGCGGCCCGACCCGCTTGAGCGGATAGAGCACGCGCTCATCGCCCTTCACCATGCGCGACCAGGCAACGCCCTTCTGACACCCCATCGGATTCATGTCGGGAACGCCCGGCTCGTAGGTCGGGAACACGGCGGCCGACTCCTCGCGGACCACTTGCCCGTTCTTGACGTAGACGCGCATCGGGCAGTTGCCCGGGTAGCAGTCGATGCAATGGGAAGCCCAGCGCACCTCGTCCCAGTCCCACCGCTCGCGGTACTTGCTGGAAACCTCGGTGGCAGTGCGTTCGATTTCCGGTGCGGTCATGCAAACCTCTCCTTGTGGTGGTGCCCCGTGCAATGCGACGGCCTGTGTCCCAGAGAAGAGGGGCCGGGGCCCTGGGACGGAAATGGAGTTC
>CAYUVT010000346.1:0-1921 GCA_964448165.1 uncultured Anaerolineaceae bacterium | reverse complement strand
ATGTACAGGTAGTCGCGCAGCCAGCGCGACAGCGTCATGTGCCAGCGCCGCCAGAAGTCCTGCAGCGAAAGCGCCCGGTATGGCGCATCGAAGTTCTGCGGGAACTGCAGCCCCAGCAGCAACGCGCACCCGATGGCAATGTCCGTGTACCCGCTGAAGTCCGCGTAGATCTGGATCGCGTAGGCGTACACGCCCACCAGCACCTCGAAGCTGCTGTGGGTCCCCGGCGCGGCGAACACGGGGTCGGCGATCTCCGTCGCGAGGTAGCTCGAGATCACCACCTTCTTGAATAGCCCGATGAGGATCAGCTGGAACGCCGGCGCCGCATCGATCACCCGCTCTCGCAGCGGCTCTCGCAGCTGCGGCGCGAACTCCGTCACCCGCACGATCGGCCCCGCCACCAGGTGCGGGAAGAACGACAGGTAGAGCGCGAAATCGAGCGGCGACATCGGCTCCGTATCGCCCCGGGCGATGTCCACCAGGTAGCTGATCGCGTGGAACGTAAAGAACGAGATCGCCACGGGCAGCGTGATCTCCATCAGCGGCAGCGGCAGCTCCACGCCAAGCCGCCCGAAGGCGTCGACCATCTCCGTCGCGAAGAAGCCGTAGTACTTGAACCACCCCAGCGTGGAGAGGTTCGCTGCCACCCCGAAGCCCAGGAACCACCTGCCGCCGCGGTTCAGCCCTTCCGGCCCGCGCATCCGCGCCAGGTCGTACCCCATCGCCCAGTTCGCTGCCGTCGACCCCACCAGCAGCAGCACGAATTTCGGTTCCCAGAACCCGTAGAAGAACCAGCTCGCCCCCACCAGGAACACGCGCCACCACAGGTGCCACGGCCGGATCAGCCAGGCAATGGCGAACACCGCGACGAAGAAGATGGCGAAGTCGATGGTCGGAAAGAGCATCGTGAATCAGTACGCACGCCTGTCGGCCAGCGATCGGCCGCGTCCATTGTGGAGAGGTTCACACAACCGGGCGAACCAGCTCAATCTGCACCTCGGTCAGTGTCCGCCGTAGCCCTTCCCCGCTGAGCGAGTCGCGAAAACCCCATCCCCTTCACCGACCCGGACCCCCTTCGCTAGGATGAGCTTTCCGATGACGACGCTTCCAACCCCAACGACTCACGTCGAGGACGCGACCGGCGAGCAACACGAACCGCCGTACCACCTCATCCTGCTCGACGACAACGAACACACCTACCAGTACGTCGTCGCCATGCTCGCCACCATCTTCGGCTATGCCCCCGAAAAAGGCTTCGCCATCGCCTGCGTTGTAGATAGCCAGGGCCAGGCCATCCTCATGACTGGCCCTCTCGACGAGGTCCGCCTCAAGCAAGACCAGGTTCACGCTTTCGGCGCCGACCCCCTCATGCCCGGCTGCAAGGGCAGTATGACGGCCGTCATAGAACCCGCCGCGTAAACTTTCATTCCACTTTTTTCGATCGCGGCCAAAATTTGCCTCTGTTGGGGCGTCCACACATGCCCGCCTGTGCGTATACTCCGCGGCTGAGCAATCTATCGCTCCTATAGATTGCGCACTCAGGAAGAGGGGGATCGCCCAACAGTGTCAGGCACCGATAACTACTGGACTCGCAGGATGGCCCATCAGGGCCTCTCCCGCCGCAGGTTGCTCGGGGGGCAGCTACGGCGGGCGCGGCGGCAACGGCTACGGCAGCGCGGTCGGGAGCTACCACGACAGCGCGCTCCTGCCGGCGGCGTCGGGCGCGGGCGGCGGCGACGAGCGCGGCGCGGGCGGCGCGGGCGGCGGCGCCATCCGGGTGGCGCTGGGCGGCACCCTGACCCTGGACGGCGTCCTGTCCGCGAACGGCGGCGACACGGCCAACGTGACCTTCGGCGGCACCGGCGGCGGCGGCGCGGGCGGCACCGTGCGCGCCGAGGCCGCGCGCGTCGAGGGCGGCGGG
>CAYUVT010000345.1:0-1950 GCA_964448165.1 uncultured Anaerolineaceae bacterium | reverse complement strand
GTGGAGGCGGTCCGTCGGCGCGAGGTGGCCCGTATTGCCAGGCTCCACCCGGAGCTTTCGCCCGACGCGATCGAGAACCTGACCAGGGCACTCGTCAATCAAATCTTCCATCTGCCTTCGGAACGGTTGCGCGCCATCGATGACCCCGAGCTGGGCGAGCGCTTCGCTGACCTGTTTTCGGCGAGGGAAGGACGCCAGTCATGACCACCGCCACTCCCGCAGCCATGAGCGACCCTGTGAATGCCAAGATCCTCGCGGTCTCGGAGGACCGCATCGCCGGGTTTCATCGCGACCCGTTTGCGGTCATCGCCGAGCAGTGCGGGCTTCGGGTAGAGGAGGTGTGTGATCGCATCGCAGCGATGCTGGAGGCTGGGACGATCAGGCGCGTCCGGCAGACGCTGCTGGCAACCAACCTTGCCCGGGGAGCGCTGGCAGCATGGAAGGTTCCGCAGGAGCGGCTACAAGATGCGTTTGACAACCTCTTCCAGAACGATCCGTTCTCCGGCCACGTGGTGATTCGTTCCGGCGAGCCCGGGAGCGCGGGTGCGGAGTACCGGCTGTGGACCACGCTGAAGGTGCCCCAGGGGTACTCACTGGAGAAGCACGCCGCGTTTCTTGCACAGATGATCGGCGCCTCGGCATACCGCCTGATGCGGGCGCGGGCGCTGTTCGCCCTGGGCGTGGGCCACACGCGGCGGCGTGGGCTGGAGCCGGGCGCCCGGGCGGATGCTCTGGCCGAAGTGCAGTACCCCGTGGTCACGGAGTTGAGCGAGCGCGAATGGCGGGTGCTCATGGAACTCAAGCGCGAACTTGCGGTGGCGGAAGTGCGCCCCAACCCATGGCGGGTGCGCTCGGAGGCCGCTGGTGAAACCCTGGAGGGCTTCTGCCAGGTGGCGGCCGGGCTCGCCGCGCGGGGTGTCATTGGCAGATTCTCGACGTTCCTCGAACACGTGAAGCCGACCGCGAACGGAGAACGAGCCACGCGGTACAACGCGCTGTTCCACTGGGCAGTGCCGCCAGGTCAGGAGATCGCGGCGGGCCGGGAAGTGGGCCGCCACCATGTCATCACGCACGCCTACTGGCGGGAGGCAGGCTACGACTTCCGCAACGTCAACGTGATGGCCGTCGCCCACGGGATGGAGAAGGAAACGGTGCTTGCCCACAAGGCCGCCATCGACGCGCACCTGGCAGAGGCCGGAGTCCTAGTGACCTACACGAATGTGTTCTGGGGTGGGCGTAGCGAAATCAAACCGTCAGAGGTCGCCCCGGCGGTCTATCGGGAATGGTGCATCGCTCATGGGATCGACCCCGAGGCCATGCGGGAGGAGGAGACCAATGGAATATCGTGAACTTCGGGGAACGCCCCTGACCGTCTCTGCAGTGGGATTCGGCGTCTGGACTGTCGGAACAAACTGGTGGGGCATCAACGATCGGCGCGAAGGCATCGCGCTGCTCCGGCGGGCCTTCGAGCTCGGAATCACGTTCTTCGACACCGGCGACACCTACGGGGACGGCGAAGCCGAGACCATCGTCGCGGAGGCGCTCGCCGAAGTGCGCGACGAGATCGTGATTGCGACGAAGTTCGGCTACGACATCTACAGTCACGATGTGCGGCCGGGGCAGCGCGAGCGGCCGCAGGACTGGTCACCTGCGTACATGCGAAAGGCACTGGAACATTCACTACGGAGGCTGGGCACCGATCGCATCGATTACTACCAGCTGCACAACCCACGGATCGACGCCATCCGGCGAGACGACCTGTTGGGGGAACTGGAGAAAGCAAAGGATGAGGGGCTCATCCGGGCCTATGGGGTTGCGCTGGGCCCGGCATTTGACCTGCGCCAGCGGGATGAGGGTATCGAAGCAGTCGAGCGCGGGATGCCGCCGCAAGTTATCTATAACCTGCTCGAACAGGAGATCGGCGCCGGGATTTTCCCGATAGCGCGTGAC
>CAYUVT010000344.1:0-1953 GCA_964448165.1 uncultured Anaerolineaceae bacterium | reverse complement strand
GACGGCGGGGCACACGGCCGTCGCCCGCCTCAGGAAGTCGAGTTCGGAAGCGGTGAGCGGGGCCGAGGCATCGGTTGCGAACAGCAGCGCGTCGGCGGCATGGAGGTAGCCGAGCGTGATGCCGGCATAGCCGGTGCTCAGGCCGCCAACTCCGGGCGTATCGACCAGGACCAGCCCCCGCGCGAGGAACGGGTTGTTCAGCGCGATCTCGAGGTAGCCGGGGGGCTCGCCGGCCTCCGCGGATGTGCGTTCGGTGACGAGGCCCGGGATGTCATCGAGCGAATAGGCCGTCGAGACGATCGAGCCATCGTCCCTTCTCAGCGCGACGAGTGGCGCCGGGCCGTGCCGGAGCAGGGTGAGCTTCGCCGTGGCGATGTCGTCGTCAACAGGGCAGACGGGCTGTCCGAGGAGGCCGTTCACCAGGGAGCTCTTGCCACGCTTGAACTCGCCAACCACCGCGATCACGGTTTCGGGGCGCCCGAGGCGGTCGCGGCCGGCCGCGAGCCTGGCCGCCAGGTCGTCCCGCCCCTGGCGAAGGGCGATTCGCGCGACATCGTCGAGGATGGACTCGACAGACTGCCCGGGAGAACGTTCGGCGGCCGCGCTGGCCATGGTCTGGTCTCCGCTGTAAAGGGCGCTGGCGCGGGCCCGGCGCCCGGGTCTGCGTTAGAATACCCGGATTCGGGCGGGCCACGCACAGGAGGGGCGATGGGCTACGTTCTCGGGGTCGACCTGGGCACGAGTTACTCGGCGGCAGCCATCGACGAGAACGGCAGGACCGAGATCGTGCAACTCGGTTCGCGTGCCGCAGTCATCCCGTCGGTTGTGGTGTTGCGCGCCGATGGCGAAGTGCTCACCGGCGAAGCTGCGGAGCGGCGCGCCCAGACCGAGCCCGCCAGGACGGCGCGGGAGTTCAAGCGCCGGCTGGGCGATCCCACGCCGATGATCCTTGGCGGTACCCCGTATGGGGCCGAATCGGTCACAGGGCTGTTGCTGCGCGCCGTCGTCGAGAAGGCGATCGAACAGCGTGGCGAACGCCCGGGGCTGGTGGCGGTCACGCACCCGGCCAGCTATGGGCCCTACAAGCTTGACCTGCTTCACCAGGCGGTGCGCCAGGCGGATATCGGCGACACCATCTTCCTCAGCGAGCCTGAGGCGGCAGCGCTGCACTACGCGGCGCAAGAGCGCATCGAAACCGGCACCGTCGTTGCGGTGTACGACTTCGGCGGTGGCACCTTCGATGCATCGGTCCTGAGGAAGACGCCGGAGGGCTTCGAGCTGCTCGGTCAACCCGAAGGGCTCGAACGGCTTGGCGGCATCGATTTCGATGAAGCAATCTTCCAGCACGTGATCGCGGCGGTCCGGGCGCAGGGCCACGATGTCGATGCATCCGACGCGGCGGCACTGGCGCGCGTGCGCGAGGAATGCCGCGAAGCGAAGGAAGCGCTCTCGGCCGATACCGAGGCGGTCATCCCGGTCGCGCTGCCGGGGGTCCACACGCAGGTGCGGGTGACCCGTTCGGAGTTCGAGTCGATCGTGGCCCCGCGCGTCCGGGAGACCGTAGCCGCACTCGAGCGGAGCGTCCGCAGCGCGGGCCTCGACCTGGCCGCCATCGACCGTGTCCTGCTCGTTGGTGGCACCTCCCGGATCCCGCTGGTCGGGGCGCTGGTGCGCGAATTGACGGGCAGGCCCGTCGCCATCGATGCGCACCCAAAGCATGCGGTGGCCCTTGGCGCCGCGGCGGAAGCCCGCCGGCGTCTCAGCGAGACAAGCGCGGCGGTGGAGGCTGAGCCGCCCGCTCCCGCGCCCGCCGCGCGGCCCCCGGTGGTGGAACCTGCCAGCAGGGTCACCACGAGCCCCCCGGGCGGCGGCCCGGGCCCGGTCGTGGCCGGGGGCTCCGGCAGCCGGCGCTTCCTGGCCGCAGGTCGTGGGCTCGTCGCGCTCGTCGTGGCG
>CAYUVT010000343.1:0-1972 GCA_964448165.1 uncultured Anaerolineaceae bacterium | reverse complement strand
TCGGCTCCACGCTGCTCTCGTTCAACCTCGGCCCCGAAGCCTATGTCGCCCCCGGCGGCGAAACCCACGACGGCTGCCCCGAATGGCTCAACGTCTCGAGCCCCGGGACCCTCGAGCGCATCTACCACATGTTCTACTCAGCCGGGCTGGATGCCGTCGACTCCTGCTCGTTCGGCGCCAACGAAATCGTGTTGGCGGAGTTCGGCCTCGCCGACCGCACCCGCGAGCTCAATCGCCTCGCCGCCCAGGTCATCGGCCGCGTTCGGGATAGCTACAGCACGCCCGAGTGGCCGCGCTACGCCTTCGGCACCATTGGCCCCGGCACGAAGCTCCCCAGCCTCGGTCACATCACCTGGGACGAGCTCGTCCACAGCGCCCGCGAACAGTGCATCGGTCTCATCGAAGGCGGTATCGATGTCCTCAAGATCGAGACCTGCCAGGACCTCCTCCAGACCAAGGCCGCCATCGCCGGCGCCGCCGAAGCCTTCGAATACACCGGCAAGCGCATCCCCGTCATCGCCAGTGTCACCATCGAGACCACCGGGACCATGCTCCTCGGCTCGGATATCGGCGCCGCTCTCACTGCCCTCGACCCGCTCGATGTCGTCGACATCGTCGGCATCAACTGCGCCACGGGCCCCGAACAGATGGTCGAGCATGTCCGCTACCTGGCCGAACACTCGCGCCGCCCGGTCTTCATCGCGCCAAACGCTGGCCTGCCCGAAGTCATCGATGGCCAGGCCTGCTACACCCTCTCACCCGGCGAGTTCGCCCGCTACCACGAGATCTTCGTGAACGAGTTCGGCACCAACATCGTCGGCGGGTGCTGCGGCACCACCCCGGCCATGTTCGAAGCCGCGATCGCCAGGATCGGCCGCAATCGCCCACCGAAGCACCGCCCGGCTGCTAGCGCCTTCTTCGGCGGTCCGCCCGCGCCCTACGAGGCCAACGTTTCCTCCATCTACACCAGTGTGCCCATCGAACAGGAAACCTCGTTCCTGGTTGTGGGCGAACGCACGAACGCCACCGGCTCGCGCGCGTTCCGCGACCTCCTCCTCGCCGGGGATCTCGACGGCATGGTCGCACTTGCCCGTGAGCAGGCGGCCGAGGGCGCGCACGTGATCGACGTCATGGTCGACTACGTCGGCCGCGATGGCGTGCCCGATGTCGAACGGGTGGTGGGCGCCTTCCGCACCCAGTCCACCCTCCCGCTCATGTTCGATAGCACCGAGGTGGCTGTCATCGAGGCTGCCCTCAAGCTCTATGGTGGCAAGCCCATCGTGAACTCCATCAACCTGGAGGACGGCGAGCGGAAGATCAGCCGCCTCCTCCCCCTCATCCGCCGCCATGGCGCCGCCGCGGTCGCTCTCACCATCGATGAGGAGGGCCAGGCCCGCACCACCGAGTGGAAGGTTCGTGTTGCCAAGCGCATCCACGACATCGCGGTGAACCGCTACGGGATGGAACCCGGCGACCTCCTCTTCGATTGCCTCACCTTTCCCCTCTCCGGGGGACAGGAAGACCTCCGCCGCGACGCCGTCGAAACCCTCGAAGCGATCCGCCGGGTGAAGGCCGAGCTCCCGGGCGTCCACACTATCCTCGGCGTTTCCAACTGCTCCTTCGGGCTCAAGCTGGCCGCCCGCCGCGTCCTCAACTCCGTCTTTCTCTACGAGGCGATCGCGCACGGTCTCGATGCCGCCATCGTGAACGCGAAGCAGATCCTGCCGCTCAACCGCATCCCCGAAGAGCAGCTCGAAACCCCCGCGACCTCATCTACGACCGCCGCCGCGAGGGCTACGACCCGCTCCACCACTTCATCAGCCTCTTCGAGAACGTCGAAGCCGCGAAAGAGGTGAAGTCCGACCGGGCGGCGCTCCCGGTCGAGATGCGCCTCAAGCAGCGGATCATCGATGGCGACCGGCGGGGCATAGAGGAGGACCTCGACGAGGCCCTTGGCCGCTTCGACCCGCTC
>CAYUVT010000342.1:0-1985 GCA_964448165.1 uncultured Anaerolineaceae bacterium | reverse complement strand
GCGGCGGCATCTACACCAAGGCCGCCGACGTCGGCGCCGACCTCGTCGGCAAGGTTGAGGCGGGCATCCCCGAAGACGACCCGCGCAACGCTGCTGTCGTCGCCGACCTGGTGGGCGACAACGTCGGCGACTGCGCCGGGCGCGGCGCCGACCTCTTCGAATCGATGAGCGCCGAGAACATCGGGGCGATGATCCTGGGTGTCTCGATCTTCACGGCCACGGGCCGCGTGGAATGGATCCTCTTCCCGCTCGTCCTGCGCTCCTTCGGCGTGATCGCGACCATCCTGGGCATGTTCACCGTGCCGTTCTGGGCAAAGCGGATCAAGGACCCGATGGGCGCCCTCAATGGCGGCTACTGGGTGATCACCGCGCTCTCGGTCCTCGGGCTCGGGATCGCCACGCGGGCGATGCTCGAAGATGCCTGGTACTGGTTCTTTTTCTGCGGCCTGGTGGGCATCGCCACCGGCATCGCCTTCGTCTACATCACCCAGTACTACACCGCGGGCTCATGGCGCCCCGTCCGCGAAATCGCCGAGGCCAGCCGGACCGGTTCGGCCACGAACATGATCATCGGCACCGCTGTGGGCTTTGAGACGACGGCCGTCACGGCCATCACGGTGGGCGCCGCGCTCGTCGCTTCCTTCGTCCTCGGCCAGCAGGCCGACCTCGAGAACGTCAGCAGCATCTCCACCGGCGTATTCGGCACCGCGGTCGCCACGATGGGCATGCTGATGTCGGCGGCGTACGTGCTGGCCATGGATACCTTCGGCCCGATTACCGACAACGCGGGCGGCATTACGGAGATGGCCGAAGGCACCCGCCCCGAGGCGCGCGAAATCACCGACGCGCTCGACGCGGTGGGCAACACCACCAAGGCCCTGACCAAGGGATACGCCGTGGGCTCCGCCGCCCTGGCCGCCTTCCTCCTCTTCACGGCCTACCTGGACGAGGTGCGGATCGAATTCGGCGCCCAGGCCGTGGACAATGCCGCGACCTATGCCGAGCGCGTCCGCGACCTTGGCCTGGTCCAGGGGGACGAGGCGGAGCAGGCGGTCTCCGAAGCGATCGCCAGCTACGCCAACGACCTCGAAGCGCGCGGGTTTGAACAGGGCGACATCGAAACGCTGCTCGTTGCCGACGACAACGAGACGGCGGCGTTCCTGCGCCACAAGCTGGAGGATGGCTCGATCACGCCGGAGCAGGCGAGCGGCCTGAAGGCGAGCCCGGCGCCGCTGCCCCGCATCATGCCAATCAACCTGGGCAAGGTGCAGGTCTTTGTGGGGGCGCTCCTTGGGGTGATGCTGGCGTTCCTGTTCAGCTCGCTCGCCATCCGCTCGGTGGGCCGGGCCGCGAGCAGCATCATCGATGAGGTGCGCCGCCAGTTCCGCGAAAACCCCGGCATCATGACCGGCAAGGTGCGGCCCGATTACACGCGCGCCGTCGACATCACTACTGCGGCGGCCCTGCGCGAGATGGTGGCGCCCGGCATCCTCGCGGTCGGTCTGCCCGTCCTCGCAGGCATCGTGTTCCGCTTCACCATCGGCGGCAACGCCGGCTGGGAATCCGTCGCCGGCCTGCTCATGGTCGGGACCATCGGCGGCGTCTTGCTGGCGACCTACCTGAACAATGCTGGTGGCGCCTGGGACAACGCTAAGAAGTTCATCGAATCAGGCGGGATGAGAGCCGGGAACGGCGACGTCATCGGCAAGGGGTCGGAAGCCCATGCCGCCGCCGTGGTGGGCGATACCGTCGGCGACCCGTTCAAGGATACGGCTGACCCCGCCCTCCATGTGCTGGTGAAACTGCTCAGCACCATCACGCTGGTGCTGGCGCCGCTCTTTATCGCCTGAGCGTTTGAAACGAGAGGGGCGGGCCACGGCGCGCCCCTCTCCCTCTCCTTGCGCGGTAGCCCGTCGCCGCGGCGGGATACCGCTTCCCCAGCTCCACGTACGCCTTGCCGCGCGCGCCCGTGTACACCTGGCGCG
>CAYUVT010000341.1:0-1992 GCA_964448165.1 uncultured Anaerolineaceae bacterium | reverse complement strand
CACCAACACCTCCAACCCGGAGGTCATGCTTGGCGCGGGCCTGCTCGCGAGAAAGGCCGTCGAAAAGGGGCTGAAGACCCCCCCGTGGGTGAAGACGAGCCTCGCCCCCGGGTCTCAGGTTGTGACCGAGTACCTGGATGAGGCCGGCGTCACACCCGCGCTCGATGCGCTGGGCTTCAACCTGGTCGGCTATGGCTGCACCACCTGCATCGGCAACTCAGGCCCGCTCGATCCGCGCATCAGCGACGCCATCAAAGACAACGACCTGGTCGCCGCCGCCGTGCTCTCGGGGAACCGCAACTTTGAGGGCCGGGTGAATCCCGACACGCGCGCCAATTACCTGGCGTCCCCGCCGCTGGTAGTCGCCTATGCGCTTGCCGGCCGGGTGGACATCGACTTTTACAGCGAACCGATCGGCACCGGCAACGACGGCCAACCCATCTACCTGCGCGACATCTGGCCCTCGCAAGCGGAGGTTGCTGAGGCGATCCGGACGTCCGTGCGCTCCGAGATGTTCCGCAAGCGGTACGCCGAGGTCTTCAAAGGCGACGAGCGCTGGCGGAACCTCGATACCCCAACGGGCGAGCTCTTCAAGTGGGATCCCTGGTCCACCTACATCAAGAACCCGCCCTATTTCGATAGCCTCACGCTTACGCCGGACCCGGTAACCGATATCAGCGGCGCGCGGGTGCTCGTTATGGTGGGCGATTCGGTAACGACCGACCACATCTCGCCCGCGGGCAACATCAGCGCCAACAGCCCCGCTGGCATCTACCTCCGGGAGATGGGCGTTGAGCGCACCGACTTCAACCAGTACGGGGCGCGGCGCGGCCACGACGAGGTGATGGTACGTGGGACCTTCGCGAACATCCGCCTGCGCAACCTGCTGGCACCGGGCACCGAGGGTGGCGTGACGCAGCACTTGCCCGACGGCGAGGAGATGACCATCTTCGATGCCTCGGTGCGCTACCGCGCCGAAGGCGTGCCGCTGCTGGTGTTGGCCGGGAAAGAGTACGGCACGGGCTCATCCCGCGACTGGGCCGCGAAAGGTGTAAACCTGCTCGGCGTCAAGGCCGTCATCGCGGAGTCCTACGAACGCATCCACCGGAGCAACCTGGTGGGGATGGGTGTGCTTCCGCTCCAATACCTCCCCGGCCAGAATCGCGAGTCGCTCGGCCTGACCGGCCGCGAGTCATACACCATCTCGGGGATCGCCGCCGGCCTTCAGCCGGGCAAGCGCCTGGCTGTGACGGCGACCGCAGACGATGGAAGCACGATCACGTTCGAGGCGCTGTGCCGCATCGACACCCCGGTTGAGCTGGACTACTACCGCCACGGCGGAATCCTGCAGTACGTACTGCGCCAGCTGGCCACGCAAACCCAGGCGTGAGCCCACAAAGAAAGCAAGAGGAGCAACCGTCCCATGGCGAAAATCAAGGTCGTAAATCCGGTCGTCGAGCTCGACGGCGACGAAATGACCCGCATCATCTGGCAGTTCATCAAGGACAAGCTCATCCTGCCGTACCTTGATGTTCAGCTGGAGTACTACGACCTCGGTATCGAGCACCGTGACGCGACGAACGACCAGGTCACCATCGATGCCGCCAATGCCATCAAGAAACACGGCGTCGGCGTGAAATGCGCAACCATCACCCCGGACGAGGCGCGCGTCAAGGAATTCAACCTGAAGCAGATGTGGAAGTCGCCGAACGGCACGATCCGGAACATCCTCGGGGGCGTGGTGTTCCGCGAGCCGATCATCTGTTCGAACATCCCGCGACTTGTGCCGGGGTGGACGAAGCCGATCGTCATTGGCCGCCATGCCCATGGCGACCAGTACAAGGCGACCGACTTCAGAGTGCCAGGGCCGGGCACCGTCACCATCAGCTGGGTGCCCGATGGCGGAGGAGAGCCAATCCAGCTGGAGGTCGCGAAGTTCCCCGGCGCCGGAATCGCCATGGGCATGTACAACTTCGATGACTCGATCCGGGA
>CAYUVT010000340.1:0-1993 GCA_964448165.1 uncultured Anaerolineaceae bacterium | reverse complement strand
ATGTTCTGCTGACCGATGTGCAGGCCGAAGTTCACGTTGGGCCCCTCCTCTGGAAACCCAGAGCCTATGGCCATGGAACACCGGCGACAACCGGACGCTCAGCTCGAGGCGAACTCCCGGCAGCGGATCGCCCGCAGCAGGTCGTCGTTTGCCTCGCGAGCCATCCGCACCAGGACGGGCAACTCATCGCCCACCGTTACGACCAGGCGCTCGCCACGTGCCAGCATCTCGCGGTCAACGCGGTACGCCGGAGCCAGGAACCGGTAGAAGTCGCTCGCGAATTCCTTGTCGCGGTCCCGGAACACCCCCGTGACCTCCGAGAAGAAGCGGTCGACATACGGCTCCAGCAGGTCGCGCTGGTGTGCCCAGTTGAACCCGGACATCGCCGCGGTGGTGAGATAGAGCGAGCCGTAGCCCTCGCCCACGAACTTCTCCCACGCCGCAGCCTTCACTCCCGGGTCGGGAGCGGAGGTCTCTGCGCGCAGTCGTGCGCGCACCCCACGGTCCGAGGGGTCGCGGCCGGTCTCGGCCTGAACGCGTTCCGCGGCGCCCGCAACCCCGTACGCCACATGCCTGGCGGCGATGTTCCAGCGCATGTCCTGGTCCACCGTAAACCCGGGTACGACCTCGAGTCCGTCGGCCAGGCGCCCGACCAGTTCCAGGTCCTCCGGGACCGATGCCGTCGCTATCAAGGCCCTCGCCCAGATGATCTGCAGGTCGTTCGAGGGAGCCGCTTTGAGCGCGCTCCAGGCCGCCTGCGCAAAGTCGTGCGCCTCGCGGTCGCGCCATTCTTCCGGCACGTAGCGGCCGATGGCGGCGATGGCGTTGCTCGTCACGGCCTCGACCAGCTCCGGCATCGGTTCCGACACCACTTTCGAGCGGACGAGTGCGAGATACTCGGTCGACTTCAGCTGCTGGTCCCGCACCATGTTCCAGAGGGAGGCCCAGAGCTGCAGCCGGAGAAGGGTGTCGTCGATCCGGTCGAGGTTCTGCCGCACGAACGCGAGCGAGCGATCATCGAGCGCGACCTTCGCGTACCCGTGGTCGTTGTAGTTCGGGAACACGAGAGACGGCGCCGGCAGGCCCCGCGCCTCCGGAATGTCCGCCTCGGCCTCGCGGATGGTGGCAGGGAGGACCTTCACCGCCAGCTTCGCGCCCTCATCGCGCACCAGCCCGACATCGAGCCGGTGGGGCCGGAGCGTCGGGTACTCCTGCGGAGCGCTCTGCGTGAGCACAAGGCTCGCGATCCGGTCGCCGTCGAGTTCCAGGCGCGTGCCGATCGTGTTGAGTGACGGCGTCTCGAGCCACAGGCGCGCCCACTCTTTCAGGTCAACACCGCTCCCCTTTTCGAGCGACCCCAGGAACTGGGCCAGCGTCGCATTGCCATAGGCGTGGGTACGGAAGTAGTGCCGCATACCCTCACGGAACCCGTCCATGCCGATGGCCGCCACGAGCTGCTTCAACACGCTCGCGCCCTTGCCATAGGTAATGCCATCGAAGTTCAGGAATGTCTGGTCGGTGTCTTCCACCTGCCCGGCGATCGGGTGAGTGGTGACGAGCTGGTCCTGGCGGTAGGCCCAGTTCTTGATCGACGAAGCGAAGTCCTCCCAGCCCGTCTTGAACCGGGTGGCGCTGTCCATGCAGAGGTAGGACATGTAGGTGGCGAAGCTCTCGTTCAGCCAGAGGTCGTTCCACCAGCGCATCGTCACCAGGTCGCCGAACCACATGTGCGCCATCTCGTGGAGCAGCGTCTCGGCCCGCCCGCGGCGCTGGTTATCCGTCGGCGGATCCCGGAACACCATGTATTCGTTGTGGGTCACCAGGCCCACGTTCTCCATCGCGCCTGCGTTGAACTCCGGCACGAACACCTGGTCGTACTTGCCAAACGGGTAGGGGAAATCGAAGAAATCCGAAAAGAACGTGAGCCCCTGCTTCGTAAGCTCGAACAGCTCGCCCGTGTCCAGGTGCTTCGCCAGCGACTTCCGGCAGAAGA
>CAYUVT010000339.1:0-2012 GCA_964448165.1 uncultured Anaerolineaceae bacterium | reverse complement strand
ATTTGGCCGTCTTGCGCGAGCGACTACTCGGGCCACCCGGACCATGCACTCGACTCCGCGGAAGCGGCCGGAACGCCGGTGAAGGTGTACTTCAACGCCGGTCCGTTCACGGGGTGGTGCGGGATCGCCATCGTTGCCGCATTTGACTCCTCGGGACTGATAGAGTTGGCCATCTCGGCCGCTATTGGTAAAGGCCCCTGCTTCTCCCACCCTTACTATTCCCCTTGGTGGCAGCCGATACCGACATCGACGACTGGCTCGCGAGCGAGGGCATCCTCGATGCGCCTGGTCGCATCGAGGCGCGCGTCGTCCTGGCCGCCGCCCGCCTCACCCGCGCCGGCAAGCAACGCATCGCCAACCACAAACTCGAACGCGCCCGCGAGGCCCTGTGGGCCGGCGTCACGCCGGTCTGCGCCAATCCCGCCTGCCTCGCCGCAGCCGGCAACCCCGCGAAGCCCATCGTCCGCACCGTCCGCGACCGCTGCTCCATCTGCGGCGGATCCAACACCCGCCGCGCAGGCCGCGAGATGGTCGAAGCCTGCGGCCGGGCCGGAATCGAACGCATCCTCCTCCTGGGCGGCAGCGGCAGCGCCCACGCCGAGCTCCGGGCGCTCACAGCCGGCACTCCCATCGAATGGCGCATCATCGACGGCCGCAACGACCGGCCAACCAAACGCCAGGCGCTACCCGACCTCGCCTGGGCGCAACTCCTGCTCGTCTGGGCCTCCACCGAGCTCCCCCACCGCGTATCCCGGGTCTACACCGAAGACCGCCCCGCCGCGCTTCCGCTCATCACGGTCGCACGGCGGGGCGTCGAGGCGCTGTGCCAGGCAGTCAAGCACTTCGCGGAGGGAAACGCAGCACCTGGCCGATCCCTATGACAGCCCGGTCATCCCCTCGCGCGGCGCACCCACCAGGATCGCCATGTTCCCGTCAGGATGCCGGTTCTCGTACATCAGCTGGTGGCACTCCCCCGTCTGGTCGAACGTGAAGACCCGCGAAAGGCAGGGGTCGATCTTGCCCGCCACCACCAGGTCGTTGAACGCGTACGCCTGCTCGTCGTTGGCAAAGTGCGATCCCTGGAGCCGTTTCTGCCGCATCCACGTGTAACGCAGGTCGATGTCTGCGTTGTAGCCGGTCGTTCCGGCGCAGATCACCACCATGCCGCCCGTATCGCACACGAACATCGAGGTCGGGACTGTGTCCTGGCCCGGGTGCTCGTACACGATGCGCGGGTTCTTGCGTTCGCCCACAACCTCCCAGATCGCCTTCCCAAAGCGCCTGGCCCCCTCGGTGAATCGCGCCATCGCCTCCGTGTCGGTCCAATCGGGCAGCCGGCCCCAGTGGTCGAAATCCTTCCGGTTGATGCACCCGACCGCACCAAGCCGCATGCAGAACTCGTACTTCGATTCCGACGACACGACCGCTACCGGTTTCGCGCCCTTTAGTGCCGCAAGCTGGATCGCCATCGACCCGAGCCCCCCGGCGCCACCCCACACGAGCACCACGTCCCCCTCGCGCACGTCGTGCGGTGGCCATCCGAAAAGCATCCGGTAGGCCGTCGCGCCCACCAGCGTCGGGGCGGCTGCCGCTTCCCAGGTCAGGTGCTTCGCTTTCGGCATGCACTGGTGGCCCTGCACCTTCGTGAACTGCGCGAACGAGCCCCAGGTCATCTCGTACCCCCAGATCCGGTACGAGGGGTCGAACATCGGGTCGTTCCCCGCCAGCACCCACGGCGAGTGCACATCCCACATCCCGCAGTGGATCACCACCTCGTCGCCCACCTTCACGTTGCGGACGTTCTCCCCGGCTGCGTAGACGATTCCCGAAGCATCGGAACCGCCAATGTGGTGGTCGTCCGGGTCGCCGCCCTTCGTCCGGGCGCCGATCACATCGACCGGAACGCCCAGGCCCGCCCAAACGTTGTTGTAGTTCACGCCGGCGGCCATCACGTACACGAGCACCTCATCCGGCCCGATGGCCGGCGCCTCGATGACTTCGCGTTTGAAAGC
>CAYUVT010000338.1:0-2020 GCA_964448165.1 uncultured Anaerolineaceae bacterium | reverse complement strand
GACCCCAACCGCCCGTGCTGGTACCTTCCGCCCCATGCCCTACCGCCTCATCGCCATCGACCTCAACGGCACGCTCTTTCAGGCACGCGGGGTAGTCTCCCGCGCCACCGGCCAGGCCCTCCAGCGCGCCGCCGCCCACCGCCTCAACCCCTCGCCCGCCGCCGCCGCCATCGCCATGCTCATCGACGAATTCCTGGCCGAGGCCTGAACCTCAGGCCGAGCGCAGCGCCAGCGTCACCACTTCGCGCTCGACCCCGCCCAGGCGGCGCTTGGACTCCTCTTCGCCCCGGAGGAAGTCGAACCGCCGCTTGCCGCGTTCGCAGGCATCGCGGATCGCCCACGCCTTGCTCACCAGGCCCGCCGCCAGGTGCGCGAACGCCGGGTCGTAGCCGCTGTTATAGAGGTAGACCGCCTCTTCGTCCTCGAAGGCGAGCGTCATCGCGATCTCCGCACCGTCGAGCGTTAGCGTCGAGAGCCGCATCATCCCCAGGGCCGCGAAGGTGGCCGCCAGGTCGCGGAAAAACGCCTCCATCGCGGGCGTCAGGAACTCGTCCTTATCGCCCCGGCTGATGCGCATCAGTTCGAAGAAACGGTCGAGCTTTGCGGCGATGCCCTCCGGTGTGGCCGCGCTTTCGAACCCGGCCTGCCCGGCAGCCTCCAGGTTGCGCATCTTCCGGCGCAGCTCGTGCCGGTCCTTCTTCGAAAGCGCGGCGACGTACGCCTCGAAGTCGCCCGGCAGGTCGACCCCGGGGCAGACCGCCTCGTGGCTCCGCTCCAGCGTCCAGCCGAGGGCGGCCGCCTGCTCGATCGCGGCGGTCATGGGCGCGCCGGCGGGCAGCCCCCAGAAGGTGACCGCGGGGGTCAGGTCTTCGCGCAGCCACTCGAGGATGCCCGCCGCGACCGCCTGCTCCTCGCCGGGGAGCGCCAGCGGCCCCGCGTAATCGCGCACGTTGTGGTCGCCCAGCTCGCTCGCCGCGGCCTGGTGCATGTCGAGCGCTGCCACCCCGATGAGTTCGTCGTCCCGGCGGATCGAGAGGAACACCGGCGAAGTGCCGCCGCCGAAGTGCCGCAGCCACACCGCGTGCCATGCCGGGTGAAGGAAGGGCGTCGCGCCCGGCACCCGCGCATGGAGCGCGGCCCACCCGGGCTCGAGCGCCGCGAACGCTTCGGAGGTGATCAGGGGAAGTTCGGACACGGTGGGATTGTCGATTGCCGGTGCCCGGTTGTCGATTGGGCCGAGGTGGGCGCGCTACCGGTCCATGGCGGCCCAGAGGTCTGCCTGCGCCACGCTGAAGCCGGGCATCGCCGCCGTTTCGAGCGCCTCGCCGGCCCCAAGCTGTACCCCGTCGCGGTTCGCGTCGAACACCTCCACGGTCCGGGCGTAGGGGTCGATGAGCCAGCAGGCGTCGACGCCATTCGCGCGGAAGGCGCGGCACTTGCGGCGAAGCTCAGCCATGGTTTGTTCCTCGGAACGAACCTCCACCGCGAGCGTCGGCATGCTCGTCTCACTCATGTCCCGGCCTGGTCCCCAGTACGCAGTGTCCGCGAGCCGGTACCCGGACCCATCCGGGAGCCGGAGCCGCCGTTCCGGCCCGCCTCGTCCACCGTGGGCCAGGATGTAGCTGTAGATCAGGTAGTCGAAGAACATAATGAGTTGCGCGTGGAACCTGTCGGGCATGGGTTTCTGCAACACCAATCCGTCGACGTATTCGAGGTATGGCTGCTCTTCGGGTAGCGCGAGGTACTCCTCCTCGGTCATGCGGCAGCCGTGGTGCTTCGATACAGGAAGGCGCTGCGCCGGTACTCCGGGGCGTCGAATAGCCATGATGTCAGTATACGGCCCGCTAACGGGCGCCAAAGCCGCCGCTGGCATCCGCCGCACCTGCCCCCTTGGAACCTCGCGCGCCGGTCATGGCGGTGGGGTGCCTGCCGCCCGGATGCGGACGCGAGCTGGGGGCGGGCGACGCGCTGCGGCATTCGGGCGCCCGGCCCTGCAGCGGGTCATGACTGACCCGCCTCG
>CAYUVT010000337.1:0-2020 GCA_964448165.1 uncultured Anaerolineaceae bacterium | reverse complement strand
TACTGCACGCGCGGCGCCTGCGGCCGCTGCCCGCTCTCGAGCTGACCGGCCCCGGACGCGAAGCTGCTCCGCGACCGTCCCGCCCCAGCAAACCGCATGCTAGCCCAGGCCGGCAGCCAGCCGCGCGACCTCGTCCTCGCCCAGGCCAAGGACATCGAGCAGCACCTCCATCGAGTGCTCGCCGAGGCAGGGCGCGGGCGAGCGCGGCCCGCTCTCGTACCCGCTGATGATGAACTGGTGGCCTTCATAGGGCACCAGCCCCATCTCCGGGTGCTCCATCGGGTGGAAGAAGCGCCGGTGCGCCAGCTGGGGGTCGCGCAGGTGGTCGCTCGAACGTTGCACGGCCCCGGCGGGGATGCCCGCTGCCTGCAGGCGGCCCATGAGATCGTGCATGTCCTGCCCGGCAGTCCACTCCGCCAGGCGGGCGTCGATCGCTGTCCTGCCCGCCAGCCGGCCCGCGGCGGCCGCGTACGCCGGGTCCGCCGCCCAGGCAGGCTCGCCCATCAGCGAGACCAGGGCGCGCCACTGCGCATCATCCTCGACGGCGATGGCGATCCATTCGTCCTGCCCGGCCGCAGGGTAGGCGCCATGGGGCGCCATCGCGGGGTCCTCATTCCCCATCCGCCGTGGAACCCTCCCGCTCACCTGGTAGTCCAGGATCTCGGGCGCAAGGAAATAGAGCGAGGACTCCATCTGCGACTGCTCGATGTACTGGCCCTCGCCCGTCCGGGCCCGGTGGTCGAGTGCGGCCATCACCGTCGCCGCCAGGAACCGCGGCGCGATGGTGTCGGTGTAGGCGGTGAACGGCCCCGAGGGTGGCCGGTCTGGCCACCCGGTCACCTCGTAGAACCCGCAGATTGCCGCCGCGTGATATCCGTACCCGGCGAGTGGCGCGGCCGGGCCGTTCTGACCCATCAGGCAGGTGCTCGCGTAGATGACACCCGGGTTGATCCGCTTCGCGTCCTCGTAGCCAAGGCCCAGGCTCGCCATCGTCCCGGGCGTGAACGACTCCAGCACCACGTCCGCCCATGCGATCAGCTTCCGCGCGATCTCCTGCGCCTCCGGCGTCTTGAGGTTGAGCGCGATCGACCGCTTCGACGTGTTGAACGCGCCATAGAACTGCGACCGGTTCGGGCCGAACACCCCATCCTTGAACGGGCCCGCGACGCGAAGCCGGTCAGGCGGGTTCGCCGTCTCGATCCGGATCACGTCGGCGCCGTGGTCGGCCAGGTACTTCCCCGTGATCGGCCCGACGCCGATCCATGAAAAGTCGGCGACCTTCAGCCCGGCGAACGGTAACCCCTCACGCGGCTCCCCGGCTGCCCGCGCCGCCCGGGCGCCCGCCTCACCGTTCGCCTCGCCCGCGGTGGGGACGCCCCGCTCCCGTGTGATGGGCTTCCCCATCGCACGAACGAACGCGCCCGGGCCCCGGACCGTGACACCCGGCCGGATCTCGAGGTCCCGCCAGTAATCCCGCGCCCGCAGGTGATTGAAGTCGAGGAGCTCGGGGATGGTCGCTACCGGCGCAATGGTGACGCCGTTGGCCAGGCCACGCTCCAGCAGCTCCTGTTTCGTGTACTTCCGGGTCCAGTCCGAAAGCCGCGCCATCACCTCCTCGTAATCGTGCGTCAGCGGCAGGCCCTGGAGCACCTTCATGTCGTAGGTCGCCCAGTCCTCATCCGAGATCCACGACCCCGGCACCACCCCGTCGGCGGCCATCCACGGTACCACCGGCACGAGCGTCGGCCCGTTGCCGATCATCACGACTTCGCCGTCCTTGCAGGGATAGACCAGCGGCAGGGTGAGCGTCCCCAGCTGGAGGGCCGTACCGGCCCGCTCTATGTCCTTTCCCTGGATTGCGGCCGCGATCATCGCCTGCAGACCCGTCCAGAACACCGCCGTCTGCACCGAGACGTCGACAAACCGTCCCACGCCCGTCCGCTCGCGCAGGTGGTGCGCCACCATCGCCCCCACCGCGCTCTCTGCGGCCGCGTGGTGCCAGGTTTGCGGTACCGAGACC
>CAYUVT010000336.1:0-2025 GCA_964448165.1 uncultured Anaerolineaceae bacterium | reverse complement strand
ACGCCCCGGCCCGCGCCTCCAGGTGGTCCAGGAGGAGATTGGTCGCGACAGTGTAGCCAGCCCGCCCCAGCCCGGTCACCTGCCCCAGGCAGACCGGCGCGATGAAGGAGCGGTGGCGGAAGCCCTCGCGGGCGTGCGTGTTCGAAATGTGGACCTCGACCACGGGAAGCTGAATCGCTTCGATGGCGTCGCGGAGCGCCACCGACGTGTGGGTGTAGGCGCCAGCGTTGATGATGGCGCCATCGGCGAGCTTGCGGTGCTCGTGGAGGAAGTCGATAAGCGAACCCTCGTGGTTGCTCTGGTAACAGAGGACCGCCGCTCCGCGTGCTCCCGCCGCGGCGGCAACGTCAGCCTCGATATCGAGCAGTGTGGTGGTGCCGTAGACCGCCGGGTTGCGCTCGCCGAGAAGGTTCAGGTTCGGCCCGTGCACGAGGAGCAGGTTCACGGGGGGATTGTCGATTGCCGATTGCCGATTGTCGATTGGGGAGTGGCGCGGGCCCGGTCATCGTGAGGCACGGAAGCCTGGAGACTCGCCTGGGCGGAGACCCTGCACACGAGACTCGTGTACATTGTTACGTAGACGGAGGCCCCCCGTGAAAAACATCACCTTCAGCGCCGATTCCGCCCTGATCGAAGCAGCCCGCGAGCGTGCGCGTGCAGAGCACACGACGTTGAACGAGCAGTTCCGTCGCTGGCTTGAGGGATACGCACGGCCGTCAGAGCGTCTTCGGAGATACGACGAAGTGATGGCCCGCTTGAGTGGGAAAGTGCGCGTTGGTCGCAAGCTGACCCGGGAAGAAATGAATGAACGCTGAGGCGTTCATCGACACGAACGTGTTCATCTATCGGCTGGAACGCCTGGACGAACGCAAGGCAGCCATTGCCGAGGAGATCATTCGTGAGGGCATCGAGAAGGGTAACGCCTGCATAAGCTTCCAGGTTGTGTCGGAGACTCTCAACACCGTCCTGCGGAAGGCGGAGATCCCGCTCGATTCGGACAGCGCGCGCGAGTACCTCGAATCGGTGTTGGCCCCGCTCTATCGGGTCCCCGCAACCATCGACCTCTACCACCGGGCGATCGACGTCCAGGCGCGTTACGGGTACGGCTTCTACGATTCCCTGATTGTCGCGGCTGCGCTGTCCGAGGGGTGTTCACGTCTTTACACCGAGGATCTGCAGGATGGCCAGCGCATCGAAGGGCTGACCATCGTCAACCCCTTCGGCGCCTGAAACACAGCACCGAGTATCTTCAAACACCCGCCGGAGAACGCCGTCGCACGCTCAGGTCTTTGGGCTCAGGCCGAGCGCGAACGCTTGCGCCGGGGCCCTTCGAGCGCCTGCTCGGCCAACTTCTCCCAGGCGGCGGCGCTGACCTGGGCCTGCCGCGCCTGCGACACGTGCGTGTAGATCTGCGTGGTGTTGGCCGACGAGTGGCCGAGCAGGTCCTGCACGATGCGCAGATCCGCGCCCCCATCGAGCAGGTGCGTGGCGAAAGAATGCCGCAACAGGTGGGGATGCACATCGACCGGGATGCCGGCGGCCATGGCATGCCGTTTGATGAGTGTTTGCACGGAGCGGGCCGTAAGCCGGCCACCGAAACGATTGAGAAAGAGCGCGGCCGCGGCTCCGGGCCTGCCCCCGTTCTCCAGAAGCGCCGGCCGCCCGCTCTCCAGATATCGTTCGAGCGCCAGCATGGCCGGCTCACCGAAGAGCACCACCCGCTCCTTCGAGCCCTTGCCGTGAATGATGGCCGACCCGTCTGCCAGGTTCACCTGGCCGAGGTCGAGCGAGACGAGTTCGGAGATGCGCAAGCCCCCGCCATAGAGCAGCTCGAGCATCGCCCGGTCCCGGAGTCCCTGGGGCGTCCCGGCATCCGGTGATGTGAGCAGCGCATCGAGCAGGGCCGGGTCGAGCACCTTCGGCAGCCGCTTTGGGCGTTTCGGCAGGGCGACCCCGTAGAGGAGGTCGCGCTCGGGCGCGCCCTCGCGGGGGAGGTACTAGTATAAGCCGTGGACGGTGCTGGTC
>CAYUVT010000335.1:0-2029 GCA_964448165.1 uncultured Anaerolineaceae bacterium | reverse complement strand
AGGAAGAAGCGCTCGATCGGGGTGGCCGCGGCCAGCGCCAGGTCGCGGTTGACCCTGCAGCCCTCGGGGCTGGCTTCCAGCAGGGGAGCGTTGCCGGGGCTGGCAAGGATGGCGCGGGCGCGCTCCCACCCGTCGCGATCCAGCAAGCCCTCCGGGGAGCTCAGCAGGTGGGGTGATTCGGGCGTGCGGCACGCAACGAAGACCAGCGCGGCATCGCAGCCGAGCCCGCGCTGGACGCCATCGGCGATAGCGCGTACCAGGGTGGCCTCGTCTTCGGCGGCGATCGCCTCGGCGAGCAGCCGGCTCTCCTCGGCGAGGAGGGCTCGCTCGCGGGCGATCTGCTCGCGCAGCAGGGCGGGACGGATGTAGGCCGCGGCCAGCCCGGCCAGCTCGGCGAACTCTCCCGCCATGGTATTCGAGAACGCCCCCCGCTCACCCGACATCACCACCACGAACCCGAGCGGGTTTGCGCGCTCGTCGCGCAGGGTCACCCGCATGGCCGAGCGCATGCCCTGCCGGTAGGCAGCTTGCTGCGATGCGGTGAGCGACGGGGCGAGCGCGAGGTCGTCGTCGATGGTGACGGTGGGCGAATCGACCACGGCCGCGTACCCGGGGTCGGAGCCAGGGGCGGCCTCGGGGAAGAGCGTGGATGCGGAGAGCGGACCAGAGGCGGGCCAGGAGAAGAGCATGGGCCGGTGGCGGAACACGCCAAGAAGCGCGAGGTCGGCGCCGAAGCGGCCCGCGAACACATCGATGGTGCGCTGGAGGACGGCATTGATATCGCCGAGGGCACCGGCCGCCACGAGCGCCTCCCTGGCGTCTCGTGGACCCGGAAAGAGGCCGGCTTCTGCATCGCCGGCCGGGATGGGCTGCCCCATGAATGCCCCCATCGCGGTGCGCCGCGGCACACGGTGAGCCGCCACCGGCAGCCACGCACCCCCGAAGTTGACCGTATGGTATGTGGGGCTTTACCTCGGCGGTATCAGGGAGTTCCCGAAGAAATGGTCCCCAGGCGGGCGGGGGGCCGGTTCGCAATGCAGGTGTAACCCGCTACTCGAATGACAGCATCGGGAGCGAGACCCGCCGGATGGGCACAAGCGACGGGTATGCGTGGGAGTTCACCGGGGTTGGGACGGACTGCGCCGGCATCGTGGTTGGCGTGGCCGCCGCGGTAGGAGCGCCTGTGTGGCCGGAGTCGTCGTACGTACCAAAATCGGCGGCCCAATACCCGCCCGCATTGCCCACGCCGACCACTGTCCACATCGGGCTCAGCATGGCTTCGCGGTGCCCCATGGTCGAACCCTTCCACGCCGACACCACCGTCGAGGCGCTAAAACCCATCGCGAGATTCTCGCCAGCGCCACCGCTCGCATAGCCACACTGCTGAACCCGGGTGAACGCTGAGCGCCCGAGTGAATCGGTGTGGCTGAAGTAGCCTTTTGCCGCCATGTCCTCGACCATCCACGCGGCCGCACGCGAAAGGTTGGGCGAGACCTTGAGGGGCGGCAGCCCGTTTTCCGCGCGGAAGGCGTTGATCTCCGAAACCACCTGCTGCTCGGCGGCGCTGAGCCCCGCCGTGTTCGTGTCGCAGTTCGTCAGCGCTTCGGCCGGAGCCGGTCGCACCGCCCCCCAGGCCATCGTGAGTGCGCCGGCTGCCATCGCGCCCATCGCGGCCAATATCATCAGGCGTCGAACCATGCGCCCCCCGCGGCCCGGATTCCCGCCCCAGCGCCGCGTTATGGTCACCCTAGCGGCACTTCCGCTAAGCGGGAACCCGCCCGGGTCCCCCTTCGCGACGGTTTACCGACAATTTACGGGAGCGTTTCAACGCACACGGGGCCTACCCCGCTGTCCGCAGCCCCACCCGCCCGAAGTAGCGCGCCGGGCCCGCTGGCCCCTCGCCCTCCCCCTCGTGTTCCGCCGGGTCTCTCCAGCAGGTGCCCTCGGGCGTGATGTGACCGTCACGGTCGAAGGCGCCTGCCAGCCCCTCGCGGGCCGATCGCAGGTTGTGCGCCACGGCCCCGGCGCT
>CAYUVT010000334.1:0-2030 GCA_964448165.1 uncultured Anaerolineaceae bacterium | reverse complement strand
AGATGCTTCGCATCGAGCAGGCCCGGTTTGTGCTCGGGGCAGGTCAGCCGGGTCAGGGGACACCATGAGTACCGACGAGAAAGGCTTCGAAGACGCGATTGAGGAATGGTTGCTGGCCGCCGGCGGGTACCTGAAGTCGTCGCCCGCCAACTTCGACCGCGCTCTCGGACTCGACCCCCACGAGCTCTTCGCGTTTATTGGCGCTACGCAGCCTGAAGCGTGGAGCGAGCTTGCCGCCCGGCACGGGTCGGAGCCGAGCGCCCGTACTGCCTTCGTCAAGCGCCTCGCCGCCGAACTCGACTCGCGGGGGACCCTGGACGTGCTCCGCCACGGTGTCGCCGATCTCGGCGTAACCATCCAGCTCGCGTACTTCAAGCCTGCCCATGGGTTGACACCCGATCTTCTCGCGAAGTACGCCGCCAACCGGATGACCGTGACGCGCCAGCTCGCCTATGACCCGGCCTCCTCAAAGACGCTGGACCTCGTGCTACTGCTTAACGGCATCCCCACCGCGAGCGCCGAATTGAAGAATCCGCTCACCGGTCAGGGTGTGACCCACGCGATGTCCCAGTACCGCAGCGATCGGGTTCCGGCGAATGTGACGCTCTCGCGGCGTGCGATGGTCCACTTCGCCGTCGATCCGGAACGGGTGGCGATGACGACGCGGCTTGAGGCGGCGAAGACGCAGTTCCTGCCCTTCAACCAGGGCTCTGGGGGTCCCGGCCGGCAGGGAGGCGCGGGGAATCCGCCCAACCCGGCCGGCCACCGCACCGCCTACCTCTGGGAGGAGGTTTGGGCGCGTGACGCGTGGCTCGACCTGCTCGCCCGTTTCATACATGTGGAGATGCCGTCGAAGGGGTCGCCCGCCGCCCGGCGCGCGGCCGCCCGCGTCATCTTCCCGCGTTTCCACCAGTGGCACGCCGTCCGTCGTCTTGAGGCGGAGGCTCGGAATCAGGGCGCCGGTGCCTCCTTTCTCATCCAACACTCCGCCGGCTCCGGCAAGAGCAACACGATTGCCTGGCTCGCGCACCGCCTCTCCAATCTCCACGACGCAGCGGACCGCAAGGTCTTCGACAAGGTCGTTGTGATCACCGACCGCGTGATCCTCGACCGTCAGTTGCAGGACACGATCTACCAGTTCGAGCACGCCCGCGGCGTGGTGGTGAAGATCGACAGGGACTCGGCGCAGCTTGCGCGAGCACTCGCCGGCGAGCAGGCGCGGATCATCATCACGACGCTCCAGAAGTTCCCCTTCGTCCTGGACAAGGTGGGCGAGCTACCAACGCGACGCTACGCCGTGATCATCGACGAGGCACACTCGTCGCAAACGGGCGACGCCGCCAAGCAGATGAAAGCGGTCCTCGCTGGTAGAGCCGGCTCCGGGTTGATGGCGGCGGAGAACCGCGCCGCCTTTGACGTGCCTCCCGAGGAAGCAGCACTCGCCGAAGCCGAGGCGATCGATGCGGCCGCGGCTGCCGGCGAGGGAGACGCCCAGGACGAGACGGCAGCGCTGGTCGCGGGACGCGGGCGCCAGGCGAACTTGTCGTTCTTCGCGTTCACCGCCACGCCAAAGGCGAAGACCCTGGAGTTGTTCGGCGTTCGCGAGGATCGGGGTGAGGGAGACCGATACTACCCGTTCCACCTCTACTCCATGAAGCAGGCGATCGACGAGGGGTTCATCCTCGACGTGCTCGCGAATTACACGACCTACAAGCGGTACTACCGGTTGGAGAAGGCGATCCGTGACGACCCGAACTACGACGAGGCGCTGGCCAGGAAAGCGATCGCGCGATTCGTGGACCTCCACCCGCACAACCTCGCCCAGAAAGCGGAGATAATCATCGAGCACTTCCGGCAGCACGTCCGCCACCGCATCGGTGGGCGGGCGAAGGCGATGGTGGTGACGAGCTCCCGGTTGCACGCGGTGCGCTACAAACTGGCGATCGACAAGTACATCCTTGAGCACGCCTACCCCGACATCGCCGCGCTGGTAGCGTTCTCGGGGAAGGTCATCGACGCCGGTGACGAGT
>CAYUVT010000333.1:0-2127 GCA_964448165.1 uncultured Anaerolineaceae bacterium | reverse complement strand
CCGGTGGGGTTCCCGTCGTCCCGGACAGGGGGGCTGGTGACCACAAAGGGGACTTCTCCCTCACGAATATAGCCGAGCTGGCGGCGCGCCTGCTGCTCGACGTACGCATCCGAGCCGACGTAGTCGCGGACCGCCTCCAGGTACGCCTTCTTGTCTTCCAGCTCCTGTAACCGGCGCTCGGCAGCGGCCCGGTCGTCGGCAAGCTGCTGGTTGCGGATCCAGCCTGTGGCCGCTGTATAGGCGAAGTACCCGGCGACTGCCAGGCACGCGAAGACGATGAGGCGGGTGCGGGTACCCTGGAGCGCTCCCATACGCTGTTGTCACACGCTACGCGCCGCCGGGACAAGATTCAAGGCATCGAGATGGCAGATGTCGTTCAACCGCCGTACGGCGACGCGGCCGTTCCGCACGCTCAGCTCGCTGATCGAGGCCAGGTCGACCTGGAACGCGCGGAAGTTTTCGAGCGCAACATCCAGCAGGGTGCACAGGAGCGCCTTGATGACGAAGTTATGCGAAGCGATCACGATATCCCCCGGGCCTGGAGCACGCAGGTCGGCGGCGAGGGTCGCGAGGCGCTCTGCAACCTTGCGGAGACTCTCCCCTCCAGGGAGTGGGGTGTCGACGGAATCCGGACCGGTCCAGCGGCGGATGAAGTCAGGGTAGCGCGCGCGCATGTGCGCGAAGTCGAGGCCCTCTGTCTCACCAACATCCATCTCGGTGAGTTCCTCACGCGGTTCGACCGGGACGCCAACCACCTTCGCGACCTCCTCCGCCACGCGGGCGGCGCGAATAAGCGGGCTGGAGTAGACCCGGGCGACGGGCAACCCGGAGAAGGCCCTTCCGACCGCCGCCGCCTGCCGCTCGCCCAGCTCGGTCAGAGGGATGTCGGAGCGGCCCAGCCCCTTTCCGTCGCGGTTGAAGGCGGTCTCGCCGTGGCGAACCAGGTAGATCGCGGTCATGCGTCCGGCTCGGGCGCGCTCAGGGGAGCCCATAAACGGGAGATGAACGGCGAAAAGCCAATGGACCGCCAGAAGGCCGCGGCCTCGGTGTCCGCCGCCATCACCGTCATCTCGAAGTGCGAAATCCCATCCGTGTTCCTGGCCCAGCGTGCGACCGCCTCGAACAAGGCACGCCCCACGCCCCGCCGTCTGAATTGCTCCGAGACGTACAGGTAGCCGATGGTCGCGTGCCGCTCGGGCAGGCGGTCCGGGGGGTTGGCCTCGACACCCCCGCTGATGAACCCCGCCAGCTGGCCGTTGATTTCCGCGACAAACGCAGCGGACTGACGGCGCGCGATCGTCTCCTCGAATTGTGCGAGAAACTCCGGCTCGGATACCGGGACTGGCACAATCCGGCGGTCGACCAGTGCGTTATGTTCGCGAGCTTTCTGCCACATCCCGAAGAGAGCGGGCCCATCGCCAGGCGCGGCGGGCCGAATGTTCACTCCACCTACTGGTACTGCCCGAACCGCCGCCATAGCTCCCTCGCCTTCGATCGTTCGTCGAGGACGATACCATCACGGGTGATCGGCCCGCACTCCCGGGCCGGGAACAGCGCCGCCGCCAGCGCTTCGGGGCGTGCGGTGAGCGACTGGTCGGCCTGCATGCGCATCGAGAGCACGACGCCACCATCGGCGGGCCTGGACCGGACCCAGGCTGTCGCGGCACGCAGGTCATACTCGCGGACGCGCTCTCCTCGCTCTTCGCGCCAGGGCAATGCCACCTGCCGTGTGAATTCGTCGATAGCCTCCTGTGCCTCCGCCGGCGAGAGGCCTGGCATCACCATGCTGTAGTCGGCCCAAAGCATGGCCGCCTGGGGCGGAGCCGCGCTGAGCGCCACCTCCTCGACGGCAACCACGGCCAGGTCCTCGGTCGCCTCCTCGCGGAGACGCCGCGCGAACTCATCCACTGCTACGGCTTCATCGAGCGTGACATCCATCACCTCGCGCTCAGCGGTGAACCCCATCGGCAGAGGAGACGCGAAGGCTAGCCTGGGGTGCGGCGTGAAGCCTTGCGAATAGGACAGCGGGAGGCCGGCCCGCCGGATCGCGCGCTCCCAGAAGCGGAGCACATCGAGGTGGGAGATGTAGCGGACGCGGTCTCCCTTGCGGAACCAGACACGGATGCG
>CAYUVT010000332.1:0-2218 GCA_964448165.1 uncultured Anaerolineaceae bacterium | reverse complement strand
AGGACACCTCGGGCCCTGCCATGAACATCCTCCTCAAGCTGATGTCGATCGTCGCCGTGGTCTTCGGCCCCCTCTTCGTCGGCTAGCCCTCCCTCGCACGACTCCAGCGGGCCCCGGAACGTTCCGGGGCCCGTGGCGTTTCGCCGCTTTCGTCCTCTGTCGCGGGGTTGCTACACTCCGCGCCTGCCCCGTCGGCCCGCAAGCCGCCAGGCGAGCTCGCCTGACCACCTCGACGCGCCGGAGGACCGATTACCATGCTGCTCGCACAGGTCCTGATCCCCGCAGCCACCGCCGCGGCGGTGCTCTTTGCCGCCTGGTTCTCGCTCGATGCCCTCCGCCGCCCCGGTGGCCCCTCGTCGCAAACGGGTGCGCTCCATCACGCCCTTGGGCCCCTGCTGCTCCGTCAGCTGGCCGCCCTTGGCGCCGCCGCGCTGGTCGCCGCCAGCGCCACCGGCCTCACCGTGGGCTACCTGGTCGATTCCTGGCAGCAGGGGTCGCTCGCCGCCGGCTCCCTCCTCGCGGGAGCGGCCTGCTCCGGTCTCGCATTCCACATCGGAGCCGGGATCGTCACCGCCACGGCATCGCGAGCCGCCGACGGAGCAAACCCGGCCCCCGGGGCTGCCTTGTCGGCGTCGATGGTTCCCGCGATCCTGGGCCCGGGACTCGTAACCGGTGCGCTGGGCGGGCTCGTCGGGGCCGCGGCCTGGCTCTTCGACGAACCCGTCGCGCAGGCCCCACACCTGGTGGTCGCTTTCGCCCTCGGGACCGGGCTCGTGGCGGCGGTCGTTCGCCTCACCGGGGGTATCGCGGCCAACGCGTCAGGCCTCGCCGCCTCACTGGTTCCCCCGGGCAGCGAACAGGTGCAGTCCCTGGCCATCGGCGGACGTGCCGCCAGTCTGTCGTTCGCAGCGGCCCGGTCGGCCGAAATCGCGGAATCGACCGCCCTCACCACGCTTGCGGCCGTCCTGTTGGGCGCCACCATGGCCTGGGTCACGGGCGACGCTGGCTGGCTGCTCCTGCCACTCGTACTCCTGGCCGTTGCCGTCCTTGCAACCATCGCCGGTGGCCTCACGGCGCAACTGCTTTCGATGGGCCCGGGAACCCCGGATGTGCTCCTTGTCCGCTCACTCGCAGTCACCAGCGTCCTGGGCACCGGCGGTTACGCCGCGGTCGCATGGGCCATGCTTCCAGCTGATTGGTACTGGTTTTTTGGCGCCGCTTCCGCTGGCGTGGTTGCAGCCCCGCTCCTGCTCCTGCTCTCCCGGCGATCGCCCCTCGGACCGTGGCGTGCGGCCCGCCGCGTGGCCCGCGCATCCCAGACGAGCCCGGCCTCGAACGTCGTCACCGGGTTCGCCGCCGGCCTCGAATCCGCGGCGCTTACCGCCCTGGTCGTGGCCCTGGCCATCGCAGCCGGTTACGCCCTCGCAGCCCAGGCCGGGGTGGCTCACGTCACGTCGACCGCCGCAGGACTCGCCGGTGTCGGCCTCGCCGGCATGGGGTTCCTCCTCCCCGGCCAGTTCATCGCGGCATGGTCTCCCGTAGCCACCCTCCTGCACTCGCAACCTGCGACCGCTGGAGCGTCCCCCAAAGGAGATGACTCCGGCCTGAGGCCGCCCGCCGCCACGCCGGCCCCTGCTGCGGAAACCTGTGGCCACCTTGTCCGCACGTATGCCCTGGCGGCCACCGCGCTGACTGTCTGCCTGTCGCTGCTCGCATTTGCGGCGCTCATCCGGACGAACCTTGCCTCGGCCGCTGTCGACGACCCGGAGCGGTATGCCGCGCTCGCCCAGGACCTCGACCTGCTCCAACCCGGGGACGACGTGAAGTTCGCGGCAGCCAACGCCATCGCGGCACACGTCGCCGCCCTCGAAGCGCTCCGCGAATCTGTCGCCGATGACAGCCGCTTCGGACCGCGGGAAGTGCGGCAACTCGCCGTTGCCACGCGCATCGAAACCGAAGGTATCGTCGATGCCCTCATCGATGACGATGCCCTCACACCCCGCCAGGCAGGCGGCATCGAGCCGTCCCCCTTGCCCCTGCCGGGCTCGCTGCCTGTGAGTTCTGCGCGCCCGGGAGTGCTCGCTGCTGGATTCGCGGGCCTGTTGCTCGCGTTTTTCGCCGCCGCCGCTGCGATCCGTGCCGTCGGACGAGCAGCTGGAGAGCTCATCAGCACAACAACGGGTGGAGTCGAGCCCACTCATCCCGGCGAGCCCCCGGC
>CAYUVT010000331.1:0-2233 GCA_964448165.1 uncultured Anaerolineaceae bacterium | reverse complement strand
TCGCCCATCATGCCGATGCACTTTTCGTACTGGGGGAGGAACAGCCCGGCCGGAAAAGCGGCGTACAGCAGAGGCGGCCGGGAAGGGGGAAGCGAGTCCCACGCGCCGGACACCCAGCGGTGAAGCGCGATGTGGTCGGGGTGGCCGTAGGCGCCGTCCGCCCCGAGAGTGAGGATGAGGGCGGGCCGCAGGCCATCGATGAGGCGGGTGATACGCGGCTGTTCGCCCCGGTGATGCTGGAGTTCGCCATCGGGCAGGCCCCAGAACCGGGGAGGATGGGCGCCAAGTACCCGGCAGGAGGCGCGCAGTTCTGCCTCTCGCGCCTCGGCAACATCAGCCGGGGCGGTGGAGCCGCCATCGTGGCGCTTGCCACGCTCCCCGAACGAGGCGCATTCGATGTAGCAGTCCCAGCCAGACCTTGCCGCCAGCGCGATCGTCCCGGCAAAGCTGTAGGCCTCGTCGTCGGGGTGGGGAATGAAGGCGAGAAGGGCGGGCATCCGCGTGATCGTAGCGGGTAGGAAACGGGTGCGGGGGACATCCTCCGCGCGCTTTGCTAGAGTTGGGCCGCTCGTTCACCAGGCCTGAACCACCGTGATAGGGGTTGGAAATGCCCGGGGACAACACACCACTCCAGGAGAACCAGGAACATGGCCGGAAGGCTTGCAGGCAGGGTCGCTATCGTCACAGGGGCGGGCCGGGGCATCGGGAGGGGGGAGGCGCTCCTCCTGGCGAAAGAAGGCGCAAAGGTCGTCGTGAACGACTTCGGCGGGAGCACCGCGGGCGAAGGCGGCGCAACTTCGCCGGCAGACGAGGTCGTCCAGGAGATCAAGGACATGGGCGGCGACGCGGTCGCGAACTACGGCAACGTCGCCTCGATGGCGGATGGCGAAGCGATGGTGAAGCAGGCGCTGGACACGTTCGGGCGGCTCGACATCCTGGTGAACAACGCGGGCATCCTGCGCGACCGGATCATTTTCAACATGACCGAAGAGGAGTGGGATGCGGTGATTGCCGTGCACCTGAAGGGGCACTTCACGATCACGCGGCACGCCTCGATCATCTTCCGGCAGCAGCGGGGCGGCAGGATTGTGAACACGTCCTCGGAGTCGGGCCTGGGGAACCTGGGCCAGGCGAACTACTCGGCGGCGAAGGAAGGCATCGTGGGGCTGACGCGCACGCTCGCGCTCGACCTCGGGAAGTACGGCGTGACGGCGAACGCCATCCGGCCGCGGGCGGCGACGCGGCTGACGCTCAGCCCGGAGATGGAGGCTGCGCGTCAGCGGCGCCAGCAGCTCGCCGGCCAGGCCGGCGGCGCGGCTGCGACCCCTGCCACTCCCACAGAGCAGGCGGTGGCCGGGATCGCAGCCATGGCGCCGGAGCTCGTGGCGCCGCTGGTTGTCTACCTTTGCCTGGACGAGGCCAGCAACATCAACGGCCGCGACTTCATTGTGGGCGGCAACGAGATCAGCCTGATGAGCCTGCCCCAGCGCGAGCGGACCATCTACAAAGAGGGCGGCTGGGACGTGGACTCGCTGGCGCGCGTGTTCCCGGGCACGCTGGGCGCGGGGGTGGTGAACCCAAAGCCGGCCGAGAAGTAGCTGACAGCATTCGGATGCTCGCGGTGGCGCCGGCTTTGGTGCCGGCGCCGCTGATGCCCGATCACCGCACACCTCCTCGTGCGTCAACCGTTGCGCTCTCAAGGCGGTCGCGGTGGTCAGCGATGAGTCCCCGGACGATTTCGTTGAGGTGGCCCGGCGGAAGCGCCGGCGCGTCGACATTCACGAGGTAGTCGCCGAGGAAGAAGAACGCCTGCATCATGGGTTGAACCTTCACATCGGCTGTCCCGTGAACGAACATGACCGTCACACCGTCAATATCGGACTCGGCCCACGCGTGCCCAGTCGACGGGTCGTAGTCGGTGAGATCCACCCAGGCGTCCGGTTTCGCCAGCCGCACACTCACCTCGACCGGAAAGAATCCGTCGCCTTCGAACCTGTGAAACTCGCGCCAGAGCCATGGGGAGCCGCCGGGCGTTGACGGGAACCAGCTAACGGCAGAAAGGCTGACCTTGAAACCCTGCGGCGGTGAGACTCGCGCCACAGGAAGCCCCTGGGCCTGTGCGGCTGTAACCATCGCCTCGTCGAGAAGGTCCACACCTCGCTCCGCAGTCGGGTCCCTGGGGATGACAGGCCCTTCCGACTCCGGGGTGGTACCACCCGGCAGGATGCGGAAC
>CAYUVT010000330.1:0-2237 GCA_964448165.1 uncultured Anaerolineaceae bacterium | reverse complement strand
TCGGCCCCGAATCCGCCGGCAAGAGCACGCTCGCCCAGCACATCATGGCCGAGGCCCAGAAGCTCGGTGGTACCGCGGCCTATATCGATGTCGAACACGCGATGGACCCGGGCTACGCCCGCGACCTCGGCATCCGCCTTGAAGACCTTCTCGTCAGCCAGCCCGATACCGGCGAGCAGGCTCTCGAGATCTGCGAGGCCCTGGTGCGCTCAAACGCCGTCGATGTCATCGTGGTCGACTCGGTCGCCGCGCTCGTACCACGTGCCGAGATCGAAGGCGAAATGGGCGATGCCCACGTCGGGCTCCAGGCCCGCCTGATGTCCCAGGCATTGCGCAAGCTCACCGCAACCATCTCGCGCACCAGCACCTCGGTCATCTTCATCAACCAGCTCCGCGAGAAGGTCGGCATCGTCTTCGGCAATCCCGAAGTCACGCCCGGTGGCCGCGCCCTCAAGTTCTATGCCTCCGTCCGCATCGATATCCGGCCCGTCGAGTCCATCAAGCGCGGAAGCGACGTGGTGGGCCGCCGCGTCCGCGCGAAGATCGTGAAGAACAAGGTGGCCGCGCCCTTCCGCCAGGCTGAATTCGATATCATGTTCGATATGCCGCGTGGTATCAGCCGCACCGGCGACATCATCGACCTGGGCGTCGAACACGGCGTGCTCACCAAGAGTGGATCGTTTTACAGTTACGGCGATATGCGCATTGGGCAGGGACGGGAGAACGCGAAGCAGTTCCTCGACGACAATGCCGAGCTCGCCATGGAAATCGAGACGGAAATTCGCCGTGAAGTGGGGCTCCCCGCCCCCTCGAAAAAGGATGCAGGAGAAGCATTGGCCGCCCGCTAGGCCGCAGTATGGACGAGCCTCCCAGTACCGCACGCATCACCGCCATCCGGAATGTCGCTCACGGGCGCCAGCGCCTGCTTGAGCTGAGCGACGGTCGCGAATACCTCTTCAGCGACGAGGCCTGCGCGCGCGCCGGCATCGCCGAGGGCGACGAGGTAACCCCGGACCTGCTCCAGCAACTCGAAGGCGCCGAGATCCGGGTGAACGCCCACGAGGCGGCGCTCCGCCTGCTCGCCGCCCGGCCCCGCAGCGAGACCGAAATGCGCACCCGGCTGGCCATGCGGGGCTTCGACCCTGATGCCATCGACGACGAGGTCGAGCGACTCCGCGGTGCCGGCCTCCTCGACGACGAGAAGTTCGCCCGGGCCTGGGTCGAGGATCGCAAGCGGCTCGCCCCTCGCGGCCGGCGCATGCTCAAGTACGAGCTCCTCGGGCGTGGCGTCGATCCGGAATCGGCCGATCAGGCCATCCGCGATATCGATGACCGCGAAATTGCCATGGAGCTGGCCCGCGCCCGGGCGCGCAAGGCCCCCCGTACCACCTACGAGGCATTCGTCGCCAAAGTCGGAGGATTCCTGCGCCGCCGGGGATTCGATTTCGACGTCACCGCGGCTGCCACCCGCCAGGCGTGGATCGAAGCGCAGGAGACGGCCGCCGCCGAAGCCCGCGCCACGGATCCCGGAGAAAGGTGAATCGCGGTTTTCCACCGCCCTCCGCGTCTGGCAGAATCAGTGCGCACAGTTGGCGGCGACCCTCTCGAGAGGCGACCGCCCGGAGGATTTAGTGGAACTGCGTTTCGGCGAGAAGGAAGAACAGCTCAGGCAGGAAGTGCGGGCGTTCCTGCAGGCCAACAGCCGCCCCGAGAGCGGCCAGCTCGGCAGCCGCTCCGATGAAGAGTTCGAGTTTGCGAAGGAATTCAACCGGAAGCTCGCGGAACGCGGCTGGATTGCCCCCGCCTGGCCCAGGGAATACGGCGGGCTCGGCGCGAGCATCTACGAGCAGATGGTCTTCAACGAAGAGTTTGGCTACTGGGGCGCCCCCGATACCGGCACCCGCGGGTTCGGCGTCGGCATGATCGGCCCCACGCTCATCATCCACGGCAACGAAGAACAGAAGAAGCGCTACCTGCCGCGCATCACCAGCGGCGAGGACATCTGGTGCCAGGGTTACAGCGAGCCCGGCGCCGGCTCCGACCTCGCAAGCCTTCAGACCCGCGCCGTCCGTGATGGCGACGAGTACGTCATCAACGGCCAGAAGATCTGGACCTCCGGCGGCCACCGCGCCAACCAGATGTTCTGCCTCGTGCGCACCGACCCCGAGGCGCCCAAGCACCGCGGCATCAGCTTCCTGCTGATCGACGACATCATGAACACCCCGGGCCTCACCATC
>CAYUVT010000329.1:0-2245 GCA_964448165.1 uncultured Anaerolineaceae bacterium | reverse complement strand
TCACCCCTCACCCCCGGCCCGCTGTCGCGCAAGCACCCACGCCTGGAGGGGACCGCCGTACTGGCGCTTCCGTGCTTCGAACCCCTGGTCCACTGCCGTCACCTCCTCCAGCACGTCCAGGCTCGCCTGTTCGAACACCCGCTCCCGGTTCATGAGCGCCGCCACGAGCCAGCCCGCCGGGTTGCGCACCTGCCCGCGGTGCAGTTCGCCCGCCAGCTCGCCCAGCGCGCCAAGCACCCGCACCGGCCCGTGCGAGGCCAACAGCGCCCCCGGCGAATCGACCCCCAGCTCGCGCAGCGTGCGCAAAATCTGCTCGCGCGATTCCCCGGATGGGTGGTGGTGGATCTCCATACCCTCCTTGCCAGGGAGAGGATCAGGATCTTCACCACCACCATTCGCGTACGCGCGGGATTCGGATGGGGTGGCAATTGCTGCACCTCCCGGAATCTGCGGGGTGGCAATTTCCGCACCCCCTTCGACGGCCGGCACAACGCCCCGGCCCGGGCCACCTGGACCTGGTACAACGCCCCAGGCCGGCGGTTCGTAACTGGCGCTGTAGCCGCGCGCGGCGCCCGGCCGGGGCGGCTCGTGGATGCGCAGCACACCGAGCGCCACGAGTTCGGCCACGGCCGCATCGAGCGCCCGCTTCGAAGCCCCGGTCAGCCGCGGCAGCTTGCCGGACCAGTAAGCCCGCCGCGCGCCGGTCTCCGGGTCGACCACCGGCGTCCCGTGGCGGAAGAGCTTGAGTGCGAGCAGGAGCGGCACCCCGCCGCGCGACCGCGCCGGGAGCTCATCGACCACCCAGTCCGGCAGCCACGGGGGCTCGAGCACCAGCCCCGCCGCTGCATCGGCGCCCCCTGCTCCGTGGAGCGCGCGGGGCCCCAGCACCAGCTTGCCCGGGAGCCAACGGCAGCTTGCCTCCACCAGCTCGATCGGCGCGCCGGTCTCGATCACGACCACGTACTGCATATCGCGGACCTCCACCCGGGCCCACCCGGGAGGGCAACGTAGGGCGCCGCATCGCGTGGCCCCAAGCCCGCGGCGTCATCGCGTCACCGGTTGTCCGCCAACACCGTATCCTCGTCCCCGGTGCGGTACCTCGCTCTCGCCTCCGCCTTGTTCACCCTCCTGTTGGCCGCCTGTTCCGGGCGGGCTCCCGCTGCCCCCGGTTCCGCAGGCCTCCCGCCCGGCGTGGTCTGCCAATGGGCCAGCGTGGTCCGCGTGGTCGATGGCGATACCATCCGCGTGCGGATTGCGGGAGCCGAAGAGCGCGTCCGCTACATCGGCATCGATACGCCCGAGACGGCCGGCTCGCCCGCCGGCGAACAACCCTTCGGCCCCGATGCCGCGGCCTTCAACGAACACCTCGTGGGGGGCCGCCGGTTGTGCCTGGAACGGGATGTCTCCGAGCGCGACCGCTACGGGCGGCTCTTGCGGTATGCCTGGCTCGATGATGGGACCCTGGTGAACGAGCGGCTGCTCGAAGCGGGGTTGGCGCGGGTGGTCACCTTCCCGCCGGATGTGAAGTACCACGAGACGCGGCTGTTGCCGGCGCAGCGGGCGGCGATGGCGGCCGGCCGTGGCATGTGGGCGCCCTGAGGGACTCCATCCGGCCTCGCCCGCCCGTCAAACGCCGGACATTCCCGGCGAGCAGGCCCAGGGGAAGCCATGACCCGATGGGATGGCCGGTCGCCCCGGCGCACCGCCCGGCCGGGGCCGCCACGGCCCGCCCGGAATGACGGCCGGCCGATCACCTGTCCCATCTCGATACGTGCACCACTGCATGCGGTAGATACACGGACAACTGGACGGACGTCCAGTATTTGCATCGTGATTACCACGAGTAGATGACATTGATACACGTGTGAAGCACCTGCATGTAGGCGGGGTTGACAGGAAGGCCGAGGTAGTAAGGAATGGACGCATAACGATGCGTGGCACGTGAATCGATACCGAAATCCGGTACCGGTAGTGTGACGTATCAATACCATCAACGCTCTTTTTGCGTAGGGGGATTCATGACAGAAGACTACTGGACTCAATACTGGCGCAGCCGCCGCAGCCGCCGCCGCTTCCTCGGTGGCGCGGTTGCCGCCGGCGCTGGCGCCGCAGGCCTCGCGCTCGTCGGCTGCGGTGATGACGACGACGACAGCAACGGCGGTGGCGGCAGCGGAATTGCCACCCCGACGCCCGGCCCGCAGGCCACGCCCACCCCGTCCGACCCCTTCGCCAACGCGAAGCGCGG
>CAYUVT010000328.1:0-2269 GCA_964448165.1 uncultured Anaerolineaceae bacterium | reverse complement strand
ACACGATCCCACATCCCGCCCCTTACGCCGATCCCTTCTTCAACACCCTGCTAGTTGTTGGAGACCTTCTGGGCTTCGATGACGCCCTGCGGGGTGATCTTGATGGACCGGGCGCGGGCCTCGGGCTTCTTGGGGATCGAGAGCCGAAGCATGCCGTGCTCGAACGCCGCCTGGGCGTGCTCGGCGTCCACGGTCGGGGGCAGCCGCAGCTGGCGCTGGAAGGCGCCGTAGCGGATTTCGCGGCGGAGGTAGTTCTCCTCCTTCGCCTCTTCCTTCTGCTCGAACTCGCCCTTGATGGTCAGGACGTCGTCCTCGACGGTGATTTCGACGTCCTTCGGATCGACCCCCGGGATGGCGGCCTTGATGACGAAGCTATCGCCCGTCTCCAGGACATCGAGGTTGAGGTTGGCGGGACCCAGGTCCTCGCCGCCGTTCCGGAAGGGGACCAGGCGCGGGAAGCTCGTGTCGAAGACCCGGTCCATCAGGTTCCGCATGGCGGCGAAATCGGCTGCGGGATCCCATCGAGTGAGAGCGGTTGCCATTGCGCATACACCTCCACGGTTTGTGTTGTGCTGGCGATAAGGTAGCACCCCATCTGGACGGCCTGCAAGATATCTGCCAAAATCTTTATCAAGGCAGGCCACCACCGAGTTGTGGGCTCGACTGCCAAAACGGTAGAGTGACGCTATGGCAAAGGACTTCTACGAAGCGCTGGGGGTGCCGCGCACGGCCTCGGAAAAGGAGATCAAGGCGGCGTACCGGCGGCTCGCCCGCAAGTACCACCCCGATGTCAACCCGAACGACAAGGCAGCCGAGGCCCGCTTCAAGGAAGTCAACGCCGCCCACGAGGTCCTTTCCGACCCGGAGAAGCGCAAGAAGTACGACAAGTGGGGCGACCGCTGGGAGATGGCCGACCAGCTCGAAGCGGCCCAGGCCGCCCGCGGCGCTGGCGCTGCCTTCCGCTCCAGCGGCGCCGATGCCTTTGGCGATTTCGGCTCCATCTTCGACTCCTTCTTCCGCCGCGAGCGGGGCGGCCCGCGCGCCCAGCCCGGCAACCGCCGTGGGCAGGATGTCGAGACATCGGTCGAAGTCTCCCTCGAAGAGGCGTTCCACGGGACGAGCCGCACCGTCAACCTCCAGACCCAGGAGGTCTGTACGACCTGCGGCGGTTCCGGTGAGATCGCCGGCGCCATCTGCCACGCCTGCGAAGGCATGGGCGCAGTCACGCGGCCGCGCCGGCTCGAGGTGAAAATCCCCGCCGGCGTGAAGACGGGCTCCCGCGTGCGCGTCGCCGGCGAGGGCCGGCCAGGTACCGGCCAGGGCGCGCCTGGCGACCTCTACCTGGTGGTCACCGTCCTCCCCCATGCCCGCTTCGAACGCCGGGGAGATGACCTCTACACCGAAGTCGACGTGCCGTACATCGATGCGATCCTGGGTGGCGAAGTCACCCTGACCACCATCGACGGGCGGGTTGCGCTGCGGATCCCCGAGCTCACCCAGAACGGGCGCCAGATCCGCCTCGGCGGCAAAGGTATGCCGGTGCTCGGCCACCCCGGCAAGCGTGGCGACCTCTATGCGAAGGTGCGCGTCACCCTGCCCGACCACCTGACCCCCGAAGAGCGGGAGCACATCGAAGCCCTGCGCAAGCTGCGCCAGGCCACTGCCGCAAGGCACTGAAAGGAGGTGACCCATGGCCCGCAACCGAACCCGCGAACCCCTCGACGGAGGCGCTGACGACGAGCCGATGTACGTCATCTCCATCGCCGCCCGGCTTGTTGGCCTCCACCAGCAGACCCTCCGCTATTACGAACGCGCGGGCCTCATCGAACCAAAGCGGACGGGCGGCAACATCCGCATGTATTCGAACACCGACATCCAGCGGATCCGGCAGGCCCAGCGCCTCATCGATGAGCTGGGCGTCAACCTGGCCGGGGTCGACATCATCCTCCGCATGAGCGAGCAGATCCGCGCTCTCCAGGATGAGCTTGCCACCACCCGCGCCGAGCTCGACCGCCTGCGCGCCACCCGCCTTCCCGCCCCCTACCGGCCGAGGCATGAGGCATGAGCAACGCAGCGCCCGTGGGCCGCGTCACCAGGTTCGAGGACCTGATCGCCTGGCAGAAGGCGCGAGCCTTCATGGCCCGGATGAGCGGTTTCGTTGACCAGGACCCCGTCGCGTCAACGTTTTCATTCAAGGACCAGCTTCCCGGTGCCACCGTCTCGATGATGTCCAACATCGCCGGGGGGTTCGAGCGCGGAAGCCGGGCCG
>CAYUVT010000327.1:0-2293 GCA_964448165.1 uncultured Anaerolineaceae bacterium | reverse complement strand
CCAGGTCGAGCGTGCGCTCCGGATGATCGACCGCGGGATGGCCTCGGCAGTCCGCGGTTTGATCGGAGAGACCGCAGCGGATGTGGAGGGCACCTTGCGGCGCCTGCAGCGTTCGGCGCCCGACCCCGAAGCGATGGCCCGGGGCGTGGCAGAACTCCTGCGCGAGATCGAGTCTGGCCTGGAACGCCGGTGCATCGCCGACCGCGCACGGTTCGAGCGGGCTGCGGCGCGGCTGGCAGCACTCGACCCGATGGCGACGCTTGCCCGGGGGTTTGCAATCGTCCAGAAAGAAGGGGCGCGCCGGAAGCCGGTGGTGAACAGCACCCGGAAGGTGAAACCGGGCGACCGGCTTTCCGTTTCGGTTGCCGATGGCGCATTCTGGGCGGAGGTGAGTTGATGGCCTCGGAACCGACGTTCGAATCGCTCTACGCCGCTCTCGAAGAGAAGGCGCGGCGGCTCGAGCAGGGCAACCTGCCGCTCGAGGAGTCGCTGCGCCTCTACGAGGAAGGCGCAAAGCTGGTGGACCAGCTGCGGGCGATCCTCGAACAGGCCGAACTGAGGGTGAAAACACTCCAATCGCGGCTCGACGAGGACGAGATGCAGCTCCGCGAGGTCGAGGCCGAATACGAGGCGGACGAGTAAATGCGCATCGCATGGCTGACCACCGGGCGGGGGCCAGGCTCCTACGGCGCGCTCGAGTACCTCCTGGGAGCTATCAAAGACGGCCTGCCGGTCGAGCTCGCGGTCGTGTTCATCAACCGCGACCGCGGCGAGGCCGAGGCCACCGACCGGCTGATCGCGATGCTGGAACGACGCGGTATCCGGGTCGAGACGCTGTCATCGGTGGGGTTCCGGAAGGCGCGCGGCGGCAAGCTAGGGAAGCCGGGCGAGCCGCTCCAGCCCTGGCGGTACGACTATGACGCTGAGGTAGCGCGCATCCTCTCGAGCTATGACTTCGAGCTCGGCGTGATGTTCGGCTACATGCTCATCGCAACCGAACCGCTCTACTCCCGCTTCACGTTCATCAACGACCACCCGGCGCTGCCGGATGGCCCGGTCGGCACCTACCAGGAAGTCATCGCCGAGCTGATGCGCACGAACGCGCTCGAATCGGGCTGCATGATGAATCTGGTGACAGGTGACGTGGACCGAGGGCCAGCGATCAGCTTCTGCCGCTTTCCGATTCGCGATGCCGCGAACGAGCCGGCCTGGGAGGCGCTTTCAGGAAGCGACCTTTTGCATGCCAGCCTGGACGAAATCATGGCCATGCCGCTCTACGCCGATATCCGCGCGCGCGGCGTCGCCCGGGAGCGCCCGTTCCTGGTGGAGACGCTGCGGGCGGTGGCCATGGGGACGCTCGCCGTGCCCCCGCCCGAACCGGTCGACTTAACCGAGGCTGTGGAAGCCGCAGTGGCACGCTCGACAAGGACCGTATAATCGCCCGCATGATCGACGCACCCCGCACCTGCCCCGACTGCGCCGCGAGCTACGAGCCCGCCGACAACTACTGCCGCCAGTGCGGGATGTACCTCGCCGCGCTGCGTGATACAGCCGTCATTGCCGCGGCGGCCGCACCCCCGGCCCGCGTCGAACGCCAGCGCGCGCAACTGCCGGCCCCGGTGAAGAAGGCCGCGACCGCGGTTGCCATCGGCACTGTGCTCCAGATCGGCGTCGGGCTGACCGGGAAGTATCTCGCGCGCCAGGCAACAAAGCAGGCCGTCAGTGCCGTCCGGCCGAAGCCGGGCCGCCGCGAGAAGGTGAAGCCGGCCGCCGAGACCACCCCGGTCGTCCAATCGGCCACGCCCGACCCCTACGGCGACGCCGCGGCGGTCAGCGAGACGGTGATGATCCGGCGGGTGTGGATCCGGCGAGGGTAAAGAGCACAATCCAGCAGCGATTGACACGCGTCCCCCCCTCCCGCTACGCTCACCGCACCTTGATGCGGGGTGAATTGGATGTATCGACATCTTCTATTGGCGGCCGCCCTGGTCGCAGTGATGGCATTCGGACTGACATCCTCGGGCCCATTTGCCAAGGCCACTACGCCCAGCACAGCCAACTGGTTCAGCTGGCGCCTGGATACTTCGGGACCAAGCGTCAAAAACAACACTGGGTGGTACATTGACGACGCTTTGTGGGCTTGGAACTACGCTTCCCGAATGAGCCCATACGAGGTTGGTTTGGGGCCGGACTTTTACTTGGATACAGCGTACGAAGTGAGCGGGTATTGGGCTTGGGTTGAGTACGTTCGACGCGGTGTGACGATTTGCGGCGGTCGAAGCTATGGGGATAC
>CAYUVT010000326.1:0-2293 GCA_964448165.1 uncultured Anaerolineaceae bacterium | reverse complement strand
GCCCCGTCCCGGCTCGATCCGGCCGCGCAGGCGATGCCGGCCGGCCGCCTGGGCGCCGCTCGAGACGACCACCACCCGGCAGCCCTGCTCGCGCAGCCGCACCACCTGACCCACGAGCCGCGACATCGCCTCGAGGTCGAGCCGGTCGGACCCGGCGGTGAGCAGGCTGGTGCCGAACTTGGCGACGATGCGGCGATAGCGCATGCGCTAAGAGTAATGAGGAATGGGGTATGGGGCATGGAGGCGCTGAGGCGCCTAGGGGGCGTCGAAGTAGAGGTCGTTCGCGAGGAACGGGTTCGGGTCGGCCCGGAGCCACTTGATGCTGGCCGCCTGGTCGACTTCGAAGTAGAGCCAGCCCCGTTTCTTCCCGCCGGGAGTGAGGTCGTGGTAGACGATGTCGATCGCAGACCCTTCCGCGCCCGTCCAGAGCGTGCGTTCGTGCTCCTGGTCCGTCGTGTCGCGCAGGGTCCAGTCGAGCGAGGTGACCTGGGCGGTGCCAACGTTCTCAACCTCTACCTCGATGCCTATCCATTTCTTGCCGGGTGCCGGCTGGATGAACTGGTTGGCCGAGGGCACGTTGTCGACAACCTGCAGGATGGTGACTTTGGACTTCTTGCTGCCGTTGCCTTCGGGCGCGATGACGCCGCTGGCGCCCGGTGCCAGCGTGACGTGGACATCGCCGCCAGTATCGGGCTCATCGTCGGCGGCATCGTTGATGGCGGCCCCGATGGCGAGGATGAGGACAACGAAGAAGAGGCCGATGGCCGCGATGATGCCGAGGCAGCCAAGGAGCCCCCACCTGAAGAGGCCACCTCCTTTCTTCTCCGCCGGCGGCGCCACATTCCCCGCAATGATCGCGCTGCGGCGCGCCTCGTACTCCTCGGGCGAGATGCGCCCTTTGGCGGCGAGCTGATCGAGTTCGTCGAGTAGTTTCTCGGTGGCTGACTTCGCCATCCTGGTCCCCCGGGCGTGTGACTGGCGGGAGGATGACGGGAAGGCGCGACACCTCATGACGCATCCGGGAGAAACGCAAGACCTTCCTGGACGCGCGGCGCTTGCTCAGGCGGCACTCACCGGCCGCTCGGCCGCCTGCCCATCGGCCGGCTGTGGGCTGCCCTCGATGGAGATGCGGGGGACCACCCGGTCGAGCCAGCGGGGAAGCCACCAGTTCCATTCGCCCATGAGCTCCATGGTGGCGGGGACGAGGAGCAGGCGGACGACGGTGGCATCGACGAGGACGGCGACGGCGAGGCCGAGGCCAAACTCCTTCACGACCCGCTGGTCGTTCATCACGAAGCTGAGGAAGACAACGATCATGATGGCCGCGGCGGCGGTAATCACGCTGGCGGTGGAGGCGAGGCCCCGGGCGACGGAGACGGCGTTGTCGCGGCTGCGCAGGTATTCCTCGTGGATGCGGCTCACCAGGAAGACCTCGTAGTCCATCGAAAGCCCGAAGAGGACAGCGAAGAGCATCATCGGGAGGAAGGACTCGATGGGGCCGGTGGACCCGGCGCCGACGAGGCTGCCGCCCCAGCCCCACTGGAAGACGGCCACCACCACACCGTAGGCGGCGCCGATCGAAAGCAGGTTCATGAGGGCCGCTTTGAGCGGGATCATGAGCGAGCGGAAGACCACGACGAGCAGCAGGAAGCTGATACCGATGACGAGGGTGAAGAACAGCGGCAGGCGCGAGCTGATGCGGTCGGCGATGTCGATGCCGCGGGCCGTGGCGCCGCCGACAAAGGTTTCGATATTCGTACCGGCGGTGGCGGCGGGCAGGACATCGTCGCGCAGGAGGTGGACGAGGTCGGCGGTCTCGGCGGATTGGGGGGAGGTCGCGGGGATGACCGAGAGGACTGCGGTATCACCGGCCTGGTTCACCATGGGAGGGCTGACAGAGGCGACATTGGGCGTGGCGGCAAGTGACTCGCGGATGGCGGCCGCATCCTGGGCCGAGGCGCCGGCGAGGACCACCTGGAGGGGGCCATTCATGCCGGGGCCGAACGCACCGGCGATAGCGTCGTAGGCGCGGCGGGTGGTCGACGAGGTGGGATTGTTCCCGGCATCGGCCGAACCCAGGCGCATATCGAAGAGCGGGATGCTGAGGACCAGCAGGATGAGGCTGCTCAGCGCCAGGAAGACGTACGGCCTGCGCATGATGGCATGGCCGAGGTGATACCAGCCGCTCTGCTCGTGGGATGACGCCGCGGCTCGGTGGCGGCGGCCGGCCCGGACGATAGCGCCGCCGGTGATGCCAAGGAGTGCGGGGAGGAGCGAGAGGGCGGCGAGCACC
>CAYUVT010000325.1:0-2309 GCA_964448165.1 uncultured Anaerolineaceae bacterium | reverse complement strand
CATCCGGGGCGCGCCGGTGATGGCGCGCTGCGCTGTCACTCCCCCGGACGCGACAACCCCCGGCGGCCCTCCGGACCGCGACCGCCACGAAGCGCCACCCCCGGCGCACGCTGGCCCTGCCACCCGGGCCTTGGCGCTCCCGCCCGCGACGGTACAGGGTGTGTCACTTCCCTCCCGAGGTTCCCCGGTGCCGAACGCCACGCCCCTGCCCGTCCTCCTCCAGCGGCTCGATGAAGACCGCCGCAGCCGCTACCGCGACAACCTGGCCTTCTACCAGGGCAGCCAGTGGCCCGGCCGGGCGCGCCGCGGCGAGCGGCGCCTCACCTTCAACTACGCGAAAGCGCTCGTCGATAAGGTCACGAGCTACCTGCTCACCGGCTCGTCGCTCCAGCTCGAAGGTGGCGAGCAAGCCGCGGGACGCGCCCGCGAGGCCGAGCGTGCCTTTCGCGCCGTCGAGCAGGCCAACGGGCTCGCCCAGCTCGACTACGAGACGGAACTCGATTGCGCCGTCCTCGGCGATGCCTGCTACCGCGTGTCGTGGGACGCGTCCGCGGGGCAGGTCCGGGTGACAGCCCCGGACGTGCAGGGCATCTTCGCCTGGCGCCAGCCCGACGACCCGGCGCGGCTGCTGGCGCTGGCCTCGCAGTACCGGCTGCCACCCGAGCCCGGCGCTCCGGAACGGCCCGGCGGCCTGGTGACCGAGTACTGGACGCGGGACACCTTCGAGCTCTGGCAGGACAACGAACTCGCAGGGCGGCAACCGAACCCGTACGGCTTCATCCCGTTCGTCCTTTTCCCGAACGTCCGCGAACCGAAGCAGGCCTGGGGTTCGAGCGATATCCCGGCGCTCATCGAATCGAGCCGGGAGCTCAATCGTGCGTTCAGCCAGCTCAGCCAGATCCTGGAACTCTCCGGCAACCCCATCGCGGTGCTCGAAGGTGTCCAGGGCTCGCAGGATATCGCGGTCGAACCGGGGGCGGTGTGGGAGGTGCCGGAAAGCGCGAAAGCCTACCTGCTGGACCTGCTCCAGGGTGGCGGCGTCGCCCTCCACCGCGAGTACATCGACCTGGTGTACCGCACCCTGCACGACCTCGGCGAGTCGCCCCGGACGGCCTTCGGGCACAACCCGCAGGGGCTCAGCGGGGTCGCGCTCAACACCGAGCTCGACCCCATCGCCCGCAAGGTGGCCCGCAAGCAGCGCATCCGCACAGCGGTGTATGAGCGGCGGGCCGAGCTCATCCTGCGGCTGCTCGCGCAGTTCACCGGGCTCGAAATCGAGGGAGTGCGCCCCGTGATGCACTGGGGGCCAATCCTGCCGGTCGACCGCTCGCGGCAGGTGACCGAGGAACGGGCGCTGGTGGAGGCGGGCATCCAGTCGCGGCGCACGGCCGCGGCCAACCTGGGCAGCGAGGACCCCGAGGCCGAGTGGGCGCGCGTGATGGAGGAGCGGGCGAGGCTGTGACATGGCCCCGCCCGCGCGTCAGTACTTCTTCACGACCACTGCACCGAACACGCCCTCGAGGCGGTTCTGGATCGAGCTGAGGTCGGACTTCGTCGAATCCTCGTAGACGATCTCGCCGCACACGCTATCTCCGACGTCGGAGAGGGTGACCTTCCCGCGCGCCGCGCTGTAGCTGCTGTACGCCTCGCTTCCCTTCTGCGTGATGACCCGGAACGTGAGGACACCGAAATCCGGGGTGAAGGCGATCTCCTGCCCGGCCTTGATCGCGGGCGGACTCCCGGTCCCGTTGAAGACGGTGATGAAGATGGTCACGAGGGTCTGCCCCTCGCCCGGCTTCGGCGCGGAAAACGCGCTGATCTCGTCGTCCGGGATCTCGTAGTCGGCGAGGTAGATGGTGTAGGCCGCTCCACCCGAGAGGGAGACCGCCTTCGCGGAGACCACTTCGAAGACCTCGTTCTCGATCGCCACCTCGTCGCCGCGGGCCGCCCTGAGCGCGACCAGGTAAGGGACCGGGCGGCAGGAGTCGCCTCCTCCCCGGGCAGCGGGAGAGGCAGCGGCTTCTCCCGGGTCGGGTGTGCTGGTGGGCTGGTCATCGTCCCCCCCGCAGGCTCCCAGCACGAGAGCGAAAGCGATTCCGGTCGCGAAGGCACGGGCCTTCCAGGCATGGCGTTGCGGCATGGCGATTCCCTTCGGCAGGTCAGGCGCAGGTTCGTGGCGCCAGGTCCGCTACGCGGCGCCGGGAGCAAAGGCTCCTCGAAAGAGTCGGCACGAGCCGGCCGCGTCTTGAGTGAGTCACCCATTGGTCGGAATTTGTGAAGCGTTACGCATTCGCCCGGGCCGGGGCGCG
>CAYUVT010000324.1:0-2311 GCA_964448165.1 uncultured Anaerolineaceae bacterium | reverse complement strand
CACTCCCCGCATGCCCGAAATACCCGAGCTCGAGGCCATCCGGGGGTTCTTCACGGCGCAGATCGCCGGCAAGGCCATCGCCGGGGCCCAGGTCCGCATTCCGCATGTCTTCCGGACCCCCGCCCAGGAGTTTCGCGAACTCCCCGGCGATGTCTTCGGCGAGGTCCAGCGCCATGGCAAGTTCTTGCTCTTCCCGCTCGCTTCGGGCCGGGTGCTCGCCATCAACCCGATGCTCACCGGCCGCTTCCAGTATGTGGAGCGCGAAACCAGGCTCCGCGCGAAGACCTGCCTGGTGCTCGATATCGCCGGGGGCCGTTCGTTTCGCTACTCCGATGAGCGGCTGATGGGGAAGCTCTACCTCGTCCCGCTCGAACAGCTCGGCCACATCCCGAACTGGGCCACCAACGGCCCCGACCTGCTCGACCCCTCCCTGACCGAAGACGAATGGGTGGCACGCATCAGGAAGTACCGGGGGCAGATCAAGAACATCCTCACGAATGCCGAGTTCGTGCAGGGCATCGGCAACGCCTACAGCGATGAGATCCTCTGGGAGGCGCGGATCAACCCGTACATCCCGCGCACCATGTTGAGCGAGGGCGACCTGCGCGCGCTCTACCGGGCGGCCATCGCCGTCATGGCATGGGCCACTCCCCTGGTCCGCGAGGCGATGGTGAAGGATGGTGTGCTCGACTACGAGGAGCGCCGCGACTTCATGCGGGTGCACCGGCTCGGAGGCAAGCCCTGCCCGCGCTGCGGAACCACCATCAGCGAAATCACCGCGAACCAGCGCATCACCAGCTTCTGCCGCAGCTGCCAGCCCGAGCTGCCGGCCTGAGGCGCGCGCCCCGCGCGCACGCGTTCCTGCCGCGCGCCCTCCCATCGTCTATAGTCGAGGCATGAACTGGCTCGCGTTCTCGGTGCTCTCGGCGGTGGCTGCCGCCGCAACCGCAATCCTCGCGAAAGTTGGCGTGAAGGACGTCAATTCGAACCTCGCGACGGCTATCCGGACGGTTGTCGTCCTCGTCTTCGCCTGGGGCATCGTGTTCGCCACCGGTGTCCACCGCGACATCCCGAAGCTGTCGAACCACACGCTCCTCTTCCTGCTGCTTTCCGGGGTCGCGACCGGCCTTTCGTGGCTCTTCTACTTCCGCGCGTTGCAGCTGGGGAACGCGTCGCAGGTCGCGCCGATCGATAAGCTTTCGCTCGTGATCACCGTGGTGTTCGCGGCCGTGTTCCTCGGCGAGCACATCACCTGGGGAGTGGGGGTGGGCGCCGCGCTGGTGGCGGCGGGGACGCTGTTCATCGCGTTCGGTTAGAGCGCCGCACCCAGGAACGCCGCAGCCAGGATCACCACCACCGTCGAAACGTGCGCCATCACCTCCGCCACGACTTCCTCGGCGTGCCGCGGCGTTCCTTCGTCCGGGGTGCGGGGGCCAATTTCGTGGGCCAACATGGCGGGGCTCCCATTGGGTGCTGCGTCCAGTCTCTCCGCCCCCAACCCGGGCCGGCATCGGCCGGATGGCCCGGCCGCATGGGCCGTTGGGCCTGGGCCCGCCGCCGCGGCATCAGCCGGCCCGCGACTCCGCGATGATCTGTGCGATTTCCTCCACCCCGTACGGCTTTGCGACGAGCTTGAGTCCGTACTCCTCCACAAGGCGCAGCACGCCGGGATCGGTGGTGGCGCCGGTCGCGATGACCGTCCGCGGGATGAGTTGCGGGGCCACCCGGGCGAACCCCTGGAGCACCTGGTCGGCCGTTTCGGTCGCCAGCCGGTAATCGCACAGCACCACATCGAAGTCCTGTGCGCCGGCAATGCCGAGGGCGGCCTCCGTGTTCTCGGCCGTTTCGCAGACGTGGCCAAGGCTGGCAACAAGCCGCTGGCATACCTTTCGCAGGCTGGGCTCGTCGTCCACCACCAGCACCCGCGCCGCCCTGGGCGGAGCATCGGGAGCGTCGTGGCGTTCCTCCGGGGGCAGGTCCGGGAGCGCGGGCAGCTCGATGGTGAAGGTAGTGCCCACCCCGGGAGTCGAGCTCACCGCGATGGTCCCCTGGTGCGATTGCACGATCGAGTAGGAAAGGGGCAATCCCAGGCCGGTGCCCAGCCCGGGCCGCGTGGTGAAGAACGGCTCGAAGATGCGCGACCGGGTGGCCTCGTCCATGCCCTTCCCGTTATCGGCGACGATGATCCGTGTCCGCGAACCGTTGCAATCCGCGGCGATGGTCAAGCGGGCGCCCTCCCGCTCGCTCAGCACCTGTTCGGCGTTCGTCACCAGGTTCAGGATCACCTGGGTGAGCTGGTGTTCGTTCCCCC
>CAYUVT010000323.1:0-2328 GCA_964448165.1 uncultured Anaerolineaceae bacterium | reverse complement strand
TCGTCATCAGTCGCGAACCCCGAATGCGCGCCGCTGTCACCGAATATCTGCGGGAGCGCGGCTACGACACCGCGACCGCCTCCAACTACGACAATGCGATGCAGCACCTGGCGGACTACCGTCACGATGCTATCGTCACCGACGTGCAGGGGCTGCCGAGGGGCGAAGAGGGCGCCAACTTCGTCCAGTTCAACCAGTGGCTCGCCAGCGCCTATCGCACGAACCCGCCGGCCATGGTTTACCTGCTCCACAAGGGTGCACGCCGCCCGCACTTCCGCATCGAAGGCGCAGTCATCAAGAAGCCGTTCCCGATCGAAGCGCTTGGCGAGGCACTTCGCGAGCGCATCGGGCATCCTCGCAGGGATGGGCGCGAGCCCGGCATCAACCTCGACCTCGCATCGAACACCCTCCGGAGCGGCGAGCGCGAGGCACATCTCACAAACATCGAGGCGACCCTGCTTGCGTATCTGATGGAGCACGAGGGCGAGATCCTCCATCCACGCGAGCTCCTGGTTGATGTGTGGCAGTACCACGACGCCGCCGGCGCGAGCACCCTTGTCCGGGCGCACGTCAGCAACCTTCGCCGGAAACTCCGTGACGTCCTCGGTTCAGCCGAGTACATCCAGACGATCCGCGGCAAGGGCTATCGCTTTACCGCCTGAACCATCCCGAACCTGACCGAAACACAAAGAGGCCCCCATGAAGCTTGGCATCAACATCGGCTACTCCGGGGCCGAGATGCACGTACCCATCGACCTCATCCGGCGGGTGGAAGCGCTCGGCTACGATTCAATCTGGACGGCCGAGGCGTACGGTTCGGATGCGGTGACACCACTGGCGTACATCGCGGCGCTGACAACGCGCATCAAGCTCGGGACCGCCATCATGCAAATTCCCGCGCGCACCCCGGCCATGTGCGCCATGACCATGTCGACCCTGGACGCCCTCTCCGGCGGGCGGGCGCTCGTCGGGCTTGGCCTGAGTGGCCCCCAGGTGGTCGAAGGCTGGCATGGGGTGCCCTACGGAAAGCCAGCGGCACGCACGCGCGAGTATGTGGAGATCCTCCGCAAGATCTGGGCGCGGCAGGAGCCCGTGAGCTACGAGGGCCAGGAATACCACCTGCCCTACACAGGCCCGGGGTCCACCGGGCTGGGCAAGCCCCTGAAGAGCATCCTGCACAGCCGCCAGCTCCCCGTTTACCTGGCTACCATGGGGCCGGTCAACATCCGCAACACGGCCGAGCTGGCTGATGGCTGGCTGCCCATCTGGTTCTCGCCGGTGCGGATGCCCCTCTTCCGGCCGCACCTCGAAGAGGGGTTCCGGCGGGCAGGAAATGGCAAGTCCTGGAAGGATTTCGACATCGCGGCCGGGTGCACGGTGGCCATCGGCAACGACGTGAGGGCGCTCCTCGCGATGCAAAAGCCTCTCCTTGCCCTCTACATGGGCGGCATGGGCGCACGCGAAAAGAACTTCCACAACGAAATGGCCATCAGGTACGGCTACGGCGATGCGGCTGAGCGCATTCAGGAGCTGTACCTGGCCGGGCGGAAAGCCGAGGCAGCCGAAGCCGTCCCTGATGAACTGTGCGACGAGATGTCACTCGTGGGACCAGTGCAGCGCATTCGGGAGCGCTACCGCGCCTGGGAGGATGCCGGCGTCACAACTTTGCTCGTCCAGGCCCGGCAGCCAGAAGCGCTTGAACTGATGGCTGAGATCGCCGGTTCAGACCGGGGCGCTTAACCGGCGTCTCTGGTTACTGCAGTTTTGCCTAGCCGCCCCGGGTCAGGCGCGCAGCCGCCGCGAGCCCCTGTTCGGCGGTCACGGCGGGTGTGACTGAGACATCCATCATGTCGTCCCAGTCGGCGAGCGCGGCCAGGATCGGTTCCGGGCTTTCGGACTCAGAAATCAGCACCAGCACCGGGTCCGGCCGCATCAGCCAGTACTCGGCCACTACCTTCACGCCGTCCGGGTATTTCCATCCGGCGCGCCTGGCAACTCGCTCCTTGGTCGAGCTGGCCTTCGCGGTGCCAAGCGTTACGAACAGCACGTTCTTCCTCCTTTCGTGACGCCCATAGCCAGCATTGTGAAACCGCTATCGGTCGAGAAGGGCCGCCCGGGCCATCAGAGAGGACCCGCTGGTCCCACATGAGCCGGCACCCCGGGGCCGTGGCTAGTCGATGCGCTGGTGGCCCGGGCTTGACTCCCAGAGCGGCGGCAGCTGGTGGTAGCCACCCCCGGCTGTCCACCCGCCATCGACATAAAGAATGTGCCCGGTGACAAACCGCGAGGCATCGGAAGCCAGGTAGACGACGGCACCTTCCAGGTCCC
>CAYUVT010000322.1:0-2329 GCA_964448165.1 uncultured Anaerolineaceae bacterium | reverse complement strand
CGCGAGGACGACTGGAAGCCGCGCTGGGCGAGGATGACGTTGGTGAACTGCTGGGCGAGGTCGACGTTGGATGACTCGAGGGTGCCGGTGCTCACCGAGCCGCGGCCGTTCGTGTTTGGCAGGCCAACAATTGCCTGGCCGGAGTTGGAGCTCGGCGCCCAGAGGTTCTGGCCCTGGCGGAGGAGGCCGCCCGGGTTCACGAAGGTGGCGAGAGCAAGCTGGCCGATGATGCGGTTGGCGCCGTTGGAGTAGATGCCGGTGATTTCGCCGGTGGAGCCGACGGCGAAGCTCACCAGCGCGCCCGCGGCCGAGCCGGTCTGGCTCTGGATGTTCACCTGGCTGGCACCGGCGAACTGGGAGAACTTGGTGACATCGAACGTGAAGGTGAGGGGGTCGGCGCCGGTGCCGAGGTCACCCGCGGGGATGCTGAGGTTCACGAGGCCGTTGTTGGCGACACCGGTATCGAGGTCGCCGGTGGGGAGGAACTGGAGAGTGCCGTTGGTGACGGTGACGGCGTCATCGAAGGCCGTGCCAGGGGTGGCATCGGGGCCGGGCGTATCGGGGATATCGTGGAAGGCGGTGACATCCCAGGTGTTGGCGGCGGTCTTTTCGAAGATGACGCGAATGGCCTTGGCGTTGCCGAGCGAATCGTAGGCGGTGATGGTGGTGGTGACCTGGCCGCCGATGGCGGTACCGGCATCGAGATTTCCAGCGGCGATCATGCCGGATTTCGCCACAGGTACGGTGAGGTCCTGGGTGGGCTGGGCGCTGATGCGCGTGCCAAAGGGGATTTGGAGCGGCTGGAGCGGGCTTTCGACATCGACGGCGCCGGCAGCATCGGCGACCCAGCCCATGACGCTCAGGCCGGTGACGGGGTTGACCAGGTTGCCCTCGGTATCGATATCGAAGGCGCCATCGCGGGTGTAGTAGTTGCGGGTACCATCGCCAACGACGAAGAAGCCATCGCCCTGGACAGCGAAGTCGGTGAGCTTGCCGGTGCTCTGGAGGGAGCCCTGGGTCATGATGTTATCGATGCCGCCAAGCTGCATGCCGAGGCCGACCTGGGCGGGGTTGGTGCCACCGCGGCCAGCCTGCGGGGAGCTGGCGCCCTTGACGGTTTGGCCGAGGATGTCCTGGAAAGTGACGCGGCTGGACTTGTAGGCGATGGTGTTGACGTTGGCGATGTTGTTCCCGACGACATCCATGAAGGACATGTGGTTCTTCATGCCGGAGATCGCGGAAAAGAGTGCTCGCATCATGGTGGGTTCGATCCTTTCGGGGCGGCTGGCTCGCCGCGTTGCATGGTGGATCGGGCCTCCGACATGCGGACCAGCCCGGACGTTGCGAATTCGAAATCCTGGTGACTAGGCGATGACGACGGAGTCGATGTTGGTAAAGACGCGCTCCTTTCCTTGCTGGGCATTGAGGGCAGTGACGACGGTGCGCTGCCGGACATCGACGACCACGGCGAGGTCGTCGAGCATGACGACGCTGTTGCGTGAGCCTTTCTCGGCGGCGCGGGTGATGGCGGTGTCGAGCCGCTGCATCCGGGCGGGGTCGAGATCCAGGTCGCGGCGTTCGACGCGTTTCTGGGCATGGGCGCTGAGCTGGACGCCGGCGGCGGCGCTTCGCAGCGCTTCCCGGAACGATGGCCCTCCCGCCTGGCGGACCGGGGCCGTGCCGCGGGGTTGGGCGGGTGGCGGCAGGGGGCCGATTTGCTGTGTCCGGTCGATGGTCACGGCTAGATGACCTCCGAGACGGTGAACAGGTCGACGACCTTGCCATTGACGTAGAGGAACGGGATGCCGGTGGAATCCATGACGACCTTCTCCACGCGGCCCGTCACCTCGTTGCCGGCATTGGGGAGGTCGGCTGCGGCCTGGACCACGCGGTCGTCCTTATTCACCTCGACACGCTCGTAGCTGGTGAGCCTGGCGAAGGGGCGTCCGAACAGTTCGCGGCCGACGAGGTCGCGGGTGACCTGCAGGGCATCGACCTGTTTCCCGGTGACGGTGCGGCCAATCATGCTGGCCGCGCTGGTGAGCTCGTTGACGCCCTGGAGGACCTTGATCCCGTCGGCGATAGCGCGCATCTGGTTGAGCGACTCGAACTGGGCCATCTGGGCCATCCAGTCGGAGTCCTTTTGCGGCTCCAGCGGGTTCTGGTTCCGCATCTGGGCGATGATGAGGGTCATGAAGTCGACCTGGGTGAGCTCGTTGCCAGACCCGGGCTTCTTCGCACCGTTCGTGGTGTTCTTGAGGCCGGTGATGGGGTCGATGTTGATCTGGGCCATCTTCGTACCTCCTTACACGCGGTAGAGCAGGGCGCC
>CAYUVT010000321.1:0-2331 GCA_964448165.1 uncultured Anaerolineaceae bacterium | reverse complement strand
CCCGCGGCGACGTCGAGGCGATCCGCGGGGTGAACTCGGACCGCATGATCGCGACGCTCGAACAGCGCGGCCTCGTCGAATCCACCGGCACCGCCGACTCTCCCGGCCGCCCCCGCCTCTACCGCACCACCATGCGCTTCCTCGAACACTTCGGCATCAAGAGCCCGCGCGAACTCCCCCCGCTCCCCGAAGCACAGGAAGAAACCCCGGTCGAAGCCGAGATCTAGCACTGCACCGCGCCGCCAGCGGCTGAGGGCCTGGGCCTCGCGGCCTATTGGCCCGCGGCCTGCCTCCGCGCCGCGTAATCGCTGTACCCGCCTTCGAACACCCGCAGCTCGCCGTCGCGCACCTCGAAGATGCGGTCCACCAGCCGGTCGAGCAGGTAGCGGTCGTGCGAGACCACCACCACCGCGCCCTGGAACTTCTCCAGCGCCTCTTCCAGGACTTCGGCTGCCGGGATGTCCAGGTTGTTCGTGGGCTCATCGAGCACCAGGCAGTTGGCGCCCAGCTGCATCAGCCGCGCCAGCTGCACCCGGCTCTTTTCGCCCCCGCTCAGGGTCGCGATCCGCTGGCCCGTGGCCTCGTACGGCAACAGGAAGCGCTGGAGCTGCGCCACCGCCTCGCCCTCGTACATCGGCTTCACCTCGCGCAATGCCTCCACCGGCGTCTGGCTGAAGTTCAGCGTCTCGTGCTCCTGCGCGTAGTACCCCGTCCTGATGCTCGGTCCCGTCCACACCTCGCCCCCGTCCGCCGCGATCTGCCCGAGGATGAGCTTCAGCAGCACCGACTTGCCCGCCCCGTTCGGCCCGACAATCCCGACTCGCTCCCCGTTCATGATGGTCGCGTTCGCGTCGATCAGGATGACCTTGTCGCCGAACGCCTTCTCCAGGTGGCGCAGCTCGATCGCCTTCGCCCCGCCCCGGTTCGCGGGCCGGAAATTGAGCGACATCTTCCGCCGTTCCAGCACCGGCCGCTCCACCTTCTCCATCGCGTCGATCTGCCGCTGCTTATTTCGCGCCTGTTTGATGTGGCGCTCGTCGATCACGATGGAGGCCCAGAGCTTGAAGCGCGCAATCGCCGCCTCCAGCCGCTGGATCTCCTTCTGTTGAGCGACATAATCTTGTTGCTGCTTCAGGAGGGCCAGCTCCCGCTGGGTCACGTACGCGGTGTAGTTGCCCTCCCACCGCTTCAGCACCACGCCGGCCTCGCGCGAGTAGTCGAGCTCGCAGATGACGTTCACGGTTTCGTCGAGCAGGTAGCGATCGTGCGAGACCACCACGACGCAGCCATCGAACCCGCGGACCAGGCGTTCGAGCATCGCCTTCCGCTCGAGGTCCAGGTGGTTATCCGGCTCATCGAGCAGCAGCAGGTCGGGCTCGCTCAACAGGCAGCGGGCGATGCCGATCAGCTTCCGCTGCCCGCCCGAAAGCAGCTCCATCGGCCGATCCCAGGCGTCCTCGTCGAAGCCGAGCGACCGCAACAGCGCTTCGGCGCGGTTGCGAATCGCGCCACCGCCCGCCTGTTCGAACTGTTCCAGCAGGTTGGCGTGGCGGTGGAGTACCCGGTCGAAGGCTTCGTGGTCGGCGAGGATGGCGGGGTCGGCCATCTCGCGCTCGGCGGCGGCAAGCTCAGCCTCGATGGCGGCCGCATCGCCGCTCGCCGCCAGTACCTCATCGAAGGCGCTGCGCCCGGGCTCCCCGGCGTACTCCTGCGGCAGGTAGGCCACCCGCAGCCCCCGGCGGAACGTCACCGTCCCCGCATCGGGGGCATCGATGCCCGCAAGGACGCGCAGGAGCGTCGACTTGCCCCACCCGCTGGGCCCCACCAGGCCGATCCGCTCACCATCCTGCAGCGACCACGAGAGCCCGCGGAAGATGGTGCGCCCGCCGTGGATGCGGGACACGTTCGAGAGGTCGGCGACGATCATCTCCACATTGTCCGGGACGGCGCGCCCTCGGAGGATCGGCCAAACGGATGACCCGGGAGCCACCATGCCCGGCCAGGCCGGCGCTCTTACAGCCTGCTGACCACGATGAGCGGCAGCGGTGAATGCCCGAGCAGCGAGAGGGCCGTGCTCGCGCCCCACAACCGCCGCCGCAACCGGTGGCTGGATGTGGCGAGCGCGAGCGCATCGGCGCCCGTTTCGCCCGCCACCGCGAGCACTCGCGGCAGCACCTCATCCTGGCCGGCGACCCGCTCCAGCCGGCCCGTCACCGTGTCGTTCGAAGAGAGGAGGCCGGTGATTCGCTCCACCCGGTGTTCGAAGGCCAGCCGGTCGAGCACCGTGGCGTCGTCGCCCGAGTTCACGTGGAGCACGGTCACCCGCGCGCT
>CAYUVT010000320.1:0-2341 GCA_964448165.1 uncultured Anaerolineaceae bacterium | reverse complement strand
GCCCGCTACAACACCAACGACGAAGAGCGCCGCAAGCTCTACCGCGACGCCGAGAAGCTCCTTCTCGAGCAGGCCAACGGTATTGCCCCGCTCTATCACACCCTCGCTGCGATGCTTGTGAAGCCGCACATCAAGGGTATGGTCGAGAACAAGCGCCCCGGTGACACCTTCGTGCCGGGCGACTGGTACATCGAGCTCTGGACAACGTCCAAGAAGTAGGCTCGAACGGCACCCGCCGTGCCGTGTCACAATGGGCCGGGGACTCTCGGGAGTCCCCGGCCCAACTAGATTGCGAAACAAGCCATGCTCGCCTACGCCATCCGGCGCATCCTCGCCATCATCCCGCTCATCTTCGCCATCGCGACCATCACCTTCTTCCTCATGCACTCCGTGGAAGGTGGTCCGTTCGACTCTGACAAGCCGCTCCCGCCGGCGACGCGGGCCAACCTGGAGCGCCGCTACGGCCTCGATGACCCGCTCCCGGTGCAGTACGTCACCTACCTCAAGAACCTGGCGCAGCTCGATTTCGGCATCTCCTTCTCCAACAACCGCGACATCAGCGACATCATCAAGGAGCGGATGCGAGTCTCGGTGCAGCTCGGCATCGCCGCCTTCCTCTTCGCCACGGTCTTCGGCCTCAGCCTCGGTGTGATCTCCTCACTCAACCAGAACGGGCTGGGGGACTACGTCGGAGTGTTTGTAGCCACGGCTGGCGCCGCCATGCCCAGCATCGTCCTGGCGCCGCTGCTCACCATCGTGTTCGCCGTCGAACTCGGCTGGTTCAAGGTGCTGAGTACCAACTACGGATTTACGGGCTGGTTCCAGGGCGACTTCAGCAACTGGAAGCAGGTGGTTCTACCCACGATCGGGCTCGGATTCCTGCCGATGGCCTTTATCGCTCGCATCACGCGCGCCTCCATGCTCGAAGTCTTGCGCCAGGACTACATCCGGACCGCGCGGGCGAAGGGGCTCCGCGAGTTCGGCGTGGTGATGCGCCACGCCGCCAAGAATGCGCTCATCCCGGTGCTCACCGTCCTCGGACCTATCTTCGCCGGCCTGATCACCGGCTCCCTGGTCATCGAGCGGATGTTTGCCATTCCTGGCCTCGGCGGTGAATTCGTCCGCTCAGTGATCATCCGCGACTATGGACTCATCATGGGTGTCACGGTTTTCTTTGCCGTGGTCATCGCCTTCATGAACCTCGTCGTTGACCTGCTGTACGGCATAGCCGACCCCAGGATCCGGTACTAGGAGGGCTCCCGAGTTGTCGGCATCCGAACAGTCCCTCGTTCAACCGTTTGACTTCGCCGCCGAAGCCCTCCATACCAAGCAACGCGGACTCTGGGCACAGGCGTGGCAGCGACTCCTGCACAACCGGCTCGCCGTCGTATCGGGCGTGATCCTGCTTGCCATTCTGACCATCTCGGTCCTGGCCGAACTGATACCGGCCGTGCAGCTTCACGACCCGGCCGTCCCCGATTTCGCCCTGATTGAGCACAACCCAAGCTGGGAACACCCCCTTGGAACCGACGGCCTTGGCCGTGACCTCTACGCGCGCATGACGCAGGCGACGCTGTTTTCCCTGAAGATTGGCATTGGTACCCAGCTGGTTATCCTGCTGATCGGCGTCACCATTGGGATGTCCGCGGCACTTGCCGGGCGCTTCAGCGACACGGTGCTCATGTGGATCACCGACCTCGCCTTCGCCTTCCCCGACCTGCTGGCCATCATTCTGCTCCGCCAGGTGCTCTTCGGGCGCGATTGGCCGATCATCGGCACCGGCGACCCCCAGATTCCCGGCTTCCCAAGCTCGCTCCTCGTCACCATCATGGCCATCTCCTTCGTCGGCTGGACGACGGTGGCCAGGCTGGTGCGCGGCCAGATGCTCTCGATCAAGGAGCAGGACTACATCACGGCCGCCCGCGCCATCGGGGCCAGCCCGTGGCGCATCGTGCGGGTGCACATGCTCCCGAACACCTTAAGCGCCGTCATCGTGGCGGCCACGTTCGGCATCCCGCTCGCTATCTTCGCTGAAGCCACCCTCGGTTTCATCGGCCTCGGCGTTCCGCCGCCAGACGCCAGCCTCGGCTCCCTGATCAACTCCGGCCTCGATTCGATCCAGACCCACAACATCCAGCTGGTCTGGCCGACGATCATGGTCGCGCTGCTGATGCTCTGCTTCACCTTCCTGGGCGACGGCCTCCGCGACGCGCTCGACCCGCGAACCCGCAAATAGGCGCCATCGCGGTTTGCCGCTCCACGAGGGCGGCTGGTACCATCGGGGAGGAGCCTGGGGCTGTAGCTCAATCGGGAGAGCGCAACACTGGCAGTGTTGAGGTAG
>CAYUVT010000319.1:0-2344 GCA_964448165.1 uncultured Anaerolineaceae bacterium | reverse complement strand
CGTTACCGGTGACGACGATGGTGTCGTTGGCGACGTCTGTGAGGTCCGTGATGAGGTTGGCGGCCGTCTTGGTGGCGGCGCCGGCGGTGACGGTGAAGGAGACACCGAGGTTGGAGAAATTGAACGTGCGGGTCTCGTTGGCGGCCATGTCGGTGATGCCGGTGATGGTCTGGATGCTACCATCAGCGCCCGTCAGCGTGAGTTCACCCGCTGCACCGGACGAGAGGGTGTAGGTCTGGACCTTGGCCGTGGCGACATCGACGGCGGCAATGAACGCGTTGCTACCGGTGGCCAGGAGGTCACCCACCACCATATCGGCGGCGGTGACGCCGCCGTTGGCGCCGGTGAGGGTGCCAGTCAGCAGGCTCTGGCCGTTGAAGTTGGTGGCGTTGGCGATGCGGTCGATTTCGTTGCGCAGCTGCACGAGCTCGGTGCCGATCGATTCGCGAGCGGCGGAGTCGTAGGTGTCGTTGGCGGCCTGGACACCCAGTTCACGCATACGCTGGAGGATGCCGTGGACCTCGTCCATGGCGCCTTCAGCGGTCTGGATCATCGAGATGCCGTCCTGGGCGTTCCGGATCGCCTGGCTGTTGCCACGGATCTGGGCGCGCATCTTTTCCGAAATGCCGAGGCCCGCCGCGTCGTCCGCGGCCCGGTTGATGCGGTAGCCGCTGGAGAGCTTCTCCAGCACCTTCCCCATCTTCATGCTGGTGAGGTTGAGGTTGCGCTGTCCATTGAGGGCAGCAACGTTCGTAACGATCGAAGACATCTTGCGTGGTCCCCTTCCACTACGGGCCGAATAGCCGGCTCCACCTGCCCCTCTGGGATTAGGCAGGTGTGACGCCTTGGTTATCGCGTGTTGGGTGGACCATTAGGGGTGCAGGAGGGGGTACACGCGGGTGCAGCACGTGACAAAACAGGGGGTAATGGTTGCAGAAAGGTGATTAGTGCGGGACAGCACCGCATCACCCCGGCAAATGAGGAAACGGGGAGGCCGGGTTCGGCCTCCCCGTTTCAAGGAGAGCGGCGTCGATCAAAGGCGACGATGGTTATCCCTGGAGGAGCTTGAGCACGGCCTGCGGCGTCTGGTTCGCCTGGGCCAGTACCGAGACGCCGGCGGATTGCAGGATGTTGGCAGCCACCAGGTCGCTGGAGAGCTCGGCGATATCGGCATCGCGGATGCGGCTCTCGCTGGCGGTCAGGTTCTCGACGGCGACCCCGAGGCTGTTGATGGTGTGTTCGAGGCGGTTCTGCGCTGCGCCGAGGGTGCCGCGGCGGCTGTTGAGGATCTGGATGGCGCCATCGAGGGCGCTCATCAGGTTATGGGAATCGGTGATCGTGCGGACGACCTGGTCGCCCATGGTCGAGATGAGGCCGGTGGACCCGCCAAGCTTGTAGGCGGCGGAACCAAGGTTCTCGCTGAGCATGCTCACGAACTCGAGCGAGAGGGTATCGGGCACATTCGCGCCGACCTGCAGGGTCGATGTATTGCCGGTCCCCTGGATGATGATGGTGTTATCGGTTGGACCGGTAAGGTCGGCAATGACGTTCGCGGCGGTGCGGCCAGCGGGACCGGTCTGCAAGGTGATCGAGATGCCCAGCTGGTTGAAGTCGAGCGTGCGCGTCTCGTTGGCGACCATGTCGGCGATGGAGAGCGTTTGAGAGGTGCCATCGGCCCCGGTGAGCGTGAGCTGGCCGGCGCCGGGGGAGGTGAAGGTGTACGTCTGCGGGCGGGCCGTCGTGGCGGTGATGGTGGTGGGGGTCAGGCCGTTGATGGCCAGGTTCTGGTTGCCGCCAACGGCCATGTCGGCCAGGAAGCTGCTCCAGGTGTAGGCGCCAGCGTCGGTGGTGATGCCAATGGTGAAGCCGTTCGTGAACACGACCGACCCGGCGGAACCGCCGGCGATGCTCGAGCCGGAGGCGAAGCCTGCCGCAGTCGCCACGAGCGTTCCCGTCGCGCCACCGAGGCGCATTTCAAGGATTCCGCCATTGTTCACGAAGGTGTAGCTGCCCGCCGGGGCGGTGGTGAACGTCGCGGTGCGGGTGCCACCCGAGGGCAGCGCATCGCCCGACACGAGGTGGGTCGCCGTCACGCCGGCGTTCGCGTAGTTGATAGTCTCACCCTGCACGAAGTTGGCGCCGGCGGTCCCCGCGGAGACGCTCGAGAGTGCCCCGGTCAGGACTTTCTGTCCGTTGAACTCGGTGCTGTAGGCGATCCGGTCGATCTCGGTGCGGAGCTGGACGATTTCTTCGCCGATGCTGGTGCGCTCGGGGCCGTTGTCGGCGTAGGTGCCGTTCGCGGCCTGGACCGCGAGTTCGCGCATGCGCTGGAGGATGGCGTGGA
>CAYUVT010000318.1:0-2383 GCA_964448165.1 uncultured Anaerolineaceae bacterium | reverse complement strand
CGGGCATGGAACCCGGGGAAGTGCGGGAACGTGGCGACAAGCTCCGGTGTGGCGCCCGGTATGGCCCTCCGCACCATGAGCCTGTCTGCCCCGTCGGCTGGAACCGTGTACGCAATCGAGCGAACCGGGGCGAGCGGCGCCGCCGGTGCCGATGCCAGTTCGGTGCCGGTCTGCCGCGAGCTCATCGCAGCCCAGGCAACGACGGCGATAATGACAGCCAGCAGTGCGAGGAGAAGCGGAACAACGCTGCGTGGAACGTGCAGACCGTGGCGAACCCCGGGAACGAGCACACGGCTACCTCGCGCTTGCGGGTGTGCAAAACCACCCAGGTCTGGCGCCGGCTCGACTCCAGCGCTTCGGCCCCGCATCGATGAAGCCCGGTACCCCCGCGGTACCGCCGAATCCGCCCGAAAGCAGCGGGTTCAGAGCCCGCCTGGCCTCCGGATCTGTGCCGAACGTAACAACACGGATCTGTCCCGTCAATCGTTCTTGACCGTCGACGGCGTGGTCGCGCCGTTCAATTCGCGCACCTGTGCTAACATTTCCGCACATGATCTGGTATTTCCAAGACCTCGCGGAGAACCCGGAGGTCCTTCTTGTTTATGTCGCCGCCACGGTGGTGGCGATCTTCACCGGCCTGGCCTTCCACGAGTTCAGTCACGCCTGGGCGGCGAACGAACTGGGCGACGACACCGCGGCACGGGCCGGGCGGCTGACCTTGAACCCGCTTGCCCACCTCGACCCGATAGGGTCGGCGCTGGTGCTCCTCTTCGGATTTGGCTGGGCGAAACCGACGCCGGTCAACCCCTGGCGGCTACGCGCCGGGCCGAGGCGGGGGAATGCCATCGTTGCCTTTGCGGGTCCCGCATCGAACTTCTTCTTTGCGGCCCTGGCCGCGCTCCCACTCAAGACCGGGCTGGTCGAGACTCGCTTCCTCAGCATCGAAAGCATCATCCGTCGGGGCTCGGGCGAGGATTTCCTCTGGCTGTTCCTCTTCTTCATCATCAGCATCAATATCCTGCTTGGCATCTTCAACCTGATTCCCATCGCGCCGCTCGATGGGTTCAAGGTCGCGGTCGGTCTTCTCCCGCGCGAAGCGGCCCGGAGCCTTGAGCGGCTCGAGCCGTACGGTCCCGGCATCCTGATGGCACTCATCGCCATCGGGTTCATCGCCCCCCAGCTCAGCCCGCTCCGCTGGTTCATTAGCCTGGTCTACGACGACATCTTCAACATCATCCTCTGACCGCAGCGCGGCGCCGGGCGGGCCGCAAAGTCAGTCCGTTCGTGTGCTAGCCTAGGAGTACAATCCTGCGCATCCAGCAGGAATCGCCAGGGGTCGAAATGCCACAGTCCCGCATCAGCATCATCGGTACCGGCCTGATCGGTACATCGATCGGGCTCGCCCTCGCTTCCAGGCCGGACCGCCAATACGAAATCGTGGGCGCCGACCGCGACCGCACGGCCGCCCGGGCAGCCAAGAAGATGGGTGCGTTGGATCGCGAAGTCGGGTCGCTCGAGGAGGCGGTGCGGGGAGCGGGCCTCGTCATCCTGGCCGTGCCCGTCGTCGCGGCGCGCCAGATTCTGCAGGATGTCGGACCCTACCTCGACCCCGGCGTTGTGATCACCGACGTCTGCAGCACCAAGTCCGACATCATGCGCTGGGCCCAGGAATACCTGCCCGAAACGGCGAACTTCATCGGCGGGCACCCGATGGCGGGCCGCGAAAAGAGCGGACCCGCTGCGGCATCAGCCGACCTGTTCAAGGATGCGACCTGGGCGGTTACCCCTTCGCCCCGAGCCGACCAGCAGGCGGTGAGCGTGGTCCTCGGCATGATCGAAACCCTCGGGGCCATTCCCCTTTACATCGACCCGGCCGAGCACGACCAGTACGCGGCGGCCGTCAGCCATGTCCCGCTCCTCACCTCCGTCGCCCTCTTCCGTATGGTGCGCGACAGCCAGGGCTGGGAAGATGCCTCGCTCCTTGCCGGCCCCGGCTTCCGCGACCTGACCCGGCTTGCGAGTGGAGACCCGGTGATGTCGCGCGATATTATGTTCACCAACCGCGACGCGATCCTGCACTGGATTGGACGCCTCCAGGACGAACTCTCAACCATCAAGAAGGCGCTGGAACTCGGTGGCGAGCCAGTCCTCGATCTGTTCCGCAGCACCCAGCTCGATCGCGACACGTTCATCCAGAACCCCCCAGTCCGCAGGCGGCCCGAAGGAGTCGAGGCGCCCTCGGCGCAGGACGCGATGGCCCGGATGTTCGTCGGCGGCCTCTACGACCGCCTGAAGGATGTTTCCTCGCGCGGGCCGGGCGCGCCCCGCGACGACGCCGAATTGCGCCGCAAGCTCGGCGTCCGTGACGACCGGTGAGGGTGAA
>CAYUVT010000317.1:0-2389 GCA_964448165.1 uncultured Anaerolineaceae bacterium | reverse complement strand
GCGCGTCATAGCCTTCGCGCGCCTGCCGGTCGCCGGGGAGCACCGAGATCGAAGGCATGCCCGTCTTCAGGTCGAGCAGCGGGGCCGCCAGGAACAGCAGCACCGCGGTCGAGCCGATGGCCAGCAGGCCGGCGCGCGATTGCACCCGCCGGGCGAAGGCCGCCCACCAGGGGCTCCGGTGCTCGCCCACCGAGTGCCACGGGAGCGAGAGCCGGTTGATCCAGGGGCCGATGACCGCCGGCAGCAGCGTCAGCGCGGCGAGGAGGACGAAGGCGACCGCCAGCATCATGCCCGCCGCCATCGAGCGGAACGCCGGGATGGGCACGAGCAGAATGGCCGAAAGGCTGATGAGCACCGTCAGGCCGCTGAAGAGGACCGCCTTCCCGGCGGTGTCCATGGTCACCGCGACGGCGAACTTCGGGTCCTCCGGCGTTGCGTGGATGGCGCCGCGGTACCGCGAAACGATGAACAGCGCGTAATCGATGCCCAGCGCCAGGGCAAACATGATGGCGAAGTTCAGCGTCCAGATGGAGAGGTCGGTGAACTGCGTGACGCCGTAGAGCACGCCCATCGCCGAGACCAGCCCCGCGGCCGTCAGCATCAGCGGCAGGCCGGCGGCGGCCAGCGACCCGAACGCGATCACGAGGATGACCAGCGTGATCGGCCAGGTCAGCATCTCCGCCTTCATCATCCCTTCGCGGTTGACCTCGTTGAAGTCGTTCCAGAAGGCGGGCGAACCGGTGAGCGCCACCGTGATGCCGCCACCCGAAAGCTCCTTCACGTCATCGGCGATGCGGCCCGCGGCGAACACCGCCTCGGTCGGGTCGACCACCGCGCCGGCCTGGAGCATCACGGTCTTGCCGTCGGGGCTCGGCTGCGCGGGCATCGCCGGGCCGAAGGCTGGCTCGCTCGCGAGCACGTTCGTGGCCGCGGCGATCCGCTCGGCAAAGGCCGGGTCCTCGTAGGTCAGCGTATCCGACTGGAGGACGATGACGGCCGACTGCGAGGAGAGGCCGCCGAATTCGCGTTCGATGGCCTGGCGGGCAGCGAGCGAATCAGAGCCCTCGACTTCCCACATGGCGCCCGAAAGCGCGTGTTCGAGCTTCGGCGCGAACACGCCGAGCCCCACGGCAACCAGCACCCACACGGCGATGACCGCGAGGCGGTTGCTGGCCATGAGCCGGCCGGTGGTCCCAAGCGGGCCGGGCGTCATAGCAACCCTCCATGACGATAAAGCGATAGAATGACCACGGTGCGGTTCCCTCCTGTGCTTGCCCTGGGAAATCGGGGATTAGACGGCGGAGAAGGTGCGCGCGTCCTCTTCCGCCTGCTGGCGCAGGCGGTCGCAGACCAGGTCGCAGAGCTGCGTGAGGCTGGGGTCGGCCACGCGGTAATACGCGGCGGTCCCTTCGGCCCGGCGAGCCACGAGGCGGGCATCGGCGAGCGTGCGCAGGTGCTTGCTGATGTTCGCCTGGCTCATGCCCAGGCGCTCCACCAGCTGCCCGACATTCAGCTCACCCTCGGCGAGGAGGGTGCGCAGGATGGCCAGGCGGGTGGAATCGCCCAGCACGCGGAAGCGTTCGGCGACGTGTTCGAGGAGGTGCGCGGGTACCATCTCGGCCATGGGTGTAACTCTATCGCTCTATAACGATGAATGCAAGCGCCTACCGCTTGCGCTCTTCCCAGAGCCCGCAGGTCGTCTCGGTATCGTCGAGGAACGGCCCCACGCACTCGCGCCCATCACGGATGATGTGGCGGCAGATATTGATGAGCCCCTGGCCGAGCCGGTGGTTGCCCATGGTGACCTGGAGGTAGGCGCAGCGCGCGGCGAAGCGGCTGGGCGCGTATTCGGCGCCCGGGAGGGTTTCCATGCCCCTCAAACTCTACCGGCCATTCGCCAAGCGACAAACGCCTGTGCTCGCGCGTGGCCCGGGGCGCCCCGGTCATGGCGATCGGGCGATGTGATCCGAGGCGCGCCGGTCATAGCGCGCCGGGATGCCTGTCACCCGAACACCGCCGCAACACGGGTGACCGGCGGCGCGAAACGGATTTCGGGCGGTGTGATCCGAGGCGCGCCAGTCATGGCGCGCTGGGATGTCAGTCCCCCGAACACGGCTGGAATTCTGGCGGCGCGGAACGGAATTCGGGCGACGGGCGCGGCAGCGGGTCATGACTGACCCGCCTCGGAAGGCGGCTGGCGTGTGGTGGTGCGCGGCGCGAAACGGATTTCGGTCGAACCGATCCGAGGCGCGCCGGTCATGGCGCTCTGGGATGCCTGTCACCCGAACACCGCCGGAATCTGTCGGTGCGCGGCGCGGAACGGATTTCGGGCGGTGTGATCCGAGGCGCGCCAGTCATGGCGCGCCGGGATGCCTGTCACCCGAACACC
>CAYUVT010000316.1:0-2414 GCA_964448165.1 uncultured Anaerolineaceae bacterium | reverse complement strand
ATCCTCGGCCTGCCCGGCGGCGCCATTGCCGACCGCCTCGGCCCCGCGCGAGGATTCGCAGCCGGGGCCATCCTCCGCTTCCTTCCCGTGGCTGGCGCGCTCTTCTTCCTGGACGGCGGTACGAGCGCCTGGATCTTCGCCTTCGCGTACTCAACCGGTTCCCAGGTCTTCACCCCGGCCGAGATGGCCCTGGTGAAGCCGCTCCAGCACCAGCAGGCGGGCCGCGTCCATTCCTGGCTCGTTGCGCTCCAGTACGGCGGCCAGGGCCTCGGGATGCTGGTCCTGGCCCCGGCGCTCTACTTCCTCGGCGGGCCTCGCCTCATGCTCGCCGGCGCCATGATTGGCTTCCTTCTCCTCACGGGCGTCACGGCGCTCCTGGCCTGGCGGCTCTCGTCGCTCCACGTCCAGGCCCCGCGCTCCGTCGCCAGCGCGATGCGCTTCGGCGAAGTGCTGCGCTTCTTCGGGTCCGAATACCGCGCCCGGTACGCCCTCATCGCGCTGGGCCTGAAGATGGTCGTCGCCAAGGGAATCGTCGTAGCGCTCCCCTTTTACCTCGAACGCGACCTCGGCCTCGGATTCGGCGCCCTCGCCTACCTGATGCTCCCCGGGATCGCCGGGGTCGTGGCCGGCCTGCTCTGGTGCGGCCGTTCCCTCACCCTCGATCGCGCGGGCGATGTCATGCGGCTTTCTATCGCCGGGCTCGCCGTCTCCGTAGCCGCGCTCGCCGCGCTCGACTATGGCATTACGGCTGCCGCCCAGCTCAGCCATGTGCCACCCGTCATTCGCCTCGAAGCGCAAATGAACACCACCTTTGCCGTCGCCGTACCCGTGGCCTTCCTCCTGGGGCTCTGCCTCAGCGGCCTCCTCATCGCCGCCCGCGTCGCCCTTACCGAGACGGCCCCGATGGGCCAGCAGGCCCGCGTGTTCGCCGTCCAGCTCACCCTTACCGAGGCGTTCATCGCCCTGCCTCTGCTCCTCATGGGTGTTGGCACCACCTTCGCGGGGGCCCGCCTCACACTCGGTGTCCTCGCAATCGTCATCATTGCGGCATTCCTCATCGCTGAAGCCGACCGCTGGCGCGTGGCCCGGCGGCCATCCAGCCGCCCGATCGCCCTGCCCGAGCCCTCCGCACCCTAGGGCGAGGATTCGGCCGCAGCGGCCACGAATGCCGCGAACAGGCGCTCGGCGCTCACGCCGACCTCACCGTGCCCGGCCATGTCCTCCGGGTGCCACTGCACGCCAACCACGAAGCGTTCGCCCGGCGCCTCCACCGCCTCGATGATCCCGTCCGGCGCCCGGCCGCTCACGGTCAGCCCGGCCCCGAGGCGGTCCAGCGCCTGGTGGTGCCTCGAGTTCACGTCGATCCGTCCCGCCCCGGTAATCCTGGCCATGCGGCTCCCCTCCGCCAGCTCCACGGCATGCGCCGGCCCATGCCGCGGTTCCTGAACCGCGTGCGCCAGCGCCCCCTTCACCATTGACGGGATGTCCTGGACCAGCGAACCGCCGCGCGCCACGTTGAGCACCTGCATCCCCCGGCAGATCGCCAGGATGGGCAGTCCGCCCGCATCGGCAGCCTCAATCGCCACGAGTTCCATTGCGTCCCGCCCTTCCGAGACGCTCATGATGGTCGCGTGCGGTTCCTGTCCGTAACGGGCGGGCGCCACGTCGCCCCCACCCGTGAGCACCAGCCCCGCGCACCGGCCCAACGCCGCTTCAACTCCTTCGCGGCGCATTCCCGGTGTGATCACCAGCGGCAACGCCCCTGCCGCCTCGATGGCGCGCAAGTAGCTCAGGTTCAGGCTTGCCCGTTCGAACCCGCGGCTGTCCAGCGTCGTGGCGCTCGTCACCGCCACCAGTGGCGCGCTCACCGTGGTCTGTCCTCCCGGCGGAAGACAAAGCGCAACCCCGACCACCGCTCGTCGATCGCGCAGACCTTGTTGTCCACCAGCCCCGCCGCCAGCCCCACCTCGCGGATCGTGTTTTCCGTCAGCCCATGGCGCTGCCCCCGGGTTCGCTTCGGCCATGCCATCCAGAGCCCGCCGGCCGGTTGCAGCCGCTGCTTCAGTTCGAGGAACCGATCCGGCAGCCCTTCCTCTGTGGTCATAAAGCACACCGCCACATCGAGCGCGCCATCCCCGGCGGGCACAAGGGCCACCCCATGCGGGAGCTGGCCGAGCACATCCCGGAAGCCTTCGGGGGCATTCACCAGCACGACCCGCGCACCCGGCTTGATGCCGAGCTTCGCCGGCAGCGGAGTCCCTGAATACCCGGCCATTGCCGCGATCCTAACCGCAAGACGCGGTCGCCACCTCACCCCATCAGCCGGACACCCGTGTCGTACACTGGCAGCCGAACGCGCTATCGCCCGGAGGAGTCTCATGCAGCTATCGCCCTCGCTCACCCAGGCCTACAAC
>CAYUVT010000315.1:0-2440 GCA_964448165.1 uncultured Anaerolineaceae bacterium | reverse complement strand
TCGTCCTGGGATATGTGCTGGTCGCCGGTGCCTGGATTCTGCTCAGCGGCAAGGCTGTCGACTTCCTGGCCGGCGAAGACCACGCCCTTTACGCGGAGCTCGAGGTGGGCAAGGGGTTGGGCTTCGTCGCCGTCACCGGCGTGGTGCTGCTCCTCCTCCTGCGGCGATACACTGCCCGGCTCGAGGCAGCCCATGCCGAGGCGCGGCGGATGGCCCGCTTCGCCGAACTGAGCCCGAATCCCGTCATCGAGTTTGGGCCGGATGGGTCCCCGGTCTCCATGAATGCGGCCGCGCTGGCAGTAAGGGAGTCGGCGGGCCTGGCCATCGAGCGGCTCTTGCCGCCGGACACAAAGGACATCGTGCTGCGTTGCATGGCGACGGGCGAGCATGTGAGCAGCGTGCTGCACACTGTCGCCGGGCGAAGCTGGCGGTGGGCGTTCTTCCCCGCCGATCCGCCGGTCAGCGCGTACGGTTATGGCTACGACCGCACCGAGGAGACCCGGCTCGAAATCCAGGTCCAGCAGGCGGCGCGGATGGAATCGGTCGGGCGCCTTGCGGCTGGCGTGGCGCATGACCTCAACAACTTCTTGATGGCCATCGGCGGATTCCGGGCACTTGCACGGATGAAACTGGAAGAGAGCCACCCGGCGCAGGAAGAGCTCGTTGGCATGGGCGACCAGATTGAAGCCGCCCAGGACCTCGTGAAGAAACTGATGCTCATTGCCCGGATGCGCTCCGCGGATGAGAACGTGACGCGCGTGGACCTGGCCGCCCATTTCCCGGGGCTCGTCTCCACTGTGCGTCACCTGCTGCGCTACAACATCAAGCTCGAAGTCGAGGTGCCACCGGACGGCCCCTGCCTGGTCGAGGTCGACGTCCGGGAGCTCGAGCAGGCGTTGCTGAACCTGGCCTCGAACGCGGTCGACGCCATGCCTTCGGGTGGCACGCTTCGGCTGTCGCTTGAGTGTGGCCAGGAAGGGCAGGCGGCGATCGTCGTTGCCGATACCGGCGAGGGGATACCGCCAGACGTCCTGCCCCGGATTTTCGACCCGTTCTTCACCACCAAGGAAGAAGGAAGGGGAACCGGGCTCGGGCTGGCGTCGGTGTATTCGTTCGCCCCGCACAGCGGTGGGACGGTGGAGGTCGAAACGGAGCCCGGAGCAGGGTCGCGGTTCAGGTTGTTGCTTCCACTCGCAGGAGGCGACGAGCGAGCTGGTTAGCTCGCGACTGATTCGCGCAACGTACCGGCATGGGGCGCCCCGAAGTAGTAGCCCTGTCCCTCGTCGCAACCGATCGAACGCAGGAGTTCCGCTTCGTCGGGGGTTTCTACGCCTTCTCCGATGACACGCAACCCCGCGGAGTGAGCGAGGCCGATGATGCCGGCCAGGAGTTCGCGGTGGCGGCGCGAGCGGGTGAGTTCCGTCACCAGGCCCCTGTCCAGCTTCAACCCGGTCAGCGGCAGGTCGGCGAGCGAGCCGAGGCGCGCGAACCCCGCCCCGAAGTCATCGATAATAACGCCGACTCCCAGGCGGCCAACCGCTTCCAGCACTTCGCCGGCACCGGCACCCTGCAATTCGGCGGACTCGGTCACCTCGATATCCAGGACGTTCCCTGGCAGCCGCTCGGCGGCGAGCAGGCGCGCGAGCCGAGAAGCGAACAGGGCATCCCGCAGCTGGTATGGCGAGACGTTCACGTGGAGGCGGATACCGCTGTGGCGGAGTTCGCGGCCGTAGTAGCGCAGGGCACGGGCAAGGGTCCAATCCCCGAGCGCGCCAATCTGGCCGCTCCGCTCGGCAACCGGGATGAATTCCGCGGGCGCGATTTCTCCATACCGCGGGTGGTGCCAGCGCAGCAGCACCTCCAGCGCAACCGTGGCGCCAGAATTGAGGCTCCGGATCGGCTGGTAGGCCAGGCTGAGGCCTCCGCCCGCCATGGCGCGCTCAAGGTCCTGGCGAATAGCCATGTCGCGTGCTGCCGCCCGGCCGAGGGCGGCCGTGTAGACCTCGACTCCCGACCGTGATGCCTTCGCGCGCGCCAGTGCAAGGTCTGCGGCGCGAAGCAGGCTGCTGGAGTCACGTGCATGGGCTGGCGCGAAGGCAAGACCGGCGCTCAGGGAGAGCCGGGAGCCCGCGGCCACGGAATTTCTCGCCGCTACGGCACTTCGCACGGCCCAGGCGCGGCCCTCGGCGGCCGAAACATCGCGCGCATCGGCACCGTTCAGGACGATAACGAACTCGTCGCCACCCAGGCGGTAGGCCGAGTGCCCAAGCCCCTCGTCCCGGAACATCCGCGCGATCCGACGGAGGGCCTCGTCGCCTTCTTCGTGGCCGTAGCGGTCGTTGATGCCTTTAAAGTCGTCCATATCCATGAGGAGCAGTGCCACGGGCTCCCGCCGCCGCCACACTTCGTCAAGCCGCTCCATTAGGGAACGCCGGTTGCC
>CAYUVT010000314.1:0-2455 GCA_964448165.1 uncultured Anaerolineaceae bacterium | reverse complement strand
GTTCGCCTCGAGAAACGCCGACCGGTATCCCGCATCCCGCATCACGCGGTACGCCGGTTCGTGGGGCGGGGTGTTGAAGTCGCCCGCCACCACCACGAGGTCGGCTGCCGGGGCCTCGTCGAGCCACGCGGCCAGGGCCCGCGCCTGTTTCAGCCGCACGTGCGGCTCCTCCGGCTTGTGGTGCAAGTGCGTGTTCGCGAACCACAGCGTGAACTGCCCGGGCAGCGCCACCAGCACGCGGTGAACCGAGCGCCCGCGGCTCAGGCGCAGCTCCTCGTGCGCCAGCACGTCGCCGGTTCCGCAAAGGATGGCGTTTCCGAAGTCCCGGTACTTCTCGTGGCGCGAGGCGAACGCCCGGTAGTGCCGGTCGCCCAGCTGCGCCGAGAGGAAGTCGTCCTGGCGCGGCTCGCTGAACATCACTTCCTGGAGCCCGATAATGTCGGCGTTGATCGCGGCGAAGGCAGCACCCAGCAGCGGCTTCCGTTCCTCGTACCGGTCCGTCACATTGCGGATATTGAAGGTCGCGAGCCGCAGCTCCATCGCGTGATCCTACGCGACTCCGGCGGCGCGCAGTGCCGCAAGGATGCGATCGCCCATCTCCCGGGGCGCGTCCATCTCGAACGTCATGATGGCGACCCCATCCACAAGGTCCGAGTCAGCCAGCGACCGGATCGTCCCGGCGAAGGCATCCCACGCCGCCTCGATGTCTCCGCCGGCAAGCACGTCCTTCAACGCTCCCGGCAGAGCGATGCCAAGCCGCTCTTCGATGCGCAGCGCGGCCTCCAGCGAAAGCAGCGGCATCGCCATCGCCACTACGGCAGTGCCCGGCGCCTCGCGGTCGATGGCGGTAGCGAACCGCTCCAGCCTCCCCATGTCGAAAACCGGCTGGGTCTGAACGTAGGACGCGCCGGCCCGCAGCTTGGGGAAGAGGTTCCTGAGCACGGCGGCTTCGTCGCGCCCGTACTGGTTCAGGGTGGCTCCCACGATCGCCCCGGGGAGCGCCATCCGCGTCATGGCGATGGCTTCCCGGATGGTGGCAGTTGGCGCCGTATCGGCCGCGGCGTGGTCTCCCAAGATGCAGAGCACCTGCCCGATACCGCCGCTGGCTGCGCGTTCCAGGTCGGCGGCTATCTCTCCCGGGGTACGGCCGCGCGTCACCAGGTGCCACGCCGGTTCGATCCCGGCCGCCTTCAGCTCGAGCGATGCATCGAGGCTGGATTGGCGCCCGGGGCGCTGGATCACGTTGATCGCCTGGGCAGCGTTGCCCAGCAGCCGCGCGCGGCGCAGCAGCACCTGGGGGAGATGGCGCTGTGGCGGCGTGATCTCCAGGGCGACCGCGAATTCGCCGGCGTCGAGCTTCCGGGCGAAAGGCACCCTCATACCGCCCGGCTGACAGCGGCCGACGTCCAGGCCCGCCGCGACCTAGTTGTATCCGCCGCGGGCCCCGCGGAGCCGTGGATCGAGCATGTCGCGCAGTGCATCGCCAAACATGTTAAAGCTGAACACCGCAAGCGCGATGCACACCCCGGGCCAGACGACGGCCTGGAATTTCACTGTTGAGATCTGCTGCGCGAGGTTCAGCATTTGGCCCCAGGTCGGCTTGTTCGGGTCGACCACGCCAAACCCCAGGAAGCTGAGCGCTGCCTCGGCCAGGATGACGCCCCCAAGCCCGATGGTCGCCTGCACCATCAACGGCCCGAAGATGTTGGGGATCACGTGCCGGACCATGATCCGCGCGTCAGTGCAGCCGATCACCCGGGCCGCCTCCAGGAACTGGGCCGACCGCACCCCGATAACCGAGGCCCGGATCACGCGCGATCCCCCCGCTCCGCCAAGCACGCCAAGCACCAGCGCCAGCTTGAAGAAGGTGATGCTGCCCTGGTCGAGAGGCAAGGGCCCATCGATGTCGAGCCGGCCGATCATCTGGGGTAGCGCCAGCAGCACCACCAGGGCGGGCAGCGCCATGATGGCGTCGACCACGCGCTGCACGGTCGCGTCGTACCAGCCCCCGAAATACCCGGAGGTCACGCCGATGAGGAGCGACAGCAGAGAGCTGAGGAGGACTGACATAAACCCGATATAGACGGCCCACCGGGCGCCATATACCACCCGGCTATACACGTCGCGGCCCAACTGGTCGGTGCCGAACGGCTCCGAAAGGCTGCCCTCGATCGTGCGGGCCGGGGAAGTGACTGTCGCCGGTTCGACCAGCGTCGGGCACAGGAAGGAACCCGTTGGCCCCAGGCAGTAGTTCTTCAACCGGGGTGCGACCCCCGTCTGCGCCGGGTCGTGCGTGGCGAAGGCCTGGGGGATGGCTGCGACCACCAGCATGAACAGCAACACCACGAAGCCGGCGAATCCCAGCGGCTTGGTCCGGGCCATCTGCCGGAAGAACCCGAGTAACCGGCCCGCGAGCGATCGGCCTCGTTCGGCGCGAGCCTCGAACGGTGCGGCA
>CAYUVT010000313.1:0-2460 GCA_964448165.1 uncultured Anaerolineaceae bacterium | reverse complement strand
AGCAACGCCGCCCTCGGCCAGCTCATCCAGCGCGCGCTCGAAGGCACGGACGTGCCGCCGGGGGCGGTGCAGGTGGTGAGCGACCCCGACCGGGCGCACGTGGACGAACTGCTGGAAATGAACGACCTGGTGGACCTGGTGGTGCCGCGCGGCGGGGCGCAGCTCATCGACTACGTGCGGCGCAAGGCCACGATGCCGGTAGTCGCGCATGGCGACGCGGTCGTCCAGGTGTATGTCGATGAGGACCTCGACCTGGAGATGGCGCTGAAGGTGGTGGATAACGCCAAGACGCGCCGCTACAGCATCTGCAACGCGGTCGACACGCTCCTGGTGCACCGGGCGATCGCGCCGCTGTTCCTGGGCAGGCTTGCCGCGCTCTGGGGTTCGAAGGTGACCTTCATCGCCGACGGACGGGCGAGGGACATCCTGGCCGGGACTGGCGCGCCCGTGGAAGCGGCGACCGAGGAGACCTGGCGGACGGAGCACCTGGCGCTGCGCGTGGGCGTGCGGGTGGTCGATTCGATGGCCGAGGCGATGGCCCACATCGAGCAGTACGGCAGCCACCACAGCGACGCGATCCTGACCGAGAACTACAGCAACGCGATGGAGTTCCTGGACGAGGTCGATTCGGCGGCCGTCTACGTGAACGCGAGCACGCAGTTCACCGATGGCGCGCAGTTCGGGCTGGGCGCGGAAGTCGGGATTTCGACGCAGAAGATGCACGCGCGTGGCCCGATGGGGCTGCGCGAGCTCACCAGTTATAAATGGACGATCATCGGGAGAGGACAGGTACGGCCGCTGTGATTTCATTCGAACGGGAATGCCGCACACCCCATTCCGAGTCGTACACCGTGTTCGAAGACGGTGGACTCGTGGGACGGATCGACCTGCACTACCAGGGGTCGAACGTGTACGCGACGCTGTGCACGACGGCCGACGCGAACGAAGAGCGCATCCAGCAGCTCATCGACGCGGCGGACGAGCAGCTGGTGATGACGGCCGACCCGTACCGGGAGGACTTCATCGTGAGCGTGTGGAAGGGCTCGCCGGCCGGCGTGTACAGCGACGACACCGACGAGGACGACGAAGACGAGGACACGTTCCGGCTGAACTAGCCGGTGGCCGGTGGCGTTCTTGCCGTTGGGGTGAACTCATGACGGGCCCGGGGGACGAGTTGTTGGACGAGATCACGCGGCGGCTGGTGGCCGCGCTTGATCCGGATGCCATCTACCTGTTCGGCTCGTATGCGTGGGGCACGCCAGACGAGGAAAGCGATGTCGACCTGATGGTGATCGTGCCGGAGCCGGACCCGGCGAGCCGGTTCCGGCTGGCCGTCCAGGCGCGCAAGGCGCTGCGCGGCCTCGAAGTCGCGAAAGATGTGCTCGTACGGAGCCGCCAGGGATTCGCAGAGCGCAGCCAGCGCAGGGGGACGCTGGAGCACAGCGTTGGGACGCAGGGACGCCTGCTCTATGCCCGACACTGAGCTCGCTCGAGAGTGGCTCATCCAGTCCGATCGTGACCTCCGCGGGGCACGACAGCTCGTTGGGGGGCTTGATCCGCTCTACGACCTCGCGGCCTTTCTCGCGCAGCAAGCAGCTGAGACTGCGTTGAAGGGGTTCCTCGCCGCGCATGGGGTTACCCTTGAGAAGACGCACGACCTGTCCCGGTTGCTGGACCTGGCGCATCCGATTGAACCCGGGTTGGCCCGGTTCGCGGATATGGCGGACAGGCTCAGCGTATACGTTGCGCTGACGCGCTACCCGGACGAAGGTCCCTTCATACCTGGCGCAGACGACGCTGAAGAGGCTATCACCGCAGCAGCGGAGATCCTCCAGTTCGTGCGGGAACGGCTCGGCGTGGGCTGAGCCGGGGCTGGCGCTCAATGGTGCTCGGGCACCGGGTGGCGGTGGAGCAGGTAGCGCATGCCGGCTTTGAACATCTTCCAGTCGAGCGCGATGTGGAGCGCCGTGAAGGCGACCGCTGCGACGCAGAGCCACCAGTGAATATCACCCCACTGGCCCTGGGTCAGGCCCCAGAGCATCTCCTGCTGGCCGCGCTGGCGGCCCTCCGGCACGAAGCCCAGCGGCTCCCAGAGGATGACGCCCGTGAGGGTGGCCGGGAGCCAGGTGAGGACGAGGAAGAGGTCGGTGACCGAGCGCAAGAACACGCGGACCTTTCCGTGGACGGGGAGGTGCGTCATCTGGGGGTGGGTTGCGGCCGGCGACGTCATGGCGATACCTCGACTTTCCGCTGGTGAGGCCGTGCTTCTGCCAGGGTCGACGCTATACCCGGTGAGGGTATCTCGCCACGGGCCGGATGCACCGGTTCGTGGGCCCGGATGGACCTCAGCGGGTCGCGAGGGGCATGCCGGCCGGGGGTGGGGGCCGGGCGGTTGGGTTGCGATGGTGGTGACCGGCGGCGCGGAACGGATTTCGGACGCACCGATCCGAGGCGCGCCAG
>CAYUVT010000312.1:0-2498 GCA_964448165.1 uncultured Anaerolineaceae bacterium | reverse complement strand
CTCCGGGCTCGGCGGGCGCTGGTTCGAATCGCCCCTCGGCCCCGGCTACGTCATCGAGAGCAGCTACGAGGCTGGCCACGTCCATGGCCAGGTCCCGCTCCATCGCGCCCTCGCGGTCGACCCCGCCCGGCTCGCCGGCCAGGTGCGCGACCCCCGCCTTGGCGAGGTCGCGCCGTCCGCCTTCTGCTACGTCGATACCGAGACGACCGGCCTGGGCGGCGCCGGAACCATGGTCTTCCTCGCTGGCGTCGCCCGCTTCGAGGGCGCGACCCTGCGCCTGCGCCAGTATCTCCTGCCCGGCCCCGAGTTCGAAGGTGGCCTCCTCGGCGGCCTTGGCGAGCAGCTGGACGCCGCCGGCGCGCTCGTCAGCTACAACGGGAAATCGTTCGACGTCCCGGCACTCGAGGTGCGCTACATCCTCTCGCGCCAGCGTCCCGCCCTGCGCGCGAAGCCACACCTCGACCTGCTCCACCCCAACCGCCGCCTCTTCCGGGGCGTGATCGACTCCCACCGCCTGGTCCACGTCGAACGCGACCTCCTCGGGTTCGAGCGGGAGGACGACTGCCCCTCGGCCGAAGTGCCCGAGCGGTACTTCCGCTTCCAGCGCTCCGGCGACCCGACCCACATCCTTCCCGTCCTCCGCCACAACGCCTGGGACATCCTCTCGCTGGTCGCCCTGGCGGCCCATCTTGCCGCCGTCTGCGATGGCCCCGGGTACCCGTTGCAGGCAGCTCGAGCGGCCGAGTACGCCCGGGACTACGCCACCGCCGCGGCGCGCTACGAAGCCGCCCTGGCCGGCCCGCTCCCCCGCAGCGAACGGCTCGAGGCGCTCGAACGCGCCGCCCGCGCCCACGCCCGTGCCGGCAACTGGGAAGCGAGCGCTGCGTGCTGGCAGGCCCTCATCGACGAGCCCCGCTCGCGCCGCCTGGTCCCCTACGTCGAACTGGCCAAGATCGCCGAGCACCGCTTCCACGACCTGGTCCACGCCTGCAACCTGACCGGCCAGGCCATCGCCCTGCTGGCGCGCGGCCTCGTGCCGCCGGGCCCGTCGAAGGGCGAGCTCACCCTCACCGCCCTCGAGCAACGCCGCGAACGCCTCCAGCGGCGCCTGGAGAGCAAGAGCGCGGGCGTCGCGCCGGCGGAAGGCAAGCCGTAGCCAACCGGCCGCTCACCGCTCGCAGCCTCGCCCCTCGCCTCCCTACACGCTACCGTGTAAACTTCCCGTCATGGACTCGGGCTGGTCTGCCGAATCGATCGCCCGGCTGCGCGCCCGTCTTGGCCTGACGCAGGCCGAGATGGCCCGCGCCCTCGGCGTTCGCCAGCAGACGATCTCCGAGTGGGAGACGGGCCGTTATGAGCCGCGCGGCGCCAGTGTGCGCATGCTCCAGTTCCTCGCCGAATCCCGCGAACCATACGACCCGGACGGCGGTTCCCGGTGACCGCCACCGCGCGCTCTGCCGCCCACCTCCAGGAATCCGCGCTTGCCGCCCGCTGGGCCCGGGGCGTCCCGGGTCCGCTCCGCCTGGAGGACGGCCGGCCTCTGCACGTCGTCTTCCCGGGAACACCCGCTGGCGGCGCCGGGCCGGACTTCACCGGCGCCATCCTCGATGCCGAGGGAGACCTCCTCCGCGGTGATGTCGAACTCCACCTCCGCGCGAGCGGCTGGCGCCAGCACGGCCATGCGGGCGATCCCGCCTACGCCGGCGTCGTCCTCCACGTGGTCGCCACGAACGACGAACCGCACCCGTTCACCTTCCACCGCAGTGGCCGCCTCATCCCCATGCTCGTCCTCGAACCGGAGGCCGGGCCCGCCTTCCCACCACCCTTCACCCCGCCCTGTGCGGTCGCCACCTCCAGCGGCCAGGACCCGTCCCTCGCGCTGGAGCGCATGGGCCTGCGACGCCTCCGCGCGAAGGCTGCCCGCGTGAGCCCGGTGCTCGCCGCCCACGGCCCCGGCCAGGCGCTCTACGGCCTCCTCCTCGAAACGCTCGGGGGAAGTGCCAACCGCGAGCCCTTTGCCGCCATCGCCCGCCGCCTCCCGCTCGCCGTCCTCCTCGAAGCCGGAGTGCCCGCGGGCGTTTCCCCGTCGCTCGCCCTCGCCGCCACCCTGAAGGGGGCGGCCGCTAGGCTCATCCTCCGCCGCGTTGGGCTCCGGCCGATGGCCTCGCCGTCGCGCCGTCTCGAAGCGGCCGCAGCCCTGCTCGCCCGCTGGTGGCCGCCGGGCTCCCCGCCGTCGTGGCCTCGCACCCTCGGCCCCGGGCTCACCTGGCGCGCCGCCTCTGCCCCGGGCATCGGCCGTTCCACCGCCATCGAAGTCACGGTGAATGCGGTCCTCCCGGTCGCGCTGGCCGCCGGCATCCTGGCCGAACCGGAAGCGGAAGCCGCATGGCGCGCGCTCCCCTCGCCCGGCACCTACGGCCGCCTGCGCCGCCTCGAGTCGTGGCTGGGCGGCGAGAGCACTCCACCGTTCACCACCGCCGCCCGGCTCCAGGGCGGCC
>CAYUVT010000311.1:0-2499 GCA_964448165.1 uncultured Anaerolineaceae bacterium | reverse complement strand
CTTCGGCAAGCTCCTCCTTCGATTCATCGACGCCTGCGACGTCGGCGAAGGTGACGGTCACCTTGCTGCCGGTGAACAGGCGCGCGCGGCTCTTGCCGAAGCTCATCGCCTGCGAGTTGGATCCCTGCGCCTGGCGCATGATCAGGAGCAGGAAGAGGCCGAAGAGGAGGAACGGCAGCAGGTTGAGGAGCAGTCCGAGCCACGGGCCGAAGCCGCCGCCGGACTTGTACTCGAGGTCGACCCCGGGCTGGCCGGGGCCGGTCGCCGTCAGGGGGATGTTCTCATCGAGCAGGATCTTGTCGATCTGCGTGTTCTCGCCGATGCGCGAGCTCACCACCTTCTGCTTGTCGCCGACCTTCTCGTAATAGGTGGCGGTGACGTCCCGGCCTTCGACTTCGATCTTCTGGATCTTGCCGGCCGCGGCATCCTGGATGACCTGGCCGAAGGGAACACTGTCGTGATCGCCACCCCCGGAGAAGAACGCGAAGACGATTGCGATGACCGCGACGAGGATCAGCAGATAGATGAAGCTGTTTCGAAGCCAGCGGGAATACAAGCTACACTCCGTGGGCGGGAGACCCGCTTCGTCTGTCGAGTATACCAGAAGCCCCTGTCCGCCCGGTAAGCCCGCTTAACGGCTTTGCGATGGCCGGGAGACCGCCGGTTCTCCTGATAGTAGACGGCGGACCGCACCTCCCTCGCCAGAGCCTCGATTGGCGATTGCCAGGTTGGCCGCCGACTGCGCCGGTCTGGGGCGGCCCGGGCGGCGGACCGCCAGCACAGCCCCCACTGCGCCCTGCCGGCTATCCGGCCTGCCCGGTACCCCGACACCGCTGCACCGGTTACGATGCGCGCCGCACATCTCCCACAAGGACCCGCCCGTGAAACTCGCGTTCGTTGGGGGCACCGGCCCCGAAGGTCTCGGTCTCGCGATGCGCTTCGCTCGCGCCGGTCACGAGGTCGCCATCGGCTCCCGCTCGAAGGAACGCGGCGAGGAGGGGGCGGCGAAGGTCCGCGAGGCCGTGCCCGGTGCGAAGGCGACCGGCGGCGAGAACGCGGACGTCGTCGCGGACGCCGACGTTGTCTTCCTGACCTTCCCCTACAGCGGGCAGCAGGCCACTCTCGAGGCGCTCGCCCCGGTCCTCGACGGCAAGATCGTGTGCAACGTGGTGGCTCCGCTCGAGTTCCGCCAGGGCGTGGGCGCCGTCGCGCTCGACGTCCCCGGCAACAGCGCCCTGCAGGAGGCCATGGCGCAGCTCCCGAACGCGCGTGTCGTCTCCGCCTTCCAGAACCTGAGCGCTGAGGAGCTCCAGCACCTCGACCACCCGGTCGAGGCCGACGTGCTCGTCTGTGGGCGCGACGCCGGCGCGAAGCAGGTCATCATCGACCTCGCCGGGCAGATCGCGGGCGTCCGCGGCATCGACGCCGGCGGGCCTTCGCAGAGCCGGTATGTGGAGATGATGACTGCGCTGCTCATCAACCTGAACCGCAAGCACAAGACGCAAACGAGCATCCGTATCGTCGGCCTGTAGGCGGCTTCCCGCTTACGCGTGGGCCGGGGCTCGGCCACAATGGCCGCACCCAGTTTTGAAGAAGGCGGCGCGCATGCCTGGAATCTCTATCTTCGGCATCCCGGGGCTCCCCGAGATCACAGCCGGGACCGACCTTGCCAAGAGCATCTTTGCAGCTGCGGCCGCGGCGGGGACTCCTCTCGAGTCGGGCGACATCCTGGTGATCACATCCAAGATCGTCTCAAAGGCCGAGGGGCGGGTGGTTGAGCTGGCGAGTGTCGATGTCTCGCCGTTCGCCCGCCAGTACGCGGAGAAGTGGGAGAAGGAGCCGGCCGTCATCGAGCTTGTGCTGCGCGAGTCGCGCCGGGTGGTGCGCCAGGTTGGGCCGGTGCTGATAACCGAGACGCGTCACGGGTTTGTCTGCGCAAACGCGGGTATCGACCAATCGAGTTCGGGTGGGCATGGGCTCGCGGTGCTGTTGCCCGTGGACCCCGATGCAAGTGCCATGCGCGTGCGCAAGGCACTCAAGGCGAAGGGGCTTGAGATCGCGGTCATCATCTCCGACACGTTCGGCCGCCCCTGGCGCGAGGCCCAGACCGACATCGCGATAGGGATCGCAGGGATGCAGCCCGTGACGAGCTACATCGGGCAGGTCGACCCGCACGGCCACGAGTTCCGGGTGCAGGCGCTCTGCACGGCCGACGAGGTGGCTGGCGCGGCGGAGCTGGTGAAGGGGAACCTTTCGCGCGTGCCCTGTGCGGTGGTGCGCGGGCTGCCATGGGAGCCCGATGACACCGCGACGATGCAGTCGATCATCCGGGATTCCGAGCGGGACCTGTTCCGCTAGGGGTCAGACGCGCGGCCGGACCGTCTCGACGACAGAGCCGCCGCGCTGCAGCTGGCGCGGGTTCAGAGTCACGAGCCGATCGCCCAGGGTCTCGGCAACCGCGAAGTAGATGGCGTCGCTCCCGCGGAGCTGGTGTTCGGC
>CAYUVT010000310.1:0-2513 GCA_964448165.1 uncultured Anaerolineaceae bacterium | reverse complement strand
ATGATCTCGCCGAGCAAGATCTCGGTGCCGATGGCGATGATTTCTGCTTTCACGACTGCGAAGTCTAGGGTCCCGGCGGTGCGATGGGAATTCGCCCCGTAGGATGGGCTTGTGCCACGACGCGTCGCTCGCCACACACCGCCGCTGCCACCCCGGTGGGTATCGCTTGTCCGCGCCGTCCATCCGTTTCCCTCGCTGCTGGTGACGGCCGCTACGATTGGCATCGCCCTGCTGGCACAGGACGCGCCGCCCGCGGGGACGGTCACGGCGCTTGGCCTGGGGATGTTCTGCTTCCAGTGCGCCATCGGCCTCGCAAGCGATGTCGTGGATGCCACGGAGGACGCCCGGTCCAAGCCCTGGAAGGCGATTCCGCGTGGGGTGCTCCCCCGCAACCATGCCGTCGCGGGCGTGGCGGCGCTCAGCGGGCTTGGCCTGCTGGTGACTTCGGGTCTGCCGTTTGGCGCGTGGCTCATCGGGCTGGCCGGCCTGGCGTGCGGGCTGATTTACGATGTGCAGTTCAAGCGCACGGCGCTCAGCGGGCTGCCTCTCTCCGTGGCCATCCCGCTGGTACCGGTTTGGGTGTACGTCTCGCTCGACGCGTGGTCCCGGGCGCTGTGGTGGGTATTCCCGATTGGCGCGCTGCTCGGCTTTTCGCTTCACCTGGCCAACCAGCTCCCTGATGTGGCCGCCGAGGCGGGCGCCCGGGGCGCCGCTCATCGGATTGGTGCTCGCCGGGCGATGGCGGCGTCACTCGGCCTCTTTGCGCTGGCCGCGACCCTGGCTTCGGCCGTGCTCTTCGCCACTGCCACGGTCGCGCTGGGGGCCCTGGTTGCATGCGGCGCGTTGTTCACGGGGTCGCTGGCCTCGCGATCGGTGGCCTTCTTCGGGCGCGACGGGTTCTTCGGGCTGCTTGCGACGTCAAGCGCGGTGGTCGGGGTGGTCTTCCTCGCCGGGGCCGGCTAAAGTCGTGCGAGTTCGCGCTGCATCTGGGCGAGCCCCATCGGCCCGAGGTTGAGCGCGGCGCCGTGCCACTCCTTGAGGTCGAATGCGGCGCCCTTCCTCGCGCGGGAACTCTCGCGCGCCTCGATCCAGCAACGCTCTCCGACCTTGTAACTGATGGCCTGGCCCGGTGTGCCCAGGTAGCGAATGACCTCGCTCTGCATGAAGTCGGGAGGAAATTGCGACCGCTCGAGGCAGAACTGCTGCCCGAGCTCTGCAGTCCAGGTCTCTCCGGGGTGGAACGTCTCGTTGCGCGGAATGGGGAGTTCTAGGTGCATCCCGATATCCACGATGACGCGCACCGAGCGGAGGGCCTGTGCGCGCAGCATGCCCAGGTAGTAGTCCGGGTTTTCGAGGTAGCCCAGCTCACCCATCAGGCGCTCGGCGTAAAGCGCCCAGCCTTCGACGTAGCCGGATGTGCCGCCCATGAGCCGCTGGAAGCGCGAAAGCTCCGCCGCGAGGTACTTCGCCGTGGCGCGCTCGAAGTGATGTCCCGGCACGCCTTCGTGGTAGGCGATCGAGACCTCGCCCCAGAGCGGGAAGCGCGTTTTGCCGCCAGTCGGATACCAGGTGCGCCCCGGCCGGCTGAAGTCCTCGGAAGGGCCCGTGTAGTACATAGCGAGCGCGCCGCCCGGAGGCGCGATCATCGCTTCGATCTTTCGCAGCGGCGCCGGGATGTCGAAGTGGACGCCGTCGAGCTCGTCAATGGTCCGATCCTGGAGGTCCTGCATCCACTGGCGGAACTCCTCGACGCCTTCGATGGCGCGCGCGGGATCCGACTCCAGGAACTGCCGGGTCTCCTCGATAGACGCGCCGGGGAGGATGCGAGCGCAGGTCGCCCGCATTTCGTCCTCAATGCGGTGCAATTCGTCCCATCCCCAGCGGTACGTCTCCTCCAGGTCGAGCTCGATGCCGTTGTACACGCGCGAAGAGAGCTGGTAGAGCTCCGGGCCCACGCCGTCGCGCTCGACCGCGCCATCCATAAACCGCTCCTCCAGGTAGCGCCCAAACTCACGATAGGCCTCGGCCGAGGCCTTCGCGCCTGCCTCGATTTCGGCGCGCAACACTGGTGCGTCGATGCCGGACTGGTCGAACGCATCGAGGAGACCGTGAAAAAACGACTGTCCGCCAGTCGCGCCGCCGTAGGTCGCGGACTGCTGGATCGCCTGCGCAACCTGCCGCCGGGCGCTGGGAATGCGCTTTCGCTGCCCTTCTTCGAGTGTCTGACGGTACAGTGCGACACCACCCGGGAGGTTCTGCAGGCGCCTCGCGATGGTCCGCCAATCGTCTTCCGTGGCCCGGGGCATCAGATCGAATGCCATGCGCATGACCGTGGTGGCGTTTCGGAACCCGCTGAGGCGGTAGTGATCACCAGCATCGAGCAGGTCTTCCCGCAGCGTGAGCACGTCCTCCATCGCTTCCTTCGCGATACGATCGCGGTCGTTTTCGATCGGGGCAGCCGCCAGTTTCGCCAGCGTCTCGCGTCGGAGCTGGGCCTGCGCCTCGTATCCTGC
>CAYUVT010000309.1:0-2590 GCA_964448165.1 uncultured Anaerolineaceae bacterium | reverse complement strand
CCATGTAGTCGGCCAGGTCGAAGAACGAGTACTCGTGGTCGACATCAGGCGTCTGGCCGTGGCCGATGAGGTCGACGGCGATGCAGCGGTAGGTGTCCTTGAGCGCCGCCACCTGGTGGTCCCAGAGGGTGTGGTCCCAGGTCAGCCCGTGGATGAAGAGGACCGGGTCTCCGGCGCCTTCGTCGATGTAGAAGAACGTCGCGTCACGGACTGTCGCGGTCGGCATGGGTGCTCCTTGCGCGATATGCGCGGCCCGCCAGCGGGAGGGGTAGCATAGCCCAACTCTCTCCCGTGGAGGCCACCGTGAGCGTTATTGGCACAGACGAGATCGCAATCGAGGAACCCGGGCACTACGACTGGCCCGCCCTGGTGGGCGACTTGAACCGGCTGCTTCGCCTCAAGACCACGCCCATCGGCATGAAGATGTTCGCCACGAAGGCCGAGATGGAGGCGATCCCCCGCATCCGCCGCCCGAAAGACATCCACACCACCGACCAGATCGTCGCCCAGGCCGCGCGGCTCGGCTGGACCGTCGGCATCACCGCCGAAGACCTGGTCGGCGCCCAGTGCAGCGCGGTCATCGGCCTCTCGCCGCGGGATGAGCGCTGGCTCTCGGGCAGGAACATGGCGGGCGTCTGGTTCGAGACCATCGAAGACTCGGCCGCCCACCAGGCCGCGATGGATGTGGTGCCCTTCGGCCAGTACGAGGCGATGGCCGTCTCGCCACTCACCTCCGGGCGGCTCGACCCGCCGGATATCTGCCTCATCTACGCCACCCCGGGCCAGATGATCATCTTCATCAATGGCCTCCAGTGGAGCGGCTACCGCAAGTTCGAGTGGAGCGTGGTGGGCGAATCGGCCTGTGCCGATTCCTGGGGCCGCGCGCTCAAGACCGGCGAGCCCAGCCTGGCTATCCCCTGTTTCGCCGAGCGCCGTTACGGCGGGGTGCTCGACGACGAGCTCCTGATGGCGCTGCCGCCGAAGTACCTGCCGCGGGCCATCGCCGGCATGGAGCGCCTGGCGGCCAACGGCCTCCGCTACCCCATCCCCCAGTACGGCATCCAGAGCGACGCCCGCGCCGGGCTGGCCGTCAGCTACGGGGGATAGACGAAGCCGCCGGGAGCCTGCTCCCGGCGGCAGTTGTGGGCGAACCGATGGGACCGCTTACTGCTTCGGCGCGCGCGTCCCGCAGTACTTCGCGCCGATGAAGTGGCCGCCCCAGAGCGGCGCAACCGGGCAGAGGTTGAACACCCCCGTCGCGATCGGCACCAGCCCGAAGGCTGCCATCGCCAGGCCGGCCCCGCCACCGACCACGGTTAGCCCGGTGCCGATGATGGTGGCCCCAAGGGCGACGCGGACCACCCGGCCGCCCTTCGATGCCATGAAGCGGGAGAAGGCGCTGCCTTCAGGTGTGGTAACGGTAGAAACGTGCGTCACGTGGAATACCCCTCGAATCGTGATCGTGATTGGCGGCCGGATGTCAGTGGGCGAAGCGCACGTCCGGCAGCATCCGGTCGGCCCAGCGCGGCAGCCACCAGGCCTTCCGGCCCACCATGTGCAGCACGGCCGGCACCAGCACCAGGCGGACGAGGAACGCATCGACCAGCACGGCCGTGCCCAGGATCAGGCCCATCTCCTTCATCGGGAGCGTGCCCGCAATGGCGAAGGTGTAGAACACCGCGATCATCACGCCCGCGGCTGCGACGATCGGCCGCCCGGTGTGCGCCAGCGAGCCCTCTACCGCCTCCGAGGCGTCGTTCGAGCGTTCGAAGTGCTCACGTGCCGAGGCCAGGAGGAACACCGTGTAGTCCATCGAGATGGCGAACACGAGCGCGAAGAAGAACAGCGGCGCCCACGAAGTCAGGTAGCCCTGGCTCTCGAAGCCCATCGGCCCGGCCGCCCAGCCGTGCTGGAACGCCAGCGCCCCAACACCGAACGCCGCGCCCACCGAAAGCAGGTTGAAGACCACGCCCGCGAGGGCGATGAAGACCGCCTGCAGCGCGAACAGCAGCAGCAGGAAGCCCAGCACCAGCACCACGCCGATCACGATCGGGGCGCGGTCGCGCAGCGTCTGGTCGAGGTCGTAGTTCTCGGCCACCGGCCCGCCCACCAAAACGTTGCCGGGGAGCCTGTCGCGGAGGGTTTCGACGAGCCCGTAGATCTCGTCGCTCGATGGGTCGAAGGCGCTCATCGCCTGGATCAGGTGCGCGCCGTTCGCGCCCGGCTGTGGCGGGTACGCCATCACGATGCCGTCCGCGCTGTTCACCACGCTGGCCACGGCCTCGGCGTCGGTGCCGGCAGGCACCACCACCTGGATGGGGCCAGGGGCGCCGGGGCCGAAGCCCGTCGCCAGCGCGTCGTACCCCTCGCGCGCCTGCCGGTCATCCGGCAGCACCGAGATCGAGGGCATGCCCGTCTTCAGGTCGAGCAGCGGGACCGCCAGCAGGAGCAGCACCGCGGTCGAACCGATGGCCAGCAGGCCCGCCCGCGACTGCACCCGCCGGGCGAACGCCGCCCACCAGGGGCTGCGATGCTCGCCAGCCGTATGCCACGGAGCAGGTAGAACCGCCGAGCTCCATCGTCTCGGTGC
>CAYUVT010000308.1:0-2596 GCA_964448165.1 uncultured Anaerolineaceae bacterium | reverse complement strand
CGCTGTAAAGGCTGACGTTCGCCTCGACCTCGGGGTCTCGCAGGCGGTCGGTCACATCCTCGTCGCCGAGAAAGATGCGGGTGGTGGCACCCGCCTCGACACGCAGGTCGAGGTGCCGAACGAACTCCCGCGCCGCATCGTCATCGACAGGCAGCCCGGCGCGGACGGCTGCCAGGGTGACGGCCCGGTACATGAGGCCGGTATCGAGGAAGGCATAGCCGAAGCGTTTGGCCAGCTCCATACCAAGGGTCGACTTTCCCGAGGCGGCAGGGCCGTCGATAGCGATCGGGGTAGGGAGCGGGCGTTTCATCGGGGACGCATCGTAGCGGATAGGAGGCTACCGGCCACGATCCTGCGCCAGGTCGCGCCGCGCCGTTCCTGCCCGGTACAGGGCGTCGACCTCTTCGGGCGCCAGTTCGCGGAAAGCACCCGAACCGAGAGTGCCGAGGTGGAGCGGGCCAATCCGGATGCGGCGGAGGTGGAGTACCTTGCGGCCAAGGGCTGTCATCATGCGGCGGATTTCGCGGTTCTTGCCCTCGCGGAGGGTGATGAGCAGCCACGCGCCCGCCTTCGGCCCCTCTTCCCCTTCCATGCTTGCGGGGGGCATGGCAGGGCGGACCGCGACCGCGCGGAGACGTTCGCCTCCTTCCTCGATGCCCCGGACGAGCCGCTCCATATCGCGCTTCGAGAGGACGGCATCGATGCCAACCAGGTATTCCTTCTCGACCTCGTAACGGGGGTGGGTGAGCAGGTCGGTGAGGTGGCCGTCGTTGGTGATGAGAACCAGGCCCTCGGAGTCCATGTCGAGGCGGCCGACAGGGTGGAGCTGGATATCGCCGATGGGGATCAGGTCAAGGACGGTCGGGCGGCCCTGTTCATCGCGGGCGGTGGTAACGAACCCGGCGGGCTTGTGGAGCGCGAAGTAGCGGTAGCGGGTCCTGAGGACGGGCACCCCGTCGACCGTGATGTCGTCGATGTCCGGGTCGGCGCGGGCGCCGAGGGTGTCCTGGACCGTGCCGTTCACGGCGACACGCCCGGCGAGGATCATCTCCTCGGCGACGCGGCGCGAGGCGACGCCCGCATTGGACAGGATCTTCTGGAGGCGTTCAGCGGGCACGGCGGCCTCCCATTGCCCGGCGGATGCGCGGGCCGAGCGCCGCACCGCCCATTCCCGCGCTGATGCCGAGGAGGCCGCCCAGGATCACCCAGGGGGCGATGGAGCCGCCATTGCCTGGCTCGTCCACCTGGGGCGCCGCCGAGGGACCGCCGGCTGATGTGCCAGTGGCGCCGCCCGAACGTCGGGAGGAGGGAGCTGGCGCGGGAAAGGTGTTGGCGGAACCCGGGGTGAGCGAGAGGGTCAGCGCCCAGGCATCTCCGCCGGAGTCACTCCAGGGGTCTCGCAGCCCGAGGCTGCGCCCCGGGGGCGGAGCCGCCGGGGCGGGGTCGAAAACGGACGTGTTGTCGCCGTAGGACATCTCATCCACGACGGTACCATCCGGCGCGACAAGGCGGAGCAGGTCGCCATCGTTTCCCAGGCCATTGCCGATGTCGCCGCCCGGAAGCGGTACGGCGGCCACCCCGGGCGGGAGCGCCGCCGACCCGCCTGAGAGGACGACATACCCGCCGGGAGGGACGATGACCGCGGGCAACGGGTCCCGCCGGGCCGTGTCCTCGATGGACCAGCCTTCGAGACTGACGGGCGCGGCGCCAGTGTTGGCCAGTTCGACCCATTCGTATGGCGCATCGCGGCCCGGCTCGGCCGGGTCGCTGAGCACTTCGGAAATGCGGAGGGTAGTCGCGCCCGCCGGGGCCTGGCCCGAGATGATGGCTGCCGGGCTGGGCGGTGCCGGGACCGCGCCGCCCGTCGTCCCGGCGGTTGGCACGGCGCGAGTGGCAATGGTCGAGGGGGGCGCGATCGATGCCGCCGGGGGAATTGGGGTGGCAGCGGGGGCCGTGGCTGCGGCGAAGCTTGCGTCATCGAAGCACGCCTCGGCAGTTCCCGCAGGCCAGAGCATGAGCCGGAAGCGTGCGGAGGTTGCGGCCGCCGGCGCCTGGATGGGGCCGGTGGTGAGGGTGTGCCATGCCGCGGAGGTCGTCTCGGGGCTATCGTGCTGTTCGATGCTGGCGCCGCTGCCATCGGCCGAGGCATACCAGCTGATGCGGACCGCCGCGGCTGCAGGCCCCACGACCCTTGCGCTGACAGAGGCCGCGTACCAGTTCCCGCCAACAATCGGCACCAGCTGATGCAGCCACTTTGCCGAATCGGTGGTGGACTCGAGGCAGGCAGCATAGGCGCCCCTGGCAGCATCGGCGCTCGAACTCATTTCGCCTCCGAACTTCGCCCAGCCCACAGGCTTGCCGCCCGAGGTCTGTTCGAAGTCGCCGTTGACGAGCAGCCCGCCAAAGCCGCTGCCACCCGGCCGGGCCGTGGGAGTCGAGGTTGGCGGCATGGTTGGCGTGCGCGTCGGGGTGGGTTCACGTGGTGGCGATGGCGTGCGGGTTGGAGTGGGTGTGCGGGTTTCGGTCGGTTCCCTCGTTGGCGAAGGCGTCCTGGTGGGGGTTGGCGTCCGGGTTGGCGTTGGCGACGGCCCTATCG
>CAYUVT010000307.1:0-2600 GCA_964448165.1 uncultured Anaerolineaceae bacterium | reverse complement strand
GGCAAACGCGGGCGTCCCGATGAGGTCGGAAAGCCCGGAATACCCATGGGGGCGGCCAAGGCGGGCCGGGATGCCCAGGCGCGCCTCGGCGACCTCGGGCAGACCGCGGAGCTGGGCGGTCCCGCCGGTAAGGACGAGCCCGGCAGCAACGCGATCGAGATAGCCAACGCGCTTGAGCTCCAGCGCCACCATCTCGAGGATCTCCTCGGTGCGGGCCTGCAGGATCTCGCAGATATGCCCGAGGGGTACGTGCTTGGTGGACTGTGTGCCGAAGGCCTGGATTTCCACCGTCTCCGAGGCCATTGCCGGGTCGGCGTAGGCGGCGCCGACGGTGCACTTCACACGCTCGGCGCTTTCCCAGGGGCAGCGGAGCACGCGCGCCAGGTCGTGCGTCAGGTGCGAGCCGGCGATCGGGAGGCAGGCCGTGTGTGCGACGGTACCTTCGTCGTAGACAGCGATGGAGGTGGTGCTGCCGCCGAGATCGACCAGCGCCACGCCCTGCTGCTTTTCCTGCTCTTCCAGGACGCTCGTGGCTGAGGCGATGCACTCGAGCACAATGTCATCGACCTGGACGCCGGCACCCTCAACGCACTTGGTGAGGTTCTGGATGGCGGAGACCGCTCCCGAGACGATGTGGACCTCGGCATCGAGGCGGCCACCGAACATGCCGACCGGGTCGCTCACCTGGTCGGTACCCTCAACCCAGTAGCCCCGGGGGACGACGTGAATAACCTGCCGGTTTGTGGGGATGGCGACCTGCCCGGCGCTCTCGAGCACCCGGGAGCGGTCATCCGCGGAGATCGGCCGGGTCCGGTCGGGGATGGCAATGATGCCGCGATTGTTCTGGGAGGAGATGTGGCCACCCGAGATCCCGACCACCGCGCTGAGGATGCGCATGCCGCAGGCCTGTTCCGCCTTCTCCACCGCGATGCTGATTGCATCGCGAGCGCTCTGGATGTTGTCGATGACGCCACGGGAAAGGCCGGCAGCGGGTGCGACACCCACTCCGAGAATGCGCGTGTCCCCATGCTCGCTGACATCGCCGACGATGACGGCGACCTTGGTGGAACCGACATCGATGGCTGCTACGGTACTGCGTCGTCGCATGGTGGTTCTCCTCTCTTCCTACTGCAGCACCGGCCGGTTGCCGTAGCGCAGGTCGATGGTGGTGTAGTTGATGCGGCGGGCCTGGGCCTCGGCGGCGAGCGCCGCCCAGACCGAGAGCTTGTAGGAAATGGCGCTCGAATCGCCGAGCAGGGCGGTCAATCCGTTGGTGGTGGTGACCTGGACGCCCTTGCCCTGGATAAACGCTACCTCGGCGACGGTGGTGCCCAGCTGCCGGGGGAGCTTCTCGTAGATCTCGGCGGCCGCATCGACTGCCTGGTAGTCGACCCGGTCGCCCTGGACGCGGTTGCCGGGCTCCGAGCTGCGGATGACCGGCGCCCCGGCGGGGGCGGGGCCAACCCCGAGCACAACGCCATCGCGGTCGATGGTGTATGCCACACCGGATTGCTCCCATGTCCCCCATGGGCGGCGTTCTTCGATGGTGATGCGGACGGTGTGAGGCCAATCGCGCTCCATCCGAACGCCGTAGACCAGGGGCTCCTTGTAGAGCTCGCGCTGGGCGGCGGCCAGGTCGGCGTTGAACATGCTCTCGCCGAGGATCCCCGTCCTTTCGATCACCGTCCTGGCGGCGATGCGGTTGGTGCCGACGACTTCGACCTCGGTGATCTTGAAGAAGGGCGAGTGCCAGGCCCAGAAGGCGCCATAGCCGAGGATAGCCAGGACCCCCACGAGGGTTGCCCCGGCCAGCATGCCCCTGGAAGGGCGCCAGGCCAACGACGGCCAGGAGAATCGCGGCCCGCGAGGCCCACCCGGGCCGCCGCCACCGACAACACCACCGGAGCGCCGGACGATCATGCGCGGGCGGGACGCGCCGACGGCGGGACGGGTGCGCCTCACGATTTTGCGGACGCGGGAATCCTTCGGCGGGCGGTTGCGCTTGATGATCATCGGCGCGACCTCCGCTGATGGCGCTCAAATGCAAGTTCGAGAATGCGGCTGAGCAGATCGGGGTATGGAAGTCCCGAGGCCTCCCAGAGCTTCGGATACATACTGATGCTGGTGAACCCGGGGATGGTATTCACCTCGTTGGCGACGACCCGGTCGCCACTGGTCAGGAAGAAATCGACGCGTGCATAGCCTTCGCAGCCCATGACGCGGTACATGCGGAGGGCGAGTTCGCGCACCTCGCGAGCCGCCGATTCCGTGATCGGCGCAGGGATACGGAGCTCCGTGGTGGAAGTGCTGGAGTACTTCGATTCGTAGTCGTAGAACTCCCGGTCGGGCACGATTTCCCCGACGACGCTCACCCGGGGGTCTTCATTGCCCAGGACAGAGCATTCGACCTCGCGCCCAATCACGGCCTGTTCTATGACGGCCTTATCGTCGTAGGCGAAGGCCGCGGCAAAGGCGGCGGGAAGATCTTCACGCGAGCGGGCGCGCGTGATGCCCACGGAGGAGCCTCCGTTGGCCGGCTTGACAAAACACGGGTATCCGATCGCGTTTTCTATGAGGCCCATCGAATCATTCTGGGCAAG
>CAYUVT010000306.1:0-2605 GCA_964448165.1 uncultured Anaerolineaceae bacterium | reverse complement strand
ACTTCGCGTTTGAAAGCCTCCAGCGGCGTGCCGAACCGCGACTGGCGGATGACCTGGGCGTGCATGTACCGGGGTATGTGGCCAAGCGGCGGGGCCTCGCCAATCTCGTACAGGTCCTTGTGCGTTTGCACCGTCGAGGTCACGAACAGAACTCCAGGGGTTGATCTCAGCCCCGGGCTTGCCCCCCGGGTCTTGAAATCACTGTAGAAGGCCGACACATGATTTACAAGTCGCGTTTTATAGGTCTATAGTTTACCTGACGATGCCGGCCTCTCCCTCGTCCCCGGGCACCAGCGCTGACTCTCCGCTCGTCGGCATCATCATGGGCAGCCGGAGCGACTGGCCCACCATGCAGGCAGCCGCCGAACGCCTTGCCGCATTCGCCATCCCCCACGAGTGCCGTGTTGTCTCCGCGCATCGCACTCCTGCCTTCCTCGCCGAGTACGCCTCTACAGCGGCCAATCGCGGCATCCGGGTCATCATCGCGGGTGCCGGCGGCGCCGCACACCTTCCCGGGATGGCCGCCGCCTACACCCATCTTCCCGTCATTGGCGTCCCGATCGAAACGCGTGCGCTGAAAGGGATGGACTCCCTGCTGTCCATCGTTCAGATGCCCCGGGGCACGCCTGTCGCAACCATGGCCATCGGCGAGGCGGGGGCGGTCAACGCCGCCTTCATGGCCGCTCGTATCCTCGGGGTTTCCGACGCCCGCGTCGCGCGCGCGCTCCAGGCTTACGCCGGGGAGCAGCGCGAGCTCGTCCTTGCGGAGACGCTCCAGTGATTGAACGACTGCCCGAAGGCAGCACCATCGGGATCGTGGGCGGGGGCCAGCTCGGGCTGCTGCTCGCCATGGCGGCGCGCTCGCTCGGTTACCGCACCCACGTCCTCTGCCAGGACCCCGCCGCCCCGGCAACGCGGGAAGCCACCCGTTTCACGGTCGCCCCGTGGGACGATGCGAGGGCGGTCAGGGCATTCTCGGCGACAGTCGATGTGGTGACGATCGAAACCGAAGATGTCCCCGTGGCTGCCCTGGAAACCATGGCCACTGTCGCTCCCGTGGCGCCGGCGCCGGCCATCGTCCGCCTCACCCAGGATCGCGCCCGGCAGCGCGCCTACCTGGCCTGCCTGGGCATCCCCACCCCTCGCTCCTACTCCGTGTACGGCGAGGAATCGGCCGCCGCCGCCGCCGCGGCCATCCGCGGTCCCGCGGTCCTCAAGACTTCCCGCCAGGGCTACGACGGGAAGGGCCAGGTCTGGATCGCTTCGGGCCAGGGCCTCTGGAACGCCTGGGAGCAGCTCGGGCGCGCTGCCTGCGTGATCGAAGAGCGCGTGCCCTTCGTGCGCGAGTTCTCGCTGATCGTCGCCCGCAACGCCACCGGCCACACCTGCACCTACGATCCGATCGAGAACCACCACCAGGACGGCATCCTCCGCCGCTCCACCGTGCCGGCAGATATCCCTTCGGAGGCGGCCGCCGCCGCTACCCATCACGCCCTCCGCTTCGCCGAAGCCAGCGGCCTCGTGGGCATCGCCTGCTTCGAGTGGTACCTCCTGGCCAACGGCGCCATCCAGGTCAATGAAGTTGCCGCCCGCCCACACAATTCCGGCCACCTGACCATCGAAGCGGCTAAGACGAGCCAGTTCGAGCAGCTGGTGCGCGCCATTACCGGTAACCCGCTGGGGCCGGCCCGGTTCCACTGCGCCGCCACCATGCACAACCTCATCGGCGCGGTCGATGAACACGCCATCGAGGCCATCGTCCGCCAACACCCCGGGGTACCGGCCGTCTACCTCTACGGCAAGGAGCCACGCCCCGGGCGCAAACTCGGCCACGTCACCTTCGTCGAAACCGGGACGCCGCAGCCTTCGCGAGTCACCAGCCCGATGCGCTAGAATCCCCCCTCACACACGCACTCCGGGGGGACCTGCGATGGAAGTACCACTGCTGCTGAACGATTTCCTGCGCCGCGCCGCCAAGCTCTACCCCAACAAGGAAGCCATCATCGATGGCGAGCGGCGCTTCACGTACCGCGAATACCAGGAACGCTGTAACCAGCTCGGCCACGCCCTCCTCAGCCTCGGCATCAAGAAGGGCGATCGCGTCTGCATCCTCAGCCCCAACAGCCACTACTTCCTCGAAAGCTACTATGGCGTCACACAAATCGGCGCCATCCTGGTCCCCCTCAACTACCGCCTCGTCGCCGCCGACCACGAGTACATCATCAACCACGCCGGCGTGAAGGCCGTGCTCGTCGATTACGAGTACACCGGGGTCATCGACCAGATCCGGCCCAACCTCAAGACGGTCGAGCACTGGATCGTCGCCGATCCCCGCCAGGGTCACACCACCCCCGCCGGCTGGACCGACTGGGACGAACTGGTGGGCGCCCAACCCGCGTCCGCCACTCCTCACGTCGAGCAGGACGAGAACGACGTCACCTCCATCAACTACACCTCCGGCACCACCGCCCGTCCCAAGGGCGTGATGCTCACCCACCGCAACGTCTACATCAACGCCTACAACTTCATCGCCCACCTCCGCATCCGCCACGAAGACCGCGAGATCTGGACGCTGCCCATGTTCCACGCGAACGGCTGGGGCGGC
>CAYUVT010000305.1:0-2619 GCA_964448165.1 uncultured Anaerolineaceae bacterium | reverse complement strand
GCGTGGGCTCCGTGGCCGGGCGCTGGCCGAGGAGTTTGTCGTCAATCATAACCGCCAATTCGCGCGCCTGGTCGATCGTCATGAACGGCTCGCCGCCATACGTCTGCACGCTCACCACGGCGTTGCCCCGCCGGAAGAGGAACCGGTGGTAGATGCCCACCACCTCGGAGGTGCCCACCGTGCCCTGCACCAGGCTGTAGGCGGCGGACTCGTTGCCGAGGCCACGCGGCTTTTCTTTCTCGGTGCCCGGCAGCGACCCGATCTTGTCCGAAAGGTGCGCAAAGGCAGCCTTCGCGCCACTGGTATCGGCGAACAGGTAGGTCTCGATCGTGCTGTAGTAGCCACCCTGCAGCACCTGGGCCGAAAGCCCGACCGGCTGGTAGAGCACCTGGTAGCCATCCACGATCTTCCACTCGCGCGCCCGGTCCTGACCTTCCTGCTCGTTGATGAACCAGTACGAGCTCGTGAACGTCGTGATGTTCATCGTGAACGTGTCGGAGACGTTCACCTCGTTGTGGCCGGGCACTTCGGTGATGAGGGGGATGTACTTCGAGGCAGGCAGCTCAACCACGGGCTCGGGTCCGCCGAGCGTCCCGCCGGTGCTTGCCGGGCCCTTGTTGCCATCCACGGTCTTACTAACGTCGGGGCCGCTGTCGTTGTTCCCGGCCACCAGGAAGATCACCACCACGGCCATGGCAATGAGGACCAGTCCGGCGGCGAGGATAAGGAGGGGCTGGTTCCTGCGCATCGCGCCTCCGCGGTTAGTTGCCGGCGGCCGGCGTGTAGTTGCTCGTGGGGGTCGGTTCGACGGCCGGCTTCTGGCCGAGCGCCTTCTGGTCGGCGATGAGCGCAATCTCGCGGGCCGGGTCCACCTTCATGAATCCCTCGGCGCCCTTCGTCAGCACCACGGTCACCAGGTTCCCCCGGCGGAAGATCACGTGGTGGTAGACCGCGTTCACTTTCGATTTGCCGATGGTGCCGAACGTGGCGGTGAAGGCGGCGGATTCGTTTCCGACCGTCTGTGCGCTCACCGGGTTCGCGCCAGTCGACTTGATGATCGACTCGAAATAGTCCATCGCTGCCTTCGCCCCCGCATCATCGGCGAAGAGGTGCGATTCGACGCGGACGTAGAAGGCGCCATTGAGCACCGCGGTATCGCGGCCCTCCGGCGAGTAGCCCGTCTCGTAGCCGCTCTGGTACCCCCACTCGGTCAGCAGGCGCTTGCCTTCCTCGGCCGAGCTGAAGGTCCGGGTCGGCGCGTAGTTCTCGATGTTCAGGACGAACGTCGCCGGGATATCGGTAATCCAGTTCACCCCCAGGTCGGTGATCGCGACGGAGTACTTGCTGGCGGGGCCATCGAGCTTCGGCGAACTGCCGGAAGTGGAGGAGTTGGTGGTGCCGGGCGCGCTGGTCCCGGTAGGGCTGGCGCCGGCGGTGCCCCCATCGCCGCCGCAGGCCGCGAAGGCCGGGACGATGAGGCAACAGGCGCAAAGGGCCAGCAACAGCCGGCGTGGCATAACAGCTCCGGGGGCGAAGTGTAGCCCGAGTGTACGTTTGACCCCGGTTTGGCGGAAGGAAAGGAGAAAAGAAAGGGAGAAGGGAGAAGGGAGAAGGGAGAAGTGCCCCACCCCGCCAGCCCTCCGAACCGCGCCGGGCAGGGAGCGGCGCTCGCGCATGCCACCCTCCGCCGCGCGCCAGCCCGTCCCGCCCTGCCACCCGGGCCTTGGAGCTGCGGGCACCGCCGGCAGAGGGTGTGTCACTTCCCTCCCGAGGTGCGCCATGGCCGATGCCACTCCCCTGCCCCTCCTCCTCCAGCGGCTCGACGAGGACCGCCGCCAGCGCTACCGCGAGAACCTGGCCTTCTACCAGGGCTCGCAATGGGCCGGCCGCCCGCGCCGCGGAGAGCGGCGCCTCACCTTCAACTACGCGAAGGCCCTCATCGATAAGGTCACGAGCTACCTGCTCACCGGCTCGTCGATCCAGCTCGAGGGGGGCGAAGGCGGCGCTGAGCGGGCGCGCGCCGCCGAACGGGCCTACCGCGAGGTGGAGCAGGCCAACGCGCTCGCCCAGCTCGACTACGAGACCGAGCTCGATTGCGCCGTCCTCGGCGATGCCTGCTACCGCGTCTCCTGGGATGCCGCCGGTGGCGGCGTCCGGGTGACCGCGCCCGATGCGCAGGGCATCTTCGCCTGGCGCCAGCCCGACGACCCGGCGCGCCTGGTGGCCATCGCCTCGCAGTACCGGCTCGCGGCCGGGCCCGGCCTGCCCGGGCGGCCCGAAGACCTGGTGACCGAGTACTGGACGCCCGCGGCCTTCGAGCTCTGGCGCGGCAACGAGCTCGCCGAACGGCAGCCGAACCCCTACGGCTTCATCCCGTTCGTCCTCTTCCCCCACGTGCGCGAACCGAAGCAGGCCTGGGGTGCGAGCGACATCCCGGCGCTGGTCGAATCAAGCCGCGAACTCAATCGCGCGTTCAGCCAGCTCAGCCAGATCCTGGAGCTTTCGGGCAACCCCATCGCCGTGCTCGAAGGCGTCCAGGGCGCCCAGGACATTGCCGTCGAACCGGGCGCCGTCTGGGAGGTGCCGGAAAGCGCGAAAGCCTACCTGCTGGACCTGCTC
>CAYUVT010000304.1:0-2630 GCA_964448165.1 uncultured Anaerolineaceae bacterium | reverse complement strand
CGCACCGGGTCCTTTTCGCCCGTGATGAAGAGCGCCGGCACCGTCACCTTCGCGTTGCGCCACGCGCCCATCAGCTCCCACGTCCGGTCCAGGTTGCGGTACCAGTTCAGCCCGCCGCGGAAGCCGGTCCGCTTGAATTCACCCACGAAGAAGTCCAGGTCGGCCTGCGAGAGCCACGCGGGCAGTGTCTCCGGGTCGGTCATGCCGTCGAGGAACTTCGTCCCGGCCATCGGCCGCGGCGCGAGCGCCTCCTGCGCGCGGGGCATGTCGCCCGATGCGGAGAAGTACAGCTTGCGGATCGTCGTGTTCACGTCCGCCTCCAGCTCGGCCTCGGCCACGCCCGGCTCCTGGAAGTAGAGGATGTAGAAGAAGTTGTCGCCGAAGGCCATCTTCAGGCCGGTGGTCGGGCGCATGTCGCCACGCGGGTTGTAGGGCACGCTCATCCCCACCACCGCCGGGAAGCGGTCGGGCCGGAGGAGCGCCGAATTCCAGGCCACCGGCGCGCCCCAGTCGTGCCCGACGATGACCGCCCTCTCTTCGCCGAGCGCGTCGAGCAACCCGACGATATCGCCGGCCATGTGGAGCTGGGTGTACTGGTCGATGGCCTCGGGCCTGTCGGTCTGGCCGTAGCCGCGCTGGTCGGGCGCCACCGCGTGGTAGCCGGCCTCGGCGAGCGCCACCAGCTGGTGACGCCACGAATACCACGATTCGGGCCAGCCGTGGCAGAACACGACCAGCGGGCCGCTCCCGGCCTCGGCGATGTGCATGCTGATCCCGTTGGTCTGGATGGTGCGGTGGGTTATCTCGGTCATCTGGCAGTGGGCACCCCGTGGGAAATGAGAACGCGAGTGTGCACGCCCGCGCGCCGCTCCGCCACCCCCGGGGTCAATGCGGGCGAGGTATGCTGCACCCCGGACAATCCACAAAACATCGTATTGACTCTGTGTGTGCGTGTGTGCGTGTGTGCGTGTAATCTGGCGGCGCACTCGGGGCCCCGTTAGCACAGACCCTGGCGGAGGTTCGAAATGCTGCGGAAGCGCATCCGAACGAGGGGTGCATTGCTGCTGGCCGCTGTTGCGGCGGTGGTGGCGATAATCAGCTTCACGTTCGGGAGAATGTACCTCGGGCCAGATGACCCGGTTGTGGCATCGCCCGGAGAACCACCATCGGCGCCGGGGGAGATGACGCCACTCCCTACACCGGGGCCCGATGATTCGATCGACACCAGCAAGCCCGGCTGGGGACTCTCTTACCTTGAAGCCGATAAGGTGCTGCCTCGCTTCGACCAGGTAGTCAACGGGATTGCCGTGGGCCCTACGGCAATGCACAAATCCGGCACATGGTGCACCCCGGGCCAGGCCCAGTGGGTCGATGCCAGTGAAGCCATGGGGACGCCGCTGGCGTTCCCGGAGCAGTTCCCGGCCGGCGGCGTGCCAACAGATGCCCGGGCGGTGAGGTGTGGCGACACCATCGTCCACTCCGAGGTCACCGTCGAATTCCCCGCTTCGCCAACGAGTGCGGCCGAGATCGCCTCGGGAAAGAGCTGGTTCGACGTCCAGCATGGCGGCCAGATGTCCATCTACAAGGACCTTTTCGCCGCGCCGGGGTTCTCCTCCCGGATCGCGGCGGAGCACTGGGAAAGCGCGACCGTGAATGGCCTGCCCGCGGCACTCGGCCGCGCGATCTTGCGCGATGAATTTGGCGAAAGCGCTGTCATCGTCTGGGATGAACAACGCAACCTCCAGGTGGTGGTACGGGGGTTCGACGTCCATGTCGACGACCTCCTTGCCGTGGCCAGGGAGGCCGTCGCGGCGAAGTAGCTATGGCTTCCCGAACACGGCTGCAACGATGCGGGACTTTCCCGCTCCTGGCGCTTTGGCGGTCTTCCTACTTCGCCCGCGCCAGGTGCTCCCGCAGTGCTGCCGTCACCGCCTCCGGGTTCTCCAGCGGCGAGTGGTGACCCGCGCCCGGGATGCGGACCAGCTTCGCCCCCGGGATCGCCGCAGCGATCGCTTCCGCCCGGTCGGGCGGCGTCGCGATGTCCAGCTCGCCCACGATCACCGTCGTCGGCACCCGGATGATCCCCAGGCGGTCGAGCACGCTCACCCGGTTCGTGACCGTCCGCAGCGCGCGCCCGGCGACCGCTTCCATGTTGTTCGCGGCCAGCTTCTCCACCACGGCGGCCTTGCGCGCCGGGTCCGAGAGGTACGGCGCCCCGAAGAGGATGTTCGCGACCGGTTCGGCCACGGCCTGCCAGCCCATCGCCAGCACGGCCTGCCCGAGCTGCCCGTAGGCAGCCACCTTCTCCGGCGATTCCGGCTGGGCGTCGGTATCGAGCAGCGCCAGGCTCCTCACGCTGTGCGGGTGCTCGAGCGCCATCGGCATCGCCGTCATCCCGCCCATGGAAAGCCCCACGATGTGCGCGCTCGGGGCGCCCACCGCGCGCAGGAACGCCGCCATGTAGTCCGCCAGGTCGAAGAACGAATACTCGTGGTCCACGTCCGGCGTCTGCCCGTGGCCGATGAGGTCGACCGCGATGCAGCGGTAGCTGTCCTTGAGCGCGGCCACCTGGTGGGCCCAGAGGGTGTGGTCCCAGGTCAGCCCGTGGATGAAGAGGACCGGGTCTCCGG
>CAYUVT010000303.1:0-2666 GCA_964448165.1 uncultured Anaerolineaceae bacterium | reverse complement strand
GGCGCGATGGCGCTGTTCGGCGAGAAGTACGAGGACGAGGTACGCGTGCTCCGCATCGGTGATTTCTCCACCGAGCTCTGCGGCGGCACGCACGTGGGCCGCGCCGGCGACATCGGGCTGTTCCGCATCGTGAGCGAGGGCGGTATCGCCTCCGGCGTGCGACGCATCGAGGCCGTGACGGGCGAGGGCGCCTACGATTTCGTGGTCCAGACGGACCACGCGCTCCACGAGGTGGCGGGCCTCCTGAAGGCCACGCGCGACGACGTGGAGGAGAAAGTGCGCCACCTCGTGGAGCGCAGTCGCCGCCTCGAGAAGGAGGTGGCGCAGCTCAAGGAGAAGCTCGCGAGCGGCCAGGGCAAGGACCTCGCGGCGGACGCCGAGTCGATCGGCGGCCTGAGGCTCGTCGCCACCCGGGTGGACGGGGCGGACGCGGCGGCGCTCAGGAATGCGGTGGACCAGCTCAAGAGCAGGCTCGGCAGCGCCGTCGTGGTGCTCGGGTCGGTGGATGCCGAGGGCAAGGTCGTGCTCATCGCGGGCGTGACCCCGGACGCCGTGGACCGAGTCAAGGCGGGCGAGCTCGTGAACCACGTCGCACGCCTGGTGGGCGGGCGAGGCGGCGGCCGCGCGGATCTCGCGCAGGCGGGCGGCACGCAACCCGAGAATCTCCCGGCCGCCCTGGCCAGCGTGGGCGACTGGCTGCGGGGCCGGCTCGCCTGAGCGGGCGCGCCGGTTTCGGCGCCTGGGTTGATCACATCCAGATTGGTTCCAGATACGCCCCGCCGGCTGACTTTTCGGTTGGCGGGGCGTATCGTCTGCGGCGTTTATTTCACGGGCTTCTAATGGGTTCGTGAACGGCGACGAGCGAAGGCAGCGGCCATATCCGGAGAAGAAGAAGTCACGGGCCGCGCCAGACTGGGGGGCGAGCCAATGGGTGAATGGACTCGCTACCGTTGACTTGGCAGGCCCATGGGCCAGGAGCAGCAGATGCTTATTCTCACTCGACGCGTTGGCGAGACGGTCATGATCGGGAACGACGTCACCGTGACCGTGCTCGGCGTCAAGGGCAACCAGGTGCGCATCGGCGTGAACGCGCCGCGCGACGTGGCCGTCCACCGGGAAGAGATCTTCGAGCGCATCAAGCGCGAGGAGCAGGACGGCGGATCCACGCAGCCGGCGAAGTCCGGCAACGGGCACGGCACGTTTCCTTGATTCCAGTGGCCGGGATCTGCCCGGCCTGTCGCTCCCCGGGTTCCGGGTTCGATGTGTACCGCCCCGCGGGTCGGTGCTTTACGGGCGCGCGCCGGACGGCTATCCTTCGCGGCTCTCTGCTCATCGGAGAGATGGCCGAGTGGTCGAAGGCGCACCCCTGCTAAGGGTGTAAGGGTCAAAAGCCCTTCGAGGGTTCGAATCCCTCTCTCTCCGCCAGTAGAATTGCGCCGGTCAAAACGCGCCCGTAGCTCAGTTGGATAGAGTGTCTGGCTACGAACCAGAAGGTCGGGAGTTCGAATCTCTCCGGGCGCGCCAGTGAAACGGAAGAGGGCTCCTCGCAAGGAGCCCTTTTTCGTTTCACCGACTCTAGCCGGAGACGTTTTAGAACTCCCGACGCCGTCGGGGGTTCGATAACCTCGCGTCAGCGGGGTTGGACGTGGCCGATTCGCGGCAACGGAGCGCATCGGCAACGGCCCCGGCGGGGCGCCGCAAAGCGGAGCGGCGGCGCAATCTCCCCGGGCGCGCCAGTGGCTTGACCACTGCCACGGCGCGCCGGACGTGACCCGCGATGGGCGAGCGCGGCGATGACTCTACTCACGGTCTCAGGGCAGACAGCGCTTCCTGGAAGCTACCGTTGAAGTAGGCCACGTCATGGAATGCCTCGCGCGACAAGGCCTCGGCCACATATCGGGCCTCGGCGACATACCGTCCGATGACGATTAGGCGGGCGTCGGCAAGAGTGCCACTGCGGAAGACGTCGGCTTCACGGGCATTGATGAGAACTGTGGTTCGGTCATTGGCGACCACGTGCCGTAATCCGTCCGGCTCGATTTCCGTCGGGCCGCCCAGAGCCCGCCAGACCGGTATACCCAGCGGATACCGACGAACGTTCGTGCAGCCCGCGGCGAGGAACTCGTCGGCGAGCCTCTTGCTCTTCCCGCAGTACGGACCGTTACAGCAGAGAATCAGGGGTGTCTCTTTGCTCCCCTGGAGCAATCGGCCGATCTCCGTAACGTCAGAAACGTAGGCTGACACAGGACCACTGTGCTTGGCGGCAACGCTCAGACCACCAGCGAGGACTCCAACGCGCGCCGCGAACGTAAATCGAACGGCCACTTCGGTTAGTAAGCAGTCCCTCGTGGCCGTCTGCCTGTACGCTCACGAGCATTCATTGAGTCCGCCCGCTCGCGGGGTGGCCTGCCACGCACCACTTGAGTCGCGGCACGAGCGGTCCGCGCTGCGATCACATTGCCGCTCGCGCCTATCGTCGTGACCCGTCTGCGCCGTGGGTAAATTCCTCGCGCCGACAATCACTTGCCCTTGACGATCCGTGTGCGTCGAAACCAATTTGCGTGCGCATCGTCCAAATACTTGGCGTGTCGCAAGGCCCTGGAAGGACAGCGAGGAGAGCACGATGAGCACCGAACAGGCGGCACCTGAGACGAAAGGTGTTGCGG
>CAYUVT010000302.1:0-2668 GCA_964448165.1 uncultured Anaerolineaceae bacterium | reverse complement strand
CGCGGTCGCCCTGGGCAGCACGCGCCGCCAGCTCATCCAGTTCGAGAGCTTGCTGGCCTTCCGCATCCCGCAGCCGTGGCAGGGAAAACGAATCCTGCACGCGTTATCGCACTCCCATCTGGCCGATGCACCCCGTTCCCGTCATCTTCCTCCCTGCTCCCACCTCCCCGCCAGTACCCCGGACGGCGGGAACGGCGATCTTACCGTATTCTGATGAAGCAATGCCCGAGCAGTACGCCGCCACCGATAAACGCACCGGCCTCGAAGTGGCGGTGACCGGCGAGTTTCCCCCGCACCACGACGACCGTATCCGCATCGCCCGCACCACCACCCTCTTCACCCGGCTCATGTCCACCATCCTCGCCACCGAGAACGAGACAGAGCGCCGCGAGCGCTTCCTCGCGATCGAGACCCAGCTCGAATTGGCTGACGCACTCATCCGCCAGGACATGGAAGAGGTCCAGCGCCTCATCCGCGCCACGCTCGAACGCATGGGCATCACCGCCGAGCAGATGGACGAAATGGCCCGTCGCATCCTCGAACAGCTGCGCGAGGGCGGCGATGACCTCCAGTTTCCGCCACCACCCGGCCCGGGCTAGGCGCCCGCCGCCTGCTGCCCCGCCTCGAACGCCTGGAGCATGTCGCTCCCCATCTTCTGGAGGTCGGCGGCCGGGCCGCCCGGGTTGAGCCCCGCGGCCACCTGCTGCCAGAGGTCGATGACCGCGGCCAGCTGCTCGCGGTGCACCAGCGCGTAGGCGGTACCGATTTCCGTCAGCGCCCGCCCCAGTCGCGCTTCCGAGACGTCCCCGTCGCGCGTCCCGGCCCACGCGATCGACGTCGCCATGTGATCCCATGGCCAGGCCAGGACCGTGTTTGCCCGGTCCGCCAAACTGGCCTTGAAGCCGTCCGCCGTGCGGCGGGCCACCACTCCGGCCTCCCGCCGGTTGAGCTCCGGGGCACCGTCGCGGAACGCATCGGGGCGTGCGTAGGCTGCGCCGCAAAGCAACAGGCCCGCGTTGCTGCACACGCGCTCGAGCCGCTGAAATGAGAGCGCCGAAGTCGGTTCCCCACCTGTGAACTGGCGGATAAGCCATTCCCCGAACGAAGTGCGCTCCGGTTCGGCCGGCGGTGCGGGCTGCCTGCGGCGGAAGAAAATCACTGCTCCGATCTTCGCGCCTTCTCACCCGCCCATGCATCGGGGAAAGGGAGGAATCCGGCGGCACCGCCCCCGGGGGAATAGCCCCGCGTCATGGGATTGTGTAGACTAGGGCAACGGGCCCCCGGCAAACGGGGGCCCGGAGTTGTGTCTCCCATGCCTATTGTCGTCGTCGTTGGCGGGCAGTGGGGCGACGAGGGCAAGGGCCGCATCGTCGATCTGCTGGCCCGTAAAGCTAAGGTTGTCGCTCGCTACAGCGCCGGGAACAACGCCGGTCATACCATCGTGAATGACCGCGGCGAGTTCAAGCTGCACCTGGTGCCCGCCGGCATCTTCTACCCCGAGAAGACCTGCGTCATCGGCAATGGCGTCGCGGTCGACCCTGAAGTCCTCCTCGGCGAAATCGAAGGGCTCCAGGAAAAGGCCATCGATACCAGCCGCCTTGTCCTGAGCGACCGCGCCCAGGTCATCATGCCCTGGCACCGGCTGCTCGATCAGCTCGATGAAGCCCTCCGCGGCAATGCCGCCATCGGCACCACCGGCAAGGGCGTTGGACCCTGCTTCACCGATAAGGTGGCCCGCCGCGGGATCCGCGTGGCCGATTTGCTGCGCCCGGAAGACCTGGTGCCCCGCGTCCGCGCCGCGCTCGATTACCAGAACCGCGTTATCACCGGCGTTTACGGCGCCGAGCCCATCAACTTCGACGACTGCATGGAAAAGTACATCGAATACGGCAAGCGGCTCGCCCCCTTCGTCGGCGATGTCCAGGAGATCGTCCTCGACGCCCACCGCAGGGGCGACTACGTGCTCCTCGAAGGGGCCCAGGGATCGCTCCTCGACCTTGACCATGGCACCTACCCCTACGTCACCTCCAGCGTGCCCAGCAGCTCCAGCTCCGGCGCCGCGCTCGGGGTGGGCATTGGCCCCACCGATATCAGCCGCGTTGTTGGTGTCTTTAAGAGCTACTCCACCCGCGTTGGCAACGGTCCCTTCCCCACCGAGCTCTTCGATGGTGTGGCCGACCAGCTCCGAGACCACGGCAAGGAGTTCGGCCGCGGCGAGTACGGCACCACCACCGGCCGCCCCCGCCGGATCGGCTGGCTCGATGCCGTTGCCGCCCGCTACAGCGTCCGCTTCAACGGCCTCTCGGCCCTGGCCCTCACCCGGCTCGATGTGCTCGATGGCATGCCCACCATCAAGATCTGCACCGCCTACGAGCTCGATGGCCAGATCCTCGATACCCTCCCCGCCCGCGAATCGGTGCTGAACCGGGTCCGCCCGGTGTACGAGGAGCTGCCCGGCTGGCAGACCCCCACCGAGCACGTCCGCAGCTTCGACGACCTGCCGCCCCAGGCGCAGGCCTTCATCAAGCGGGTCGAGCAGCTCCTTGAGTGCCCGGTCGACCTGATCTCTGTCGGCCCCTCGCGCGAGCAGGCGATCATCGTCAACCCCATCTTCTAGCAGGGTGTTGAAGAAGGGATCGGCGTAAGGGGCGGGATGTGGGATCGTGTG
>CAYUVT010000301.1:0-2707 GCA_964448165.1 uncultured Anaerolineaceae bacterium | reverse complement strand
GCTGCACCCAGAAGGGCATCACCATCAACACCTTCATGCTCGACCGGAACTACTATCTCAAGGAATTCGTCAACCAGGTTGCGCGTATTAATAAGGGGCGTGTCTTCTACACCACGCCCGACAAGCTCGGCGAGTACATCCTCGTCGACTACGTGGCCCAGAAGCGCAAAAAGCTGGCCGGCGTGGGGTAGGGCTCGCCGGCTCCGAACGCCGGTTCAAGGCCAGTGACTGCGCCGCCACCATGCCGCCGGCGTCCTGCGGCTCAAAGGTGACATGGCCGGGTGTTCGCGCTCGCAGACAGGCCGTACGCCTGCTGATGGCGTGCCCACCCGGCCCCTTCGATCCAGCTCTCGCTGTACACTCCCCCTCAACAACAGGAGGAATTCGTGAGCGACTACATCCCCAGCCCGGTGGAGTGGGTCCGTAAGCAGGTCGAGCTGTACGAAAGCTCGGGTGGTAAGGAGGGCACCACCCTCCTGAACACGGGCCTGCCCGTCATCATCGTCACGCATTCCGGCAACAAGACCGGCGCCGTCCGCAAGACTCCACTGATGCGCGTGAAGGACGGCAACAACTACGTGCTCGTTGGCTCCATGGGCGGCGCGCCAAAGAACCCCGTCTGGGTCTACAACCTGCGCTCGAATCCCCGCGTACAGATCCGCGACCTGGCAGACGTCTTCGAGATGCGCGTCCGCGAGGTCACCGACGAGGCCGAGCGTTCGAGGCTGTGGGAACTCGCGGTCGTTGCCTACCCGCCTTACCAGGACTACCAGCAGCGCACCACGCGAAAGATCCCTATCTTCGTCGCCGAACCCGTCTGACGGCGGTCAGAGAAGGTTCTGCTCGCGGCAGAGGTCCTCATCGAACAGGATGTGTCCCGTGAACGTGGGCGGCTGCGCGCAAATCCAGCGCGTGCCCTTTGCCATCGCCACGGCGGTCTCGAACTCCAGGTCCGGGTTCGCCGGGTCGTTCTGGGCGAAGATGTTGCCCGGTGTCTTGATCCGGCCCTGCGGCGAGAGCACGTTCACGGAGATTCGATCCTCCTGCAGTTCCATCGCGAGCCCCTGCGAGAGCCGCTCCAGACCGGCCTTCACCATCCCGTAGAACGCCCCTCCCCGGCGTCCCTCCGGGTAGGGACCTGGCCCCGGGAACACCCCCGCCCGCGACGACACGTTAATGATGTGCCCGCCGCCCGCCTTCCGCAGGTGCGGGACCGCCTCCCGCATCAGCAGGATCGGCCCGCGCAGATCCACCTGCCAGATGAGGTCGATGTGCCGCGGCTGGATCGTCTCCAGGGTGCCCGGCACCAGGATCGCCGCGTTGTTCACCACGATGTCCAGCCGCCCGAACGTCTCCACCGCCTTCGCCACCCCGGCCGCGATCGACTCTGGCTCGCGCATGTCCATCACGACCCCTTCGGCATTGCCCCCGGCATCGCGAATGGCCTGGGCCACCGAGTAGATCGTCCCCGGCAGCCGCCTGTCCTTCACCTCGGTGGTTCGCGCGCAGACGGCGACTGCCGCCCCGGCCCGCCCCAGTTCGAGCGCCACATCCGCGCCAATCCCGCGCGACGCCCCGGTGATGAGTGCCACTTTTCCGTTGAGTTCCATAGCGCCCGGATTCTACTCCGCCGCGGGCAGGCGCTGGTCTCCGACCGGCCAGCCGGGATCCACTGCTCGCCGAGACCCATCCTCCATTCACGGGCGGCTGCCCCGCTCTTCCCCGCGAACCCGTTATCCTAGAGGCAATGGCACTGCGAAAACCCGGCAAAACCAAGGCCGACCTTGTCTACGAGGCCCTCCAGTCCGCCATCATGGCAGGCAACATCCGCGAGGGTGAGCACCTCCGCCAGGAAGAAGTCGCCGCCCGCTGGGGCGTCAGCCAGACGCCCGTCCGCGAAGCGTTCCGCCGCCTGGAAAGCGAAGGCCTCGTCGAACATGCCCCCAATCGCGGCGTCATCGTCCGCGGCATCCCCTGGACTCCGCCCCCCGCTCCGCTCGATGTCCTCGCCCGTCGCTGGGGCGAGCTCGTCAAGGACCCCGAAAGCGTCCCCGGCAGCGACTTTCCATAAACAGAAGTCGCGGGCTGCCACCCCGCACGCCAATTGGCGGACCGCTCCCTTCCGTGAATGGTTACGCTGGCCGCTGAGCCCCTGCGCGGGTAAACTTTGTGAAATCTTTCCCGAAATGCAGGTGTAACACATGCCCGCTCCTCGCCGCTCCGGGGTCGCCCGTTGGTAGGCCTCGACGAACGCCTCGAAGCCGTCTTCCAGGACGTCGTCCGCCGTAACCCCGCCGAGGCCGAGTTCCACCAGGCCGTGCGCGAAGTGCTGGAATCGCTCGGCCCCGTCCTCGCCAAGCGCCCCGAACTTGTCGAGCGCAAGATCATCGAGCGCATCTGCGAACCCGAGCGCCAGATCATCTTCCGCGTTCCCTGGCAGGACGACTCCGGAGAAATCCACGTCAACCGCGGCTTCCGCGTCCAGTTCAACTCGGCCCTCGGCCCCTACAAGGGCGGCCTCCGCTTCCACCCCTCCGTCTACCTGGGCATCATCAAGTTCCTGGGCTTCGAGCAGATCTTTAAGAACGCCCTCACCGGCCTCCCCATCGGCGGCGGCAAAGGCGGCTCCGACTTCGACCCCAAGGGCAAGTCGGAAAACGAGATCATGCGTTTCTGCCAGTCCTTCATGGTCGAACTCCACCGCTAT
>CAYUVT010000300.1:0-2711 GCA_964448165.1 uncultured Anaerolineaceae bacterium | reverse complement strand
TCGAGCTGAAGGATCCGGTCGATGGGCGCTGTCGTGTTTCTGAGCAGGACATCGCGCTTCACGCGCTCCACGTTTTCGCGGATGTACTGCAGGCTCAGCATGGTTCAGGGCTCCAGGGCCGCGGCTGCGGCGAGTGCACGAATGCCGAGGAGGCGGACATCCTCGGCAACCGGCACGAGCGTACCATCGGGTGCCGGGAGGGAAAACGCCTCCGCCAGGTCCCTGCTCGAAAACCAGCGGTGCTCGCCGTGCGGGATTGGTGCATCGAAGTCGACCCTGGCCCGTGCGATGGTGAAGTACACATGGTCGATGTGCTGGTGGAACGGCTGATCATCCCGGACGATGTCTTCGATGAGGATGACGGCCGGTGGCGGGAGCACCAGCGGCCGGTGGACCGCCAGGAGACCGGCAGGCGGGATCACGTCGACCGGCAGGCCCGACTCTTCCAGCGCCTCACGCATTGCTCCCTGGACCGGGTCCTCGTTCGGCTCGAGGTGGCCACCGGGCGGCAGCCACATGCGCAGCTTCCGGTGCCAGAGCAACAAGGTCCTGCCCTCCGCCACCACGTAGGCCGTTGCAGTGTGGTGCCGCTCGATAGCTGGTTCGCTCAACCCTTCACCGACTTCAACTGCGGGAACAGGATGACATCGCGGATGGAATCCTGTTCGGTAAGGATCATCAGTAGCCTGTCGATGCCCATGCCGAACCCGCCGGTTGGCGGCATGCCGTGCTCAAGCGCGAACAGGAAGTCCTCATCGATGAGTTCGGCCTCATCGTCGCCGGCAGCCTTGAGCCTGGCCTGTTCCTCGAAGCGGACCCGCTGGTCGATAGGGTCGTTGAGTTCGGTATACGCATTGCCCGCTTCGAACCCGCCGAGAAACACCTCCCAGCGTTCCACCAGCCGTGGATTGTCCGTGCGCCGCTTGGCCAGGGGCGAGAGCTCAACCGGGTAATCCATCAGGAACGTGGGCTGAATGAGCTTGGGCTCGACGTAGTGCGACATCGCCTCGTCGACCAGTTTGCCGTAGCCCGCGTTCGGCGGAAGGTCGAGACCGCGGCGTTCGAGCTCAGCACGCAGGGTGTCGGCAGTCGAAAACTCGTCGAGCTCCAGGTCGCCGTATTCACGGAGCGCATCGTGGAGGGTGATTCGGCGCCAGGGGCGCTGAAGACTGATCTCCTGTCCGCGAAACATGAAGGTATCCCGGCCGAGCACTTCGTGCGCGACGGAGCTGATCATCTCCTCGACCAGCATGGAGATGTCGTGGTAATCGGCGTAGGCCTGGTAGAGCTCGATCATCGTGAACTCGGGGTTGTACTTTGCCCCCAGGCCCTCGTTCCGGAAGATGCGGCCCATCTCGTATACGCGTTCGAAGCCGCCAACCACGATCCGCTTCAGGTAAAGTTCGAGGCTGATGCGCAGGTGGCGCTCCTCTTCGAGCGCGTTGTAGTAGGTCGTGAACGGCCGGGCTGCCGCCCCGCCCGCTTCTTCCTGGAGGACGGGTGTCTCGACTTCGAGAAATCCGCGCGCATCGAGAAAGCGCCGGATGGCGGAAACCACCTTGCTGCGAACGATGAAGCGCTGACGTGTCTCTTCGTTCGCCATCAGGTCCAGGTAGCGTTTGCGCTGGCGGAGTTCGACATCCGCAAGGCCGTGATACTTCTCGGGTGGGGCATGGAGCGCCTTGGCGAGCATGGCCCACTGCACCGCCTGGACCGTGGGCTGCCCGGTGCGTGTCCGGATCGGCGTGCCCTTCACCCCGATGAAGTCGCCCAGGTCGATGAGGCGCAGTAGCTCGTAGTTGGCCAGGGTGTTCTGGCGCATCAGGACCTGGATGCGTCCGCTGGCATCAAGCAGATCGATGAACGTCGCCCGGCCCATGTCGCGCCTCGCCACGACGCGCCCGACGACATCGACTTCGATTCCCTCGACTTCGTGCTCTCCTTCCGGGAGGGCCTCCACGAGGAGCGTGACCTCCTCGGCGGTGTGACTGCGGGTGACACGCGGCGGATAGGGATCGATTCCAGCGGCGCGCAACTCCTCGACTTTGGCCACACGCTGCGCCATGAGTTCGTCCATGGTTCGTTCCCCTTCCACAACGCAAGCGGGCCGCTGCGACGCGGCCCCGGGATATACCATCGCAGACCGGCGGCGGTCAGTCGATTTTCAGCACCTTCACCTTGATCACGCCCTTCGGGACATTGACTTCCACGACGTCTCCCTCTGCCTTCCCGAGCAGGGCCAGGCCGACGGGCGATTCATTCGAGATCTTGCCGTTGAGTGGGTCGGCTTCAGGTGCCCCCACGATCTGGTAGTGCCGGGTGACGCCATCTTGTTCGACCAGCACACCGCTCCCGACCATCACCCGGCCGGAGTGATGGGCACCTTCCTCATCGATGATGCGGGCACGGCGGAGAATGTCTTCCAGCTCGAGGATGCGGCCTTCGACGCGGCCCTGCTCCATCTTCGCGTCGTCGTATTCCGCGTCGTTCTGGCTGGTGCCCTGTTCCTGCGCATTGTGGATCATCTCGGCGACCTCACGGCGGCGGGCACGCAGCTCTTCGAGCTCGTGTTCGAGCTTTGCTTTTCCTTCACGTGTCAACGGAACGGGCTTATCAGTCATGTCGTACCCTAACTGGCAACGGTGCCGCCAGGACAAAAAGGGACTGAGGCCACGAACTGCCTCAGTCTCCAGCGCGAGTATACCGGCGCG
>CAYUVT010000299.1:0-2742 GCA_964448165.1 uncultured Anaerolineaceae bacterium | reverse complement strand
CGGCCCCCGCGACCCGACGGTCGGCACGGCCCGGAGCCGGCGGTCGGTCCGCCGAGCGCCGCAACGCGGCCGCGGCCGAAGTGAGGAACGGCCACGTCAACTGTGAGAACCCGAGACTGTCCTCGAAGGGGACAGGTTCGCGATCAGCCGGGGCCCGGAGCCAGACGTCCTTCATGTTGTCGATGGAGGTCCAAGCCTGCTCGTCCAGGCGTTCGATCTCTTCACGACCCAAGGAGAGCAGTTCACGGAACGTAAGAAGAGGTGGCCAAACTTCAGGGACGCTCATAGGCGGCAGGATAGTCTTTGAGTCCGCGAGCGACCAGAGCACGGCGAACCTTCGCTCTGAAGCAAGGAAGCATCCGAAACCACGCTGGTCCTGCCGCCTCCCGAATGGAGGCTGGACCGTCCGAAACCGTGCTCCAGACTCCCTAACTCGTACCAGATGCGCCAGCCCGGTTGGTGCCGTTCAGTACCGCCCGCCCAGCTTGCGGTGGTCCCAGCTGTACACGTCCACCGGCTTTACGCGGATTACGACGCGCTTGCTCGCGACCTTCAGGGCAGCTTCCGGAGTGTCTGTCGGCGCGGGGATGCCGTTGTACTTCTCGCCCACCATGCCCATCACCTTCGCGCAGAATGGCGTGTCCTCGATGATCTCGGCGTCGCCTTCGATCACCAGCCCCCGGAGTTCGGAGTAGGCCTTGCCGGCCTCGAGCATGCAGGTGATCTTCGGGTTGCGGCGGAGGTTGAGGACCTTCTGGCTCTTGGCGAAGGTGGTGAAGTGCACCTCGCCATCGATGAGCACGTACCACATGGCGACGAGGTGGGGATAGCCCTTCGGGCCGATGGAGGCGATCTGAATGGTCCACCCGTCCTTCAGGAACTGGTCCTGTTCCTCGGGGGTAAAGGCAATTTCGGAGCGGCGGCTGGGCATGGTGGTCTCTCCCGCGGAGTAAGATGCGTGCGCACAGTAGAGCCGCTTCGCGCGGCCGGGGCAAGGAGACTCGCAATGGCACCTTCGTTCGAACATGGGCCGGGAGCGCGCCAGATCCAGGACCGCTTCGATACACGCCGCCTCGCCGACGCGATCACGCGGACGACGGTCCACGCGGTGATTACCGACAACGACCGGGCCTTCATCGAGCGGATGGACATGTTCTTCATCGCCACACAGGGGGCCGATGGGGGGCTCGACTGCTCGTACAAGGGCGGCGAGCCCGGATTCGTGCGCGTCATCGATGCGCACACCATCGCCTTCCCGAACTACGACGGAAACGGCCAGTACATGACGAGCGGGAACATCCTGGAGACGGGGAAGGTCGGCCTTCTCTTCATTGATTTCCAGAACCAGTGGCGGATGCGGCTGAACGGTACCGCCTCGATCGACTTCGACGACCCGCTGAAGGTGGAGTGGCCGGAGGCGCAATTCGTGGTCCGCGTGACGGCGGAGGAGGTCTTCCCGAACTGTCCGCGGTACATCCACAAGATGGAGCTGGTCGAACGGTCGGTCTTCGTGCCGAAGGCGAACTGCGAGACGCCAGACCCCGACTGGAAGGACTACTTCGAGGACGCATTGCCGGAGGAGCAGAAGGCGCGGCGTGCGGCCCGCAGGAGCAAGGCATGACCGGGCCGCGGGACGGTTTTCGCCCGGCGGGGGCAGGGATCGCATGAAGAACGGGCACGCGCACATCCCCGAGTTTGGTAAGAAGTTCAACCTGCGCGCCTTCGACCCCGACGCGACCAACGGCTACACACGGGAGGAAGCCGAAGCCGAGATCGTGCAGCTCCGAACCCGGATCAACGAGTTGCAGGACCTGCTCTACGCCGACGAGCGGTACGCCGTGCTCGTGGTGCTGCAGGGGATCGACACGGCTGGCAAGGACAGCACGATCAACAGCGTGTTCCAGGAAGCCGGGCCAATCGGGTGCCAGGTGGCGAGCTTCAAGGTGCCGACGCCGGAAGAGCTCGCGCACGACTACCTCTGGCGGTACCGCCACAAGATGCCGGAGCGGGGGCACATCACCATCTTCAACCGCTCGTACTACGAGGCGGTGCTGGTGGAGCGCGTGAAGAACATCGTGCCGAGGGAGGTATGGCAGCGCCGCTACCAGGACATCAATGAACTCGAAGAGTACCTGGTGCGCAACGGCACCATCGTGATGAAGTTCTTTCTGGTGATCTCGAAAGAGGAGCAGCGCGAGCGGCTGCAGGAGCGCATCGATAACCCCCGCAAGCAGTGGAAGTTCCGGGTTGGCGACCTGGACGACCGGAAGCTCTGGGACGAGTACATCGAGGCGTTCGACGACGCTATCGAGCGGTGCAACACGAAGGCGGCCCCGTGGCACGTCGTGCCGGCGAACAAGAAGTGGTACCGCGACATCGTGGTAGCGAAGGCGCTGGTGGAGAAGCTGGAATCGCTCAACCTGCGCTACCCGCCGGCCGACCCGGCCGTCATCGGGATGAAGGTGCAGTAAGCAGGGTTCAGCACACCACGCCCGGCGGACAGGGGGTGCCCGGGGGTGGCGGTGGTGGTGGAGGGGTCTCGCCGCCAGGCGGGAGCACGTCGATCACGGTGGGGGGTGTGGGCGTCGGCGTCGGAGTAGGCGTTGCGGTAGGCGTGGCTGCCGGCGTGGGCGTGGCCGAGGGACCCGGCGTGGGCGTGGGCTCGGTGAAACGGGTTGGCGTTGCCGCGGGCGTTACCTCCGCACCCGCCGTCGCCGTACTGGCTGGCAGCCCCGTGGGGGT
>CAYUVT010000298.1:0-2754 GCA_964448165.1 uncultured Anaerolineaceae bacterium | reverse complement strand
CGATGTTGATCTGGGCCATCTTCGTACCTCCTTACACGCGGTAGAGCAGGGCGCCATCGGGGTTGTAGGCGGCGCGCAGGCGGTTGTGGAGCCCGGCGGATGGCGGAACATCGTCGAGCCCGAGGACCGCCGCGAAGTCACCGGCGACCGGGCGAGGCTGGTCGTGGCGGGATTCAAAGGGGCTGCCAGCGTTGCCGCCACCAACGCCCACGTTGACATCGGAGAGGTTGAGGCCACGGGAGCCGAGGAGGCCGGAGAGGTCGTGCGTGTGGTCACGGAGGAGGCGGGCAGCATCGGGGCGCTCGGCGCGGACGTCGATGCGAACCTGGTCACCTTCGGTGCGGACGTGGATGACCACCTCGCCGAGTTCGAGCGGCTCCAGGTGGATACGGGCTTCGCCCCCGCCGGCCTCGACGCGTTCGATGACGGCGCTGGCCACCTGGTCGACCTGCGGAGGCAGGTCGGTGGGCGCGCCGGCGGGCGCCGGCACATCCTGCGGCGGCGCGGCCGGGGCATCGGCGCCCGGCGCCTGGCGAAGCTCGCCAACAGCGGAGTTGGGAGCGGCATGCTCGATGCCACTCGCCGAGGCGCGGGGAAGTGGGCGGGAGTCGTCCGGCTTGCGGCCGGGGTGGTCGCCGCTCCTGCCCGGAGCGGATTCGCTGGCGTTCCCGACGGAGCGGACCACGCCTTCTGATGCTGGAGCGACGCCGGGGGCGACCGGATCGGGAGCACCTGGCTGCCCGGGCCCGGCCGAATCCGCGGGCGGTTCCATCGCCGGGACGGCTGCCGCCAGCCGCCCGCCGATGGCCTCGGAATCGAGAGATGCGGCCGCGGCGGGCGGCTGGCCCTCGGGATGGGCCGGCGCGGCCCCGGCCGCGCCAGTATCGGCCTCCACTGGTGTGGGAGCCTCCGCTGGAGATGACTCCGACGGAGGTAGGGCCGGCTCCAGGGCGACACCGGAGGCCACAAGCCCAGAGGCAGGACTGGATGCCGGGCCCTGGGGTGAACCCGTGACGGCTGATAGGCCATCCGGGCTGGTGGCGGGCCCGGCGCCTTCCACCCCGGCGGGCAGGTGGGGGATGGGCAGGGGGCTGGCGATACTGGCAAGCAGGGCCAGCGAAAGGGCGGTGGCGTCCTGGTCTTCGGGCTCGCCGGCGGGCAGAGGGAGTGCTGGCCCCGTGATTGCCCCTTCGCCGGCGGCGGGCGCCTGGCCATCGAAGATGCCAGCGAGCATTTCCGCGAACATCGTTTCGGGCGGCGGGGAGTTCCCAGCGGCGCCTTCTCCCGCCGGTGCGCCGGCGACGATGGCCAGGAGTGGGTCGGCAGGTGCCTGAACGGCGATTCCCATTACATCTGCATCCTGAAGACTTCCTGGTAGGCCTCGACGGCCTTGTTGCGTACCTGGGTGGCCAGGCTGATGGCGATGCTTTCCGTTTCGAGGGCGAGCATCACGTCGTGGAGTTCGACGTCCTGGCCTGTTGCCAGGGCGGCGACCTTCTGGTCGGCGTTATCGCTGACGGCCTGGAGCTGGCCGATTGCCTTGCCCAGGAGGTCAGCGAAACCGCCACCGGCGGCACGTGCCGCGGTGGAACCAGTCTGTCCGGCGAGGCCGGGGCCCTGAATCCGTCCGATCTCCATAGCTACCTCCTCGTGGCCTGTAGGCCGGGGCGAACGAAACCCTTAAAGCTCTATCTGCTCGAGATGTCGAGCGCGCGAAGGGCCATCTGTTTGACGGCGTTCAGCACGGTGACGTTTGCCTGGTAGGAGCGATTTGCCGAGGTGAGGTCGGTCATCTCCTGGACCATGTCGACGTTCGGCATCTGCACGTATCCGTCCTCGCCCGCGTCAGGATGGGCGGGGTCGTAAACCGAACGGCCGGGCGACTCCTGATCGGCCGAAACCTGCGTGAGGACCACGCCGGTATCGGCGCCACCGGTGAAGCGCCGGATGACATTCGAGAACGGGAGGCTGGAATCACCGGAGGCGAAGCGGACGACCTTGCGCTGGTACGGCCCGCCTTCGGGGGTGCTGGTCGTCTCGATGTTGGCCACGTTTGCGGCGACGACGTCCATGCGGACCCGCTGGGCGGCGAGGCCAGAGGCGGACGAGGCGAGGGCGCGGATCAATCCCATGGCAGACTCCTTTAGCCCTGGATGACGGTTCGGATGTTGGTGAGCTTGGTGCTGAGCGCGCGCGCGGCGGCCTGGTAGCGCATCTGCGTCTCGGTGAGGAGCACCATCTCCTGGTCGATATCGACTGTGTTGCCATCCATGCGAGATGACGCGAGCAATTGCTGAGGGTCCATGCCGAGCTGGCCGCGCAGGCTGCTGCCGGCGGTGATGTGGCGTGGGTCGGTAGCGACCAGGGGAGAGCTGCCGCGGCCCAGCTGCCGCTGAAGCTCGGTTTCGAAATTGACCTCCTGCCGGATGTACCCCGGGGTATCGATGTTGGCGATGTTGTTGGAGATGGCGCCCTGGCGCCGGGAGAGGCCGCGGAGCCAGCCTGCCAGGGTTTCGATGCCGCGGTCAGCGATGGGATTCATGCGGTACCTCCTCCGGGAAGCGTTTCGGGGCGCCGCCAGCGTGTGGCGGCCAGCTCATCGATGAGCGCGCGCTCGGCCCGGTTGCGCGCGAGGCGCTCCTCTTCGAGGCGATGGTCGAGCAGCGCCTCCATGGCCTTGCGGTCGCGCCGGCGATCGAGGAGTTCGGAGCGCTCGGCCTCGACATCGTTGGCGGAGTGCTGGAGCGCCGCGCG
>CAYUVT010000297.1:0-2763 GCA_964448165.1 uncultured Anaerolineaceae bacterium | reverse complement strand
GACGACGCCGAATTGCGCCGCAAGCTCGGCGTCCGTGACGACCGGTGAGGGTGAACCGCGCGGATCGCATCCGCGCCACGCTGGAAGTCCCCCCGGACAAGTCAATCTCCCACCGCGCATTGATCTTCAACGCAATCGCCTCAGGGGCGGCGACGATCGAGCGCATCCTGGATTCCGAGGATGTCCGCTCCACGGCCCACTGCCTCGAGTCGCTGGGCGTGCCCATCGATTGGCCTGATGGCTCGCCAGTCGCGCGAGTGAACGGCCAGGGCCTCCACGGCCTCTTCGAAAGCGAAGAAATCCTGGACTGCGGGAACAGCGGCACCACCATGCGGCTCCTGATGGGCCTGCTGGCAGGTCACCCGCTCCTCAGCATCCTCACAGGTGACGAATCGCTGCGGCACCGCCCAATGGCAAGGGTCATCGGGCCCCTCCGCCAGATGGGCGCGCACATTCACGCAAGGACTGGAGACACGCTGGCGCCGGTGGTGGTCAAGGGTGGTGGGCTGGTGGGCATCGAATACCACAGCCCCGTGGCAAGCGCGCAGGTGAAGTCGGCCCTCCTGCTCGCAGGGCTCTACGCCGAGGGCCGGAGCACCGTGACCGAGCCCGCCCCGAGCCGCGACCACACCGAGCGCATGCTCCGGGCCATGGGAGCCGGGCTGCAGGTCGAAGGCACAACCGTCTCCGTGGAAGCAGCGGCGACCCCTCTCCAACCTCTCAGCCTGCGGGTGCCCGGCGACATCTCAAGTGCCGCTCCGTGGCTCGTGCTGGCGGTGTGCCACCCCGATGCTGAAATGGTGCTCGAAGGCGTCAACGTCAACGAAACACGGACCGGCCTGCTCGACATCCTGCGCGCCATGGGCGCCGCCATCGAGCTGCTGGAAGAACGGTCCAGCGGCGGCGAGCCAGTAGCCGACATCCTGGTGCGTTCTTCCAGCCTGCACGGCACTGCCATTTCGGGCTCACTCGTCCCGCGGGCTATCGACGAGCTGCCTCTGGTGGCGCTCCTGGGGTGTTTCGCGGAAGGCGACACGGTCGTCCGCGACGCTGCCGAACTGCGGGTGAAAGAGTCGGACCGCGTGGAGGCCGTGGTCGAGGTGCTGGGCCGCATGGGTGCCCGCATCACACCACACCCCGATGGGTTCACCGTTCACGGCCCGGCTCCCCTTCACGGCGCCCGGGTAGATGGCCGCGGCGACCATCGCATCGGTATGCTCGGAGCCATCGCCGGGAGCCTTGCCGAGGGAGAAACGCGCATCGACAACGATGCTGTCGGCGTTTCCTACCCCTCCTTCTGGCACGACCTTGCGCACGCCGCCGAGGGCGGGAAGATCAGCGCGTGAAGGCGCGCCCGCTCGTGATCGTGCTCCATGGTCCATCCGGGGTCGGGAAGGACGCTGTCATCGATCGCCTGCGGGAGCGCACCGGCATCCACCGGGCAACCAGCTCAACAAGCCGGCCTCCCCGTCCGAACGAAGTCAACGGCAATCACTACCACTTCCTTTCGGAAGCACAATTCGAAGAGAAGATACGCGCTGGTGAGTTCGCAGAGTGGGCGCGCGTCTACGACGACTACAAGGGCCTCGAGCGCCGCGAGGTCGAAGAGCCATTGCGCCAGGGCCGCGACGTCATCATCAGGACCGACGTGCAGGGGGCACGGACGTGGCGCGAGCGCCTCGATGGGGCAATCTTCATCTTTCTGATGGCCGAGGATCGGGAAGCGCTCCGTGCTCGCCTTGCTTCCCGCGGAAGCGAAAACGCGGAATCGCTGGCCCGGCGGCTTGGCGAACTCGAAGCCGAACTGGCAGACATCGAGAATAACGATTACGTCGTCTACAACCGCCATGGCGAACTCGAAGCCACGGTGCGGGAAATCGAACGGATCATCGAGCGGGAACGCCGGAACCCCGATCGCCCGCCGGCTCGACTGCGCGCCTGACTGGCGTGCTTGCTGGCGTTCCTCGTAGCATGCCCGCCACACCCCGACGGGAGGTCCCCTTGGACCCGGAGTTCACAAAGCTATTCAGCCTCGATGGGAAGACCGCGCTGGTGACCGGCGCATCGAGCGGCCTCGGCGTGGCGTTCGCCCGGGGCCTTGCGCGCGCCGGGGCCAATGTCGTGGTCACGGCACGCCGCCAGGATCGCATCGAGGCCACCGCCGCCATGTTGCGGGAGTTCGGAGTCCGCTCCACGGCCATCCCGGCCGACATCACCGATGAAGCGCAATTTGAATCATTGTTCGCCCGGGCGGTCGCCGAATATGGCCGGCTCGACATCCTCGTGAACAATGCCGGGTACACCGACCGTTCCGGCCTGCGGCACGACCTGGGGAGCTTCAAGCGAATGCGATCGATCATCGAGCTCGACCTGCTCGCCACGATCAACGGGTGCCGGCTCGCGGCACGGCAGATGCTTGAACAGGGCACGGGCGGCAGCATCATTAACGTGAGCTCTATCCTCGGGCGCGTCGGAAGCGAATTCCGCGCCGCCTCCTACCACGCAGCCAAAGGCGGAGTCGACGCACTCACCCGGGTCCTCGCGCTCGAGTACGCCCGCGAGGGCATCCGCGTTAACGCGATCGCACCGTCGTACTTCGATGGTACGGAGTTGATGGACCAGGTGTTCGAAGCCAACCCGGCGACCCGGGATCATGCGATCTCGCGCACGCCCATGGGCCGCCTCGGGCAGCCAGGCGACCTGGAAGGCGCCGTCGTCTACCTGGCTTCCGATGCCTCGCGGTTTGTCACCGGGCACATTCTT
>CAYUVT010000296.1:0-2809 GCA_964448165.1 uncultured Anaerolineaceae bacterium | reverse complement strand
AGCCTGCGGCGGCGCGAATCGACCACGCGGAGCCGGTCCTTCGCGATCGTTTCGATGAGCACCAGGCCATCGAACGGGAACACCTCCTGGAGCCGCCCGGCCAGGTGCTGAAAGAACGTCTCCGGGCCTTCTCCCCGGTTCAGGAGCACGGCGATATCGTTCAGGAGGCGCGATCGCGCGGCCTCGCGCTGAGACGCCTCCAGCCGCCGCCGGTTCGCCGTCGCCTGGCCCAGCATCCGCGCCAGCGTCACCAGGAACCGCCGCTCCTCATCGGTGAAGTCGATGTCTCGCCGGCGCGCGACCGTGAACACCCCTTCGATGCGCCCGCCGATTTCGATCAGCGCCGATGTCCCGGCCACCATGCCGGCCTCGCGCAGCGCGCTGGCGTTCCTGGCCGAGGCTTCGGAATCGGCGAACCGGTAGCTGCGGACACCTTCGCCCATGGCGCGCAGCTGCGGGATGCCCAGGTCGTTCTCGTTCACCACCACATCGGCCAACCCTACATCGCCGGGTTCGCGCGCCACCCGCCGGTAGTACCCCGGCTCGCCGGCTGGTTCGAAGAGGCTGACGTAGTCGAATTCCACACTCTGCCTCAGGAGCGGCAGAAGCTGGTCGAAGATCGCCTGCACCGGCTCGCCGCTGTTGAGGAGGAGCGAGGCATCGTTCAAGAGGCGGGCACGGGCCGCCGTCACCTGCGTCCGCGCAAGCCGGCGCTGGTTCACGATCGCCTGGCCGAGCATCGTCGAAAGCGTTTCCAGGAACGCCACCTCGTCGGCGTCGTAGCGTTCCTCCCGCTTGCGCGCGAGCGAGAGGAAGCCGAGCAGCACCCCCCCGCGTTTGATCGGGATCGAAACCGCTCGCCGCATCCCGTTCCGGTGCATCACCTGGTTGAAGTGCGAGCGCTCGACCTGCCGGTCCACGCGGTACTGGACCACCACATTCGGCGCCTCATCGAGCAGGTCCATGCGGAGCGCCTCGAAGGTCTCGACCGCGCCCGCGGGCCGCACCAGCTCGGGGCGCGAGCCCACCATACGCATCGTCCGCGGCAATTCGCCCGGCTCCAGGAAGCCGACGTAGTCGACCTCGATCGCCAGGCCGATGAGGTCCAGCAGCCGCTGGAAGATCGCTTCGATGCTCTCGCCCTGCTGCAAGAGCAGCGCCACTTCGTTCAGCACGTGGGAGCGCGCGGCAGCCGCCTGCATGCGGCTGAAGCGCCGCTGATTCGCGATCGCCTGGCCGAAGATGTTCCCCACCAGCGAGATGAACTCGCGCTCCCGTTCGCAGAAGCGCTGGTTGCTCTTCCTCCCGAACGAGACCAGGCCCAGGGGTTCGCCCCCGCTGGTCACGGCCTGGTCGACCACCCGGATGATCCCCGCAGCGTGCAGGTGCGCGCCCATCGGCCCGATGCGGTCGGTGCGTGTCTCCGTTTGGCCGCCGTGGTCGAGCACGATCTGGATGACATCGCCGTGCTCTTCGGTATACAGCGGATCGTGGATGGGCCCGGGGAGCTCGGCCACGAACCGGTCCCTGCCATCGACCCGGAGGAGCAGCGAGGCGTAATCGAACTCCAGGGCATCGCCCAGGATGCTGGCGATGCCCTGGAACACCTGTGCCGGGTCGGCTCCCGCGTTGAGTGCCAGGGAAAGCTGGTTCGCCGCCCGGGCGCGTTCGCTCGCGCGGCGGGCATCGCGCAGGTCGCGTTCCTGGCGCACGGCGCGGGCCAGCATGCGCGCTACCTCTCGCAGGAATTCGAGTTTCGGCGCCGCAAACGGCTCATCCCTCCGCCGGGCGGTGATGAACACGCCGAACGTTTCGCCGCCATCGAGCAGCGCCGTGACCCACGCGCGTTCGAGCCCGGCGGCGTGCAGGTTGCGCGCGCTCGCGAGCGCCGGCATATCGCGCAGGGCGAACTCCACCCCTTCGGGCACGCCGCTGATGCTCCGCACCCCGACCGTCTCTTCGCGGAACACCGCCCCCGCGATGGCCGGCTCCACATCCACCGGGAACGATGCGGCAACGCGCACAAACCGGGCATCGTTCTCCACCACGAAGAGCGAGGCGTAGTCGAACGCGGCTGCCGCCAGCAAGCGCTCCGCGAGCGACGCGAAGATGCGCTCCACGGATTCTCGCTCGTTCACGAGCAAAGCCAGTTCGAGGAGGAGGTCGCGATACGCGCGCGGGCCGGCGTCAGTGCTGGACATGCATGGGCTGCCCTGTCCCCATTTGCAGGAGTTTCGGCGTTTGCGGAATCCTCGCCTATGCGGGATTTCCCGTATAGACGTCCGGCCGCCAGCCCGTGCCACCGCGGCCTTGGCGCAGGCCCGGTGCCGTGTCAGCGTCAGCCGCATGGAAAGCTTCGAACTCGGCCCGGCATTCGTCAGCGGCGGGACGCTGGTGGGGCTCCCCCTCGGCGGTCCGCTCACTTCGCTCTTCGGCGCTCGCGATATCCCCGAGCACGCCGGCGGGCACACCGGCGTCGATATCGGCGCGCCATCAGGAGCGCCCGTCCTGGCGCCAGCGCCGGGCATCGCCACACCGGGCGAAAACCCCGTCTTCGGGCGGCACGTCGTCCTCACCCACCGCGCGAACTGGCAGACGCTCTACGCCCACCTGGCGCGCATCGATGTTGTGCCCGGCCAGTACGTGGCGCGCGGCGGCCGGCTTGGCCTCGCCGGCTCCACGGGGCTGAGCACCGGCCCGCACCTGCACTGGGGGCTCGCGCTCGGGGCCAGCCCCCTCACCGCAGGCCCCCACCTGCGCGACCCGCTCGCCTTCCTTTCGCCCAACCCCGACCCGGTCGACATCGAGC
>CAYUVT010000295.1:0-2826 GCA_964448165.1 uncultured Anaerolineaceae bacterium | reverse complement strand
GGGGAGACCGCAACTGTCGGCGTCAGGCTGCCACAGTAACGGGGCTGAGATAGCGGGCGAACCAGCCCGCGGCCTCGGCGATGGACCGCTCGAGCGGCTCGCCGGAATAGATCTGGTAATGGCGGATGCCGGGGATGACCACCAGGCGCTTTGGCTCGGAGGCGGCTGCGTAGAGCGCCTCGAACTCGGCGGCGGGAGTCACCGTGTCGTGTTCGGCAGCCACCAGGAGCAGCGGCCGCCCGGCCAGGGCATCGACGACTGCGATGGGGCGGTGGTCGAAGGTCGACTCCATGAACTCCATGGAGATGGGCTCCGCCAGCGTGGGGAACTCCTGGCGGGCGACACTGAAGAACGCCACGCTATCGGTATCGTTCAGAATCTGGAGCGGGTCGACCATGGTGGAGGAGCCGGTAAGGACCCGCTGCTTGCGCTCATGATCGATGAGCGCGCGCAGGGGCGCGGTTTCCTCGGCCGGGCGTTCGCGCATGCGCCGGCCGCCATCGGCGAAACCCACTTGCGCCGACACGCAGCGGACCCGAAGGTCCGCTGCGGCGGCGACTATCGCGTTCGCGGCGCCGTAGCTCGTGCCCCAAAGCCCAACGCGTCGCGGATCGACCTCGCTGAGCGTCTCCATGAAGGTGACGCTGTTGTGGATGTCCTCGATCTGCCTGCGGGCGACGAGCCGGCCCCGCGTGCCTTCGCTTTCACCGAAACCCCGGTAGTCGAAAGCCAGTGCAGCGATACCGGCACGGGCAAACCCGCGGCCGTAGTCAGGGAGGATCAACTCCTTGATGCCGGTGAATCCGTGGCACAGCACCACTCCCGGGACCGGGTTTTGTGCTGACGCGTTGGCCGGCAGGTAGAGGATGGCGGCGATCCGGTCCCCTTCGGAGTAATAACCAACCCTGCGCTCGAGTACTTCCACTGCCCAGATGGTGGGGCCCCCGGTGGGACGGGCGATATGCGCTTCGTCATAACCGCCGGGAAAAAACCGGGGAACGATACTGGCGGCGGATTGCGCCCAGGAAGGAGAACTGCCATGGCCGAACCGGGCGACCTTCTCGTTCGCTCGCTCTTGCAGCACGGTGTGAGCGAGGTGTTCGCGCTTTCAGGTGGGCACCTGGACCCGATCTTCCAGGCGTGCTCCGCGCACGGAGTCCGCCTCATTGATACCCGTCACGAAGCCGCAGCCGCTCACATGGCCGACGGGTACGCGCGCACCACGGGGCGGCCGGGCGTCGCCCTGGTTACAGCCGGGCCAGGCGTCACGAACGCGATCACCGGCGTTGCCAACGCCTACATGGACGCCATCCCGATGATCTGCATCGGCGGCCGCAGCCCACTGCGCGATGATGACCGGCTCCCGTTGCAAGGGATGGACCAGGTCGCCCTGATGGCGCCCGTCACCAAGTTCGCCCGTACCGTGCTCCAACCAGAGCGTGTGCCGGAATACGTGCACATGGCATGGCGCCACGCAACGAGTGGCAGGCCCGGCCCGGTGTTCCTCGATATCCCCGTGGACGTGCTGTTCACCCCGGTTCGGGAGGAGGAGCTGCCACCGCTCGGGATGCATGATCCCAGGCGGCTCGCGGTGCCGCCCGTCGAGGCCATCGATGAGGCCCTGGACCTCCTGGAGCAGGCGGAGCGGCCAGTGGTGTTCGCAGGGGGCGGCGCCATGTTCTCCGGCGCACAGGAAGAAGTGCGGCAGTTCGCCGCGATGCTCCAGGTGCCGGTGATGGCGAACGCCAAGGCACGCGGCATCGTGCCGGAGTGGAGCGAGCTGGGATACGGGTCGTACGCATTCGCTGCATCACCGATCGCCGCCAACGCGGCGGGCGGGCCGGCCGATGTGGTGATGCTCCTCGGCGCGCGCGTAGGGATGTTCACGGGCACTGGCTCCCGGTCGTTTATCCCGTCGACCGCGAAGGTAATCCAGGTCGACATCGAGCCCGAGGAGATAGGCCGCGCGCGAGATGTGGACGTCGCGCTGGTGGGCGATGTGCGCGAAACCCTGCTGCTGATGATGGACCGTGCCCGGCGCCGCCAGTTCAAGGACCACACGCCGTGGGTGAAAGGGCTTGCCGCCACTCGCGCCACCATGCGCCAGATGCATGAGGCGGCAGCCGCCCGCAACCAGCCCATCCACCAATCGCGCCTGGCGCGCGAAGTGGCTGATGTGCTCGCGGGCGATGGCATCATCGTGGCCGACGGGGGCGAGACCTCGCTGTGGATGGCCGAACAGGCGGTGATCCTCAACGCCGGCGATTTCTTGAGCCATGGGTACCTGGGATGCCTGGGAACCGGCATCCCCTTCGCCATTGCCGCCAAGGTCGCCAGGCCGGAAAAGCGGGTCGTTGCCATCATCGGCGATGGGTCAGCGGGCCTGAACATCGCGGAATTTGACACGGCGGTGCGACACAACATCCCCGTGGTGGTGGTGGTGAACAACGACCAGGGCTGGGGCATGATCCGTCACGGCCAGCGCGCTCGCTACGGCAACGATCGGGTCGTCGGCGCCGAGCTGGGAGCGACCCGGTACGACCTGGTGGCAGCCGGGTTCGGCGCGCACCAGGAGTTTGTGACCGAGGCAGCGGCGATTCGGCCCGCGCTCGAACGGGCGCTCGCCAGCGGAAAGCCCGCCTGCGTCAATGTCATCACCGACCCGGACCAGCCGCACCCCACCTCCATCGCCATGGCGAAGCCAGCAGTGCAGGAGGGCGAGGTCGACCTGCCGTATTACGGCCGGAAGAAGCTGGTGCCTACCGCGTAAGGGTCGGCCGGGAGGCTCAGACGTCCTGCGATTGGAAGAGCCGGACGGCCACGCCG
>CAYUVT010000294.1:0-2835 GCA_964448165.1 uncultured Anaerolineaceae bacterium | reverse complement strand
AACACGCGCGGGGATAGCGCACATCAGGACGGTGCTCGGCAGCGGCGCGCGCGTACCGGGGACGTAGATGGCGGCCTTTTGGAGGGGCCGGGTCATCTGTCCGAGGCCGTTGTTTTGGAAGTCGAGCATCGCACCGCGGAGCTGCTGTTCGTGGTAGCGGCGGATGCGCTCGGCGGAGTAGTTCAGGGCTTCGACGAGTTCCGGGTCGAGGCCCTGGTAGGCGGCGGCGATTTCGTCGCGGCTGACGCGGAGGTCGCCAACGGTGGCGCCATCGAGCCTGGAGTTGTAGTAGCGGACGGCGTTATCGCCATCCTCACGGACGTCGCGGATGATGCGGCGGACGACTTCCTCGGGACTGAGCTCCTGGCCAAAGGTGCGGAAGGTGGTCTCCCGGATTTCCATGGGGAGTTCTTCGACGTCGAGCGGGCGGCGGGAGAGCAGGAGTTGCTTGCCCTCTTCGGCGTTGCGGATTATCCGCATCCCAGGTACCTCTCTACGGCTTCGCGCGCGGCAGCGGTGGAGCGCTGGACGAAGGCGTCGACCTCGGCGCTCGTGATGTGGGCGATTGTCTCATCCAGGAGTTCGGGAAGCGAATCGAGGAAGGAGGAGAGGGTCTCGCCTTCTTCGAGCCCGGCGTACCGGAGGTGGTTGGCGATCATGCCACGGGCACGGTCCCAATCCATGTTGCGGGCCGCCATGTCGATTGAGACCTGGCGCCAGCGGTCGAGGGTTTCGGTATCGAGGAAGCCGGCCTCGATGCCCGAGACGGCGCACCCGAGGGCGGCGCAGATGGACTGCTTGAGCTCCGGGTCGCTGCCGTACTGGCGATCGAGATCGAACTGGAGGAGGCGGTCCATGACATTGGCGCGCATGGTGCCGCCGAGCTCTTCGTGGCGGGCAAAATGGCGGCGGTAGATGCCGGTGATGTACTGCTCGTCCATCACCAGGTGGCTGATGTAGCCAGCGGCCCAGGCACGGGTTTCGGGGTTGAGGTTTTCCGGCCGGGCGAGTCTCCCATACACACGGAGGAAGCCCTCGACGGAGTCCTGGTGGTTGTGCTCGTTCAGGTCGAAAAAGTGCGTGCTGAACCGATCCTGGCGGGTGATAACGCGGATATCGGGGGTGGTGGCGCCGAGCAGGTAGTGGCCGGAGTCGGGAGAGACGTCGGCATGGCCAAGGTCGAGTGCGATCTGGCGGGCGAGCACCATGTGGAGGGTGATCGGGGGCATGCCCCGATCCTACGACAGGAGGCGGCCACGGTGGGGCGATGGTTCGGTCGCGTGGCGCCTAGATGCGTGCACTCTCGATGGTGGTGAGGAGGATGCCGCGGCAGCCCATGCGCGAAAGCGTGTCCATGATGTGGTGCGCCTCTTTTCGCGGAACCATGGCCTTTACCGAGTACCAGCCCTCGCGCTGGAGGCGAGTGACAGTCGGCGATTCGATGCCCGGGGTGACGATGCAGGCATCGGCGAGGATTTCGCCGGGGCAGTCGTATTCGACCATCATGAATTCGGTGGCGACAAGCTTGCCTTCGACGCGGGCCAGGAGCACTTCGACTTCAGGCTCGCTGGCCCGGTCGGGATTGGCGTAGAGGGCGGCGTTCGACTGGAAGAGCGGTTCGCCAACGACGCGCAACCCGGCCTGCTTGAGCGTGGAGCCGGTATCGACAACATCCACGACGGCCTCGGCGATGCCCAGGCGCACGGAGATTTCGACGGCGCCCTCGAGTTCGACCACGTCGATCTGCTGGCCGGAGAAGTAGCGGCGGACGATGTTGGGGAGGGAGGTGGCGATGCGAAGGCCCGCGATTTCTTCGAGGGTGGTGACCTTCGATTCCTCCGGGACGGCCGCGCAGAGGCGCGAATGCCCATAGTTGAGGTCGCGCAGAAGGGTGGGGGCAACGCACTTTTCGGCGACGAAATCGCGGCCGGTGATGCCGGCATCGAGGATGCCGTTGGAGATGTAGAGAGGGATATCGCCGGGGCGGAGGAAGTAGAACTCGACGTTGTTTTCGGGGTCGATGGAGGAGAGGTTGCTGCCAGCCTTCGAGACGCGGTAGCCGCAGGAGTTAAGCAGGTCAAGGGTGGGCTCGAAGAGGGCGCCCTTATTGGGGAGTGCGACTTTGATCATAGCTGGCGGTACACATCATCCAGCGAGAGGCCCTTTTCCGCCATCATGCAGGCGACGTAGTAGAGGACCTGGGCGAGCTCGCCCGCAAGCTCGTCGTTGCTTTCGAAGCGGGCGGCCATCCAGCTCTCGGCGGCTTCCTCGACGAGTTTCTTCCCGATTCCGTGCGGGCCGCGCAGGAAGATTTCGGCGGTGGACGAGCCTGGCGGCATCTCGCGCTTGCGGCTCACTGCGAGCTCGTACATCTCGTCGAAGGTCATGTCCGCACGATAGCCGATCCGGTTGCTCGAATCACATCAGCGGGCGGGCCGGACAGAGACATCGGCGGCGGTGACCACTTCGGCCGTGCCATCTGGGCGTTCGACCACGAGCGAGCCCTCGTCTTCGATGGCGACAGCGGTGCCTTCGAACGGGGCGGCGCCTACCGGCGAGACCAGGACGCGCCGCCCCAGGGTGGAACTGCGGGCGCGGTACTCCTGGAGCACGTGGCCCGCCGTGGCTTCGAGGAGCTGTTCGAGTTCGTTGCAGATGCGCGCGAGAAGGGGTTCGCGGGCGACTTCCCGTCCGAGCTCGCGCGCGAGGGAGGTGGCGATTGCGCTGAGCTCGGGGACCACGGTGGGGTCGGCATTGACGTTGATGCCGATGCCCGGGAGAGCGATGGCTCCGGAGGGGGTGAGCTCGGCGTCGATGAGCATGCCGGCGGCCTTG
>CAYUVT010000293.1:0-2844 GCA_964448165.1 uncultured Anaerolineaceae bacterium | reverse complement strand
CTCGGTGGCGGGGCTACCGGCGATCAGCGTGCCCTGCGGGTTCAGCGAGGGCCTGCCGGTGGGCCTGCAGATCATCGGGAACTTCTTCGACGAGGGGCGGATCCTGCAGGTGGCGAGCGCGTATGAACAGGCGAGCGGGTTCAGGAACCTGCTGGCGGGGTAGGGGCGCGCCTAATCCGGTGGCGCAACAATGAGCTGACGGCCCGACGGCACACCACTGCCAGGCGGCCCGCACCCAAGGTCTACCTGGACAATCTTGCCGGCCCCATCAAGGAACAACCGCGGCGACTCGATGCCGGTGAGCTCTCGGCCCAAGACAATTCCATAGGCGGGTTCCGGCGTTGCGGATACTACGTCCTGACTCTCAGCGGCGAAGACGGCATAGAGTCGCTTGGGCGGCTGGAGCATCCCTTGGTACCGAGCAATAAGGTCTCCGGGTCGAATGAAAAGCCCTTCACAAGCCGTTGCCGGCAGGACTTCAATGGGTTGACCGTCGGATTCGCCCGCCTGACATTTTGGCGGAGACCCAACCCCCATCGGTTGCGTCGCACAGGCTACCCGACTGAACCTGGTGAGCGCCGCGAGATCCGAAGCCCGGCCATCAACAGCAGCCACGATGATGGCGTCTATCGTTGGAATCCCCGAGACCGTCCCAACCGGATGGAAGCCCGGAAAGTCAACAGGCGGTGTTAGGCTCGGCGTCACAACGGCTGTCGGTGGCTCCGTGGTGCCCGTGACCATCGGGAGAGTTGGGGTCGGCGTCGGAGTGGGTTCCTCTCCGTCGCCCCCACCCAAACATCCCACAACAAGACTTCCGGCTACCAGGGTTGCTGTTACCAGAATCCGTCCGGGGCCCTTGCCCCCGTTGAAGTTTCGGCTAGTCATTCGCAACAAAGACAACGTCGCTAGAACCAACCCATGACCCGGGATCCCCGAAACCGGAAGCTCCATTCTTGGCGCTATTTCCGACACCGATCGTGCGGCTCTGATGCAGATGTGTCGCAGTATAAGTGCAATTCTGATGCTGCGAACTAGCAATTACTCCCATCCACTCCTCATAGCTGGAGTACGGAGCGACCTGCCCCGCCGATGAGTTGACAATAGGGCTATCGGCCAGATGGACGAAATTTTCCCGTATTAGGTATTTCCACTGCGAAACGCCCGCATCCCACCACCACACTGTATACACCCGACCTTTGCAATAGCTCGTCCCCCCGCCCTCCAGACCGTAGTACGACAACTCGTAGTAAGCGTAGCGCGCGAACGTATCAATGCGGAAGCGGACCGTCACACCCGATCCGGCCAGGAGATCCAGTGCCTCCTCGCCGTATCCGCCACCATGCCATCCCAGGGTTCCGACCTGCGCCGATTGATACGTGCCGTTGCGGCCGTAGAATGCCAGTGTTCCTGCGGCCGTCGCACGTTCGTTGCGGGCGACGACCGACATGCCGACTGAGGCAGCAATGACTAGGAGCAGCCCAATTCGTCCCCAGCGGTTCATCTGCGTGACTCCTCCTCAGAAATTTGACGGGCAATGTCAAGTACCGCCTGGTCCGTAAACGCACCAGTAGTGATTACGAAGTAGACGGCTCCTCCCTGAGACCACATGACGCGCCGCTCCCCGTTCGGGTCTGAAGTGGCCTCGTGCGGCATCACGACGATTGTCGGTTCGCCGTTCACATCGCTCGTGAGCTCCAGGCGGTACACGCCAGCATCTGGATAGTTCAGTACAACGACGCTCGCTGTTGGCGTGTATGCGGAGACCCGAATGCTGGTGAGCTGGTCAGGCGAAGCGTAGACCACCGAACTGCGAAAAGCGCCGCTCTCGCTCTCCTCCTGGAGCTCCGCGCCGAGGGCCGTCATGTCGCGAAGGTACTCATCACGGATGTCGACGAACCGCAAGCCGCTCGCACGCGCCGCCGATGGCGCCGATTCACCGGTGAAGCTTTCATTCCGTGCGAAAGCGCCGAATTCGGGCAGAGTGGGAACTGGGTCGGGAATCGAGACGCCGGGAAGCACCGGGACAACTAGGAAGCGGCCCCAAGGTGTCGGCTCGTCAACGACCGTCCGTCCTGAACCAGCGGGAGGCGCGACTTCGGAGAGCTGACCGCCACCAGGGCCTTCGGGTGAAGCGTTGCTCTCATCGGCGCGCGAACCCCGCGCATATGAGAGCCCAAACAAAACAGAGACAGCAGCCGCAGCTACAAGAATGCCATCCAACACCGCGTTCCGTTGCACGATCGACCACCTCCTCTGGCAGCCGGTCGATCGTATTCAGACAATCGCAACCCCCACCACCTACCTCAGGTACCATCTTTCCCCCACTCCGCCAAACGCGCCACGAATGCGACATACCTCGGCGCCGCAGCTCGCCAGTACACCCGTATCTCCCGCACGTTCCCCTGGCCCGTGAACCGCTTCAGATCCTCCACGTAGCTTCGCACCGTGTGGTAACTCAGCCCAAGTTCGTCGGCGATCTGCTGCTCGGTCCGGTCGATCGCAATCAACGCAAGCACCTGCAAGCGCCGGGGCGTCACCCATGCCCAATCGGTCTCTTCCCGGCTTTCCGTCGCCATCCACCCCCTCCTGCATCAGCGGGACCGCCCGCGACGTGCACGCCACAAGCGGCGCCAAGGCTCGAACGTCCGGCTCGCCGGTCTTCGCGCCCCCTGTGGAGTAAACGTCCGCGGGGGGAAGGAAGTTCCGCTCGCGGTTGTGCTCCACACGTGCCGAGGCTACGCCGGGGACGCGCATGGGGTCAATAGCGTTTGCGTAAAGCCGTGGCCGACAATGCCGGGAATGCCGGGAATGCCGGGAATGCCGGGAATGCCGGGAATGCCGGGA
>CAYUVT010000292.1:0-2854 GCA_964448165.1 uncultured Anaerolineaceae bacterium | reverse complement strand
TCATGTCTCGCCCCACCCGACGTACCCCGTGGCTTCTTCAGCACCCTGCTAGGGCCAGCGGTTTGGAAAAAGCGGCGAAGAATCCAATCTGCTGCCGGCAGATTGGAGGTTGTGCATATCGGTTCACCCGGGTGAGCGATATGGAGCTTACCGGCTGAAAATCGCGCTCAGTTCCGGCGCAAGATAGACGCGGCCCCATGGGCGGCCCGTGACCTCCTCGAGGATCCCTGCTTCCACCAGCGTTGCCACCGCCTTGTAAGCCGTCTGTGTCGAAACACCGAGCATGCGCTCCGCCATCTTTGCGTCGACTGCCATGAACTGCAGCACCAGGTCGGCAAGCCGGTGAGCGCTTCGCGGCGCGCGATGCGCATCGAGCCGCCGCTGCCACTCGGCCCCAAGGTCGATGACATCCCGCGAGAGCGCGACCCCTTCCTCGGCCTGCTCGACCACCCCGCGCAGGAAAAAACGGAGCCATTCGCTCCATTCGCTCCTGGTGCTTACCGCATGAAGCCGATCGTAGTATTCGCCGCGGTCCCGTTCGAAGTAGGGGCTCAGGTACAGCAACGGGTGTCTGAGCTGGAGCCGCCATGCCAGGAGGAGAGGGAGGAGCGCCCGTCCAACCCGGCCGTTGCCATCCAGAAACGGGTGAATCGCCTCGAACTGGTAGTGCAGCCATGCGGCCTCGACCAGCGCCGGGGTCTGGGGTTTCGCCAGGGCCACGTAGCCGAACAAGGCGTCCAGGCAATCGTGGAGTTCGTCGGGCGGGGGCGGGACGAACCGGGCGTCGGCGTGCTCCCGGGTGTTTCCGATGTGGTTCTGCACGGTCCGGAATTCGCCAGGTGTGGAGAATGCCTCGCCTCGCGCCCCCTGCATGAGCTTGCGGTGCATCTCGAGGACGAGTCCACGCGTGATACCCGCTTCGTGCACATGCCTGAGACCGTAGTCCAGGGCCACCACGTAGTTGTGCACATCTCTCGTATCCGGCCGGGCCTCCAGTTCGCCCATCGCCTCCAGCGTCGCCAGTTCAGCGTGCGTGGTGTGCAACCCTTCGATGCGTGAGCTCAGCACCGCCTCGCGCCGCATGTAGGGCTGGACCAGCAGGTCGGGATTGGGGAGGAACTGACCGATGCCGTCGAGTTGGCCCAGCTTGCGGTTCGCTTCGGCCAGGAGAGCCGCGTTCGCGGCGAGAGCGTGGTGCTCTGCGTCCGGCGGCAGTGGCGCCGGCACGAAGGCCCAGTACGGCTTACCCGTGGCCGGCGATTGGCGTAGGATCACGCGGCCCGATGGCCGGGGAAAGTCGGCTGGCTCCATCTTTTCTCGTTTCCTGGCTCAGACGAGAAGAGTCTGGCCGGTTCTTCAAAGGCGTTAGAAAAGTCTACGCGGATGCGCCATTACTTTTCTAGTCCTGGCTGTAATACGAGAAAAGATCACGCAGTTCTTCCACCGCGCTAGAAAAGCGTATCCACCTTAGCAATTCCACACGGAGGACCCCATGGTAGACATCCGCGACCTCGCAGAACGCATCTGGAACGGCGAGGTCTCCACCCAGGAGGTCCACCCCGTTGGCTGGCGCCAGCCCGAAGGCCAGGAGATCGCCCCCGGCCTCCTCTACTACAAGGGCATCGCCAGCGCCAACACCATCGACACCGGCGATGGACTGGTGATGCTCGATACCGGCGCCATCAACGACACCCTCCCCCTCCACGCCGAGGTGCGAAAGTGGCGCCCCGAGGCCCCGCTCCGGGCTGCCGTCTTCTCCCACCACCACGTCGACCACATCTTCGGCATGGGGCCGTTCGAACAGGAAGCACAGGCGAAAGGCTGGGGCCGTCCGCTCGTCTACGGCCACGAGGCATTGGCCTGGCACTTCGACCGCTACAAGCGCACCCGCGGCTGGAACACGGCCATCAACCGCCGCCAGTTCGCCATCGACCTGCCCCAGTTCCAGTGGCAGGAGCACTACCGCTACGCCGACGTCACCTATAAGGACCGCCTGGCGTTCACCTGCGGCGACCTCACCTTCGAGCTGAACCACGCCCGGGGCGAGACCGAAGACGCCACCTGGACCTGGATCCCCGGGCGCAAGCTGCTCGCGCCGGGCGACCTCTTCATCTACGCCGTGCCGAACGCGGGCAACCCGCAGAAGGTCCAGCGCTACTCGGGCGAATGGGCTGCCGCGCTCCGCCGCATGGCCGCGCTCGGGGCCGAGATCATGCTCTCCGGCCACGGCCTGCCCATCTTCGGGGCCGATCGCATCCGGGTGGCCCTGCTCGATTCGGCTGAGCTGCTCGATTCGATCGAATCGCAGGTCCTGGCGCTCATGAACACCGGCTGCACCCTCGACCGCGTGATCCACGAGGTCGAAATCCCGAAACACCTGCTCGAAAAGCCCTACCTGCGGCCCGTGTACGACGACCCGCAGTTCCTGGTCCGGAACGTCTGGCGGCTCTACGGCGGCTGGTACGACGGCGAGCCCGACAACCTGCTGCCGGCGCCGCGGGCCGAACAGGCGCGCGAGTGGGTGGCGCTCGCCGGTGGCATCGACCGCGTGCTCGAACGCGCCGCCGCGCTCAAGGCTGAAGGCAACCTGCGGATGGCCTGCCACCTGGTCGAGTTCGCGGTCATCGCCGAGCCTGGCTCGCAGCCGGCCCATGCACTGCGGGCGGAGGTGTACGCGGCCCGCGCCGCGCTCCAGGAGTCATCGATGGCGCGCAACATCCTGAACCACGCCGCCCAGGCCAGCCAGCAGGGCAAGCGCGACCTCGCGGGGGATTACTGACCGGGGAAAACCCTGGGGAGTGGAGCGGGCGAAGGGAATCGAACCCTCGTCTCAACCTTGGGAAGGTCGCGTTCT
>CAYUVT010000291.1:0-2911 GCA_964448165.1 uncultured Anaerolineaceae bacterium | reverse complement strand
GGCTTAGATAGCGGTGCCCTGCGAACCGGCAGCTCTTCGCCAGTCCTCGTCCATCAGGGCCGCGGCCTTCTCGCCGAGGAGGAGGCTGTAGTTCTGGCCGCGGTCCTCGGGGTACACCTGGGTGGTGTTCGAAAGGTAGAGCCCTTCGACGCCGGTCCGCATTTCCGGGATGGAGGCCGAGTAGTGCGTTGTGATGACTGGCTGGCCGCCGGGGTCTTTGAAGAACCATTTCTCGCGCACCCACGATGGTTCGAACGCCGGGTTCAGCTTCCTGATGCCATCGAGGTAGGCGGCGAACACCTGGTCAGCATCCATCTCGAGGACCGCGTGTCCCGGGGGGGTGTAGTTCGAGAGATAGACCACGTGGTTGCCGCCGTAACGCTCCGGCGGCATGAAATTCGTGTGCTCAATGCAGGCGACGAACGGCATGTCGTCGCCGATAGAAAGCCAGTAGTACGGCGTCAGTGGCCGGTCGAGGGCGAGAATGAGACAGGTGGCCCACTGGTAGCGGACCCGTTCCAGCACCGCCCGGTAGTCGCCGGGGAGGTCGGGACAGATCCTCATCGTGATGATGTTCGGCGTGGTCATGAGCACCTGGTCGAATGGGTGCAACCTGCCTCCGGCCTCAATGCCCTTGACCGCACCGTTCGCGACCTCGACGCGCTCGACCGGCGTGTTCAGGTGGATGGTGACGCCATCGGCCTCGAGCCTGTCGGCAAGCGCGCGGTAGTAGCGTTTGAACGAGCCTTCAAGGTAGCCCAACGACTCCTTCGACCCGCCCGCTTTGCGCGACGAGAAGCGCAGGTAGACCTTGTTCCAGAGCCAGACCATGCCGACGTTGTCCGCCTGGTCGGCGAACTTGCCGCGCAGCAGCGCTCCCCAGAAGGCGGCGAACGCCTTCTTCCCGACCGCTTTCTCCATCCATGCCCTGGCCGTGATGCCCTCGTAACGGACGATGCCATCCTTGCGCCCCCGCAGCCAGAGGGCCGCGAGACCAAGCCGTACGCGGCTCACGAACGGGATCGCGGTGAACCGGAGCAGGTCGAGTGGCGTGACGAAGGGGTACATCCTCCCGTTCACGAAGTGGGCGTTTCGCGGCTCAATCCACTTCAGGTAGTCGATGAGCCCGAGGTCTTCGATATAGCGAATGACCGCCGTGTCGTTCGTGAAGATGTGGTGGTAGAAGCACTCGAGCTCTTCGCCACCGACCGGAAACGTGACCACCTGCCCGCCCACCTCATCGCGCCCCTCGAAGATGGTCACCTGGTGGCCACGGGCCCGGAGCACTCGCGCGGCCGCGAGCCCGGCAACACCGGCGCCGACGATCCCAACGTTCACGGAGTCATCCCCTGCTCTTCGACCTCGACCCGGGTAATGCGCCTGAAGGATACGCCGTAGCTCCAGAGGAGGATCAGTCCGAGGACGGTGGTCGGAACGAGGATGACCCCATGGGCAACGATCGAGTACGCACCGGCCACATTGTCGGCCACGCCGCCGCCTACCAGGACAAGCTTGGCCGCCCACTCGAAGGGGCCGGTGCCACCGAAAAACGTGGGAATGATGATCGCCAGGTTGGCCGCCGCCAGCAGCAGCGCGTAGTGCCCGAAGCCAACATCCATATTGAATCCCTGGCCAATGACAGCGTAGGCGCCAGCCTCGATTGTCCATGCCGTGCCGCTGAAGAGGGCGACCAGCAGGAGCGAGCGCCAGTCGTGCACGGAGCGGAGACTCCCCACGAGCGAGTCGGCCATGGCCTCTGCCTGGTGTTCGAAACGGTCGGGCAGGACACGCAGGAAGAAGTGGATGACGCTCTTCGCGCGCTGCTCGTTGAGGGTGAGGATGTAGAACCCGGCCAGCGCGACAACGAAGAGGATCGTGGAAGCGACGGCGATGGCGCGCAGGCGGCCGTCTTCGAAGCCCACGATCGAGCCGGCGATGAGCAGCATGAGCACGAGCGTGACACCGTCGAACAGCCGTTCAACGGCAATGGTGCCGAATGTCCCCATCTTCGAGACACCTTCCCTGTCGCCGAGCACGTAGGCGCGAACAAGCTCCCCCGCGCGTGCGGGAAGCAGGTTGTTCGCCATGTAACCGATGATGGCGTAGGGGAACAGCTTCGCGGGGCTCATTGGCGCGACCGGCCGCATGAGGATGGACCAGCGAATGCAGCGGGCCACGATCGCGACGAAGAGCACCGCCGTCCCGGGGAGAAGCCACCAGTACTCAGCCTGTTCGAGCGCGTCGGCCAGGTCCCGCGGGTGGGTAGCGCGGAGAAACAGCCCGACGAAGATCAGGCTGACGATCAGGCTGGCCCAAAAGCGGAAGGATCGAAGCAAGGGACCGCCTGTCAGGGAATTTCGAACAGCCTGAGCCGCGCAGCGCCGCCCTCGACTATCCAGAGCTTACCATCGGCCGATTCAACCATCCCATAAGGGCGGTTGAGTGGTTCGGCATCGGAGGAGATGGTCCCGGCCAGCGATCCATCCCCGTTGTAGACGCGGACCAGGTTGAGCGACGGCACGCTGGCCACGATCCGGCCATCGGAGAGGACGCGGAGGTAGGGTTTGTCGTTCACCTCCGCACCTCCCCAACCATCGACGGGGAACTGGGCGCGGAACGAGCCATCGGCATTGAGCACCTGGATGCGCCGGTTGTACATGTCGGCCACGTAGACCGCGCCATCCGGCCCGAGGGCAAGGCCCACGGGTTCGTCGAACTGTCCGGGGCCGCTGCCAACCGAGCCCACCGAACGGACGAACTCTCCCTGGAGCGTGAAGACCTGGATACGGTCGTTGCCCGTATCGGTCACCCACACCTGTCCGGAGGCGTCGATGATGGCGTCGCGTGGACCGAACAGGTCGAAGGGCCCGGGCGCCCTCGAGGTATCCGGGGGTTGGCCGAACGTCGCGAC
>CAYUVT010000290.1:0-2934 GCA_964448165.1 uncultured Anaerolineaceae bacterium | reverse complement strand
GTCGGTTGGTCCGGCCCCTCTCACTCCGCGGCCCGTGCCAGGCGGCCCGGGAGTGGCGCCCGACTGGCTCGAAGGCTTCGTCCAGGCACCACCTGCCGGGCGCACTCTCCACGAGGCATTAACACCCTTCACGCCTCCGCCCGCCGAGCCCCCGCCTCCGGCTGTCAACTGGGGCGAACGGCCCCGCATCGTCACCCGCACCCGGCCTTCTCGCCAGCCCGGGCCGGCCTTCGCCACCGAACCGGCCGCCTCGTCACGATTCAGCCCGGTCGAGCCGGGCGTCGGCGGCCTGCTGGTCGCCGCGGGCTTCTCTCCCGAGGCGGCGCGTCTCGTAGCCGGCGCTGCTCCCGCCGAAACCGACCCCTGCCGCGCCCTCGAAGCGGCACTCCTCTCCCTCGAAGTCGCCTACCCCTCCGAAGGCCACACCGCCATCATCACCATCCAGGGCCCCGAGGGCGCCGGGCGGACAACCGCCCTCATGCGCATGGCGCTCGATTGCGCCGATGCCGGCCGTGCCGCCATCCTTGTCGCCGCCGATACCTCCCACACCGGCGGGCCCGCCCAGGTCCACGCCTATGGCGAGGCCATCGGCATCCCCGTGTTCGAAGCCTTCTCGCCCCAGGAGCTTGTGCACGCCGTCACACGCGCTCCGCGGGGCGCCTGCCTCTTTGTCGATGTCCCGCCCGGCCGATGGGCTCCCCCACCGATCCCCGGCGTCCAGCACTTCGCCTACCTTGCCCTCCCCGCCCACTGGGACGCCGCCATCGTCTCCTCGCAGGTCCTGGCTATGGATGCCAGCACCTGCGCCGGCGCGGTCCTGACGCATACCGATCTTGTCACCGGGCTTGCACCAGTTCTTTCCATCGTTGTGGAGTCCCGGCTCGGCCTCGCCTTCCTATCCTCTGGACGCGAGGTCGCCACCGGCATCGCCGTTGCGGATCCCCTCACGCTTGCATCAGGGGTCTTCACTACGAGTTCACGGGAGACGACCAATGGGCGCCTCGTTGCCACAGCGTAAGAATCCCTTCATGGCCCAGGGATTGCTGCCAGGCATCACATTGCGGCTCGACGTCTCCTCCGGCCGTGAGGGCGAAACCCACGTCACCCGCGTGGAGGATGTCGATCACGATCGCATCGCCATCCTCGTCCCCATGCGCGGACTGCGGCCCCGCCCGTTCCCCGCCGGCACCCTCGTCCATGCCCACTACATCCACCAGCGCAAGCGCTGGCTCTTCGTGACCGAGGTTGTGGGCCACAGCCCCGATGGCATGCACGAGTACCTGCGTCTCCCGGGCTCCGTCGAAAGCATGGAGCGCCGCCGCAACTTCCGGCTCCCCGTCGCCATCAAGCCAGAATCGCTCTTTCGCCTCGTCATCGATGCTGCCGAGCCCTCATCCGAAGAACCCCTGGAGGGCATCATCGTCGACCTCAGCGAGGGAGGCTGCTGTATCACCAGCCGCAAGCTCGTCATGGCCGGCGAACGCCTCGGCCTGCACGCCATCCTCCCCGAAGCCGGCGAAATCCACGCCCGCCTGCGCGTCACCCAGGTCCGCGAGCCGGCTGCCGGCAATCGCATGCACCGTATCCACTGCGAATTTACCGATATCTCGCGTGCCGACCGCGACGTCATCGCACGCTACATGATGCGCCGCCAGCTCGAAATGCGGAGGCGGGGACAGTTATGACCTTCCCGCCCTACACCATCGCCCGCTACGGGGTCTGGATCGCCCTCTCTGTCGCCGCCCTCAGCGTCTGGCTCGCCACCCGTTCGGGCATCGCCCTCGACCAGGCCCTGCTCCGGGCCGTCTTCTTCTTTCTCCTCGTCACCGTCATGGCCTTGGGTGCCGAGGCGGTCCTCCTCACCACTCCGCCCCCGCCCGGGCCGGCCGAGGAGCCAGCATCGCCCGCCGCATCCGAAGCAGTCACCGAATCCGCTGAGTAGCCCGTGAAGGAGCTGTCCCATGGCCCTTGCAAGTGAAGCCCCGGCCTTCCTCGCCGACCGCGACGCCGCCATCCGGCAATATGCGCCGCTGGTCAAATACGTCGTCGGCCGCCTCGCAATTGGCCTCCCCGCAATCCTCGATTACGAGGACATCCTGAGTTACGGCACCATCGGCCTCATCGAGGCCCTCGACCGCTACGACGGAAGCAAAGGCGTCAAGTTCGAAACCTACGCCATCAGCCGCATCCGCGGCGCCATCATCGATGCCCTCCGCTCGCTCGACCGGCTCCCACGCTCGGTCCGCCAGAAGGCCAAGAAGCTCGAGGCCATCCACGTCTCCTTCACCCTCGAACACGGCCGCGAGCCCACCGACGAGGAAGCGGCCGAGCTCATGGGCCTCACCATCGACCAGTACAACCAGGCCCTCATCGATTCCAGCTGGGTCACCGTCTCGCTCGATGGCCTCCTGGACCGCGATGCGAACGACGACGGCTCCGCCCCCACCGAGCTCCCCGCCGACCCCAACGAGGAGGACTTCACCCAGCGCCTCGAAAAGCGTCAGCTTATCGATGCCCTCACCGGCGCGATCAAAACCCTCCCCGAGCGCGAGTGGCTCATCGTCAGCCTCTACTACCGCGATGAGATGACCATGAAGGAAATCGCCCAGATCCTCGAAATCTCCGAATCCCGCGTCTGCCAGCTCCACGGCCGCGCGCTTGGCCGCCTCCGTGCCCGCCTGGCACGCGAACGCAACGCCTGAGGTACCGGAATGAACGACGCCATCGCCCTTCTCGCCATTTCCCAGCTGGTCTGCCTCGGAGCCATCTTCTATCTCTATACCCAGCTCCACGCGCTCAAGAGCGCGACCCGCATCCGTCGCCGCCAGCCTTCCGCGCGCATGCACCACATGCCCGTCCCCCAGGAACCCATGCACGCTGCCTCCGCCCGCGCAGCCCGGGCAGCCTACAGCGCCGCACCTGCCCCTCACCCCG
>CAYUVT010000289.1:0-2944 GCA_964448165.1 uncultured Anaerolineaceae bacterium | reverse complement strand
AACTACACCGCCTACCAGAAGCAGAAGGCCGCGAAACTCCAGGCGCAGGACCAGGCGGCCGCCCGCCAGGAGCGCGAGATCGCCAAACAGGAGCGCTTTATCGAGCGCTTCCGCGCCTCGGCCACCAAGACCACCCAGGCCCAGTCGCGCGAAAAGCAGCTGGCGAAAGTCGAACGCATCGAGCGGACGCGCAAGGAGGCCGAGGTCAACTTCACCATCACCTCCCACGGGCGCACCGAACGCGACGTGCTGATGATGAAGCACATCGGCCACGCCTACGGCGACCACCTGGTCCTCGTCGATGTGAACCTTCACATCGAACGTGGCCAGAAGGTGGTCTTCATCGGCCCGAACGGAAGCGGCAAGAGCACGCTCCTGCGCATCGCCGCCGGGCTCGTCGCGCCCACCGAAGGCTCCCTCGAATGGGCCGAACGCGCCCGCCCCGGTTATTACGACCAGCACCAGGACGAGGCTCTCAATCCCGCCCGCACCGTCCTCGAAGAGGTCCGCTCGGTTGCTGGCGGCGCTCCCGATGTGAAGCTCCGCACGGTCCTCGGCCAGTTCCTCTTCAAGGGCGACGACGTCTTCAAGCCGGTGAGCGTGCTTTCGGGCGGCGAACGCAGCCGCGTCGCGCTCGCCAAGTTCCTCATCCAGCCGACGAACGTCCTCCTCCTCGATGAGCCGACCAACCACCTGGACCGCACCACCCGGCGCAAACTCATCGAAGCGCTCCAGGGCTACGAGGGCACCATCGTCTGCGCCAGCCACGACCCGGGCATCGTCGAGGGCGTCGCCACGCACGTCTACGAGGTGAAGGACCTCGCCGTCCGCGAGCTGCTCCACATGCGGAGAGGGTGAGGGCCGGCGGCAGGGCGCCCTAGCCCGCCCGCGCCCGCCGGATCTGGGCGGCGTGCTCATGCGCGTGGGCGGCGTAGATCTCCAGCCATCGCTCTGGCGTGTACAGGCCGCTCTCGGTGTGCCAGCCCTCTCGTCTCCAGCCGGATTCGCTCATGTGCTCCAGGATGCTCAGCGTCGTCTCGCGAGCCAGCCGGAACGCCTCCAGCGATGCCTCGATCGGTCTCCGGTCGTAGAACAGCGCCTTCGCCCACTCCTCCTCCGGGTATGCCCAGAGCACGGGCACGGGCTCGGCCAGCAACTTGCGCAGGCGAAGGCCCGACGTCCATTCGCTATCGGCCAGGTGGTGCACCACCTGGCGCGCCGTCCAGCCATCGGCGGCACGCCGGTCGAGCTCGCCAGGCGTAATGCCCCCGAGGGCCGCCTGTACTTCGTCGTACCCTGCCCGGTAGCGGGCGATCAACGCATTTCTCGTCGCAACGTCCATCCCGGGATGCTACCGGCTGCGAAACCGCCTGTGATGCGCCAATTCCGGCCCGGTCGGCGTGGTCCAATCGTTACGCGTTCCCCGGTCAGGCTTCCCGGCGCCTGCCCACGAAGCGCTTCGGCACCCGCACGGTGAAGGTGGCCCCGGCGCCCGGCTTGCTCACCACGGTCGCGGTTCCCCCGTGCGCTCGCACCAGGTGTTTCACGATGGCCAGCCCCAGGCCAACCCCCGGCTCCGCCCGCGACGCATCCCCCTTATAGAACCGTTCGAATACGCGCGGCAGGTTCTGCTCCTTGATTCCCGGCCCATCGTCGCTCACGGAGAGCGCCACCAGCGCGCCTTCATCCACGGCGCTCACCCGCACCTTCCCCCCGGGTGGGCTGAACTTGATCGCGTTATCCAGCAGGTTGCTCACCACCCGCAACAGCGAGGCGCGGTCGCCCTCCACGGTCAGGTTGCAGCCTTCATCCACGATGGTCACGCCCAGGGGTTCGGCCCTCGCGCGGAGGAGCGAAGCCGCCTCGGCGACGAGCTCCCCCAGCAGAACCGGCTCCGGCTGCAGCGTGATCGCTCCCGATTCGATGCGCGACAGGTCCAGCAGTTCATTGACCAGCGTCGTGAGGCGCTCGACTTGCTGGCGGATGCGCCGCAAGAACTCCGCTTCCTCGCCCGGGTCGATGCCCGCTTCCATCGTCTCGACAAGCGCCCGGATCGAGGCCAGCGGCGTCCGCAGCTCGTGCGACACGTTGCTCACGAAGTCCCGGCGCACCTGGTCGAGCCGTTGCACCTCCGTCAGGTCCGTCAAAATGAGCAGCACCGCCCAGTCGCCGCCCTCGCGGATGGGCAACGCCGCCACCCGCAGGGGAGTGCGGGCCGGCCCGAAGTTCACTACCTCGCTCTCGCCCTGCGCGGGCGCCGCAATCACCCTCCGCACCAGCGCATCGATCTCGTAGTCGCGCGCGATTTCGATGAGGGGACGGCCGATGGAATCAGCCATCGCCGTGCCGAACAGTTCGACCGCGGCCCGGTTGAGGAAGCTCACCCGCGTATCCGCGCGGAGCGCCACCATCGCATCGGCCGATGCGTCGAACACCGCCTCCAGGCGCGCCTGTTCGGCTGCCACGCTGTCGAACAGCTCCTCCACCCGGATGGCCATCGCGTTGAAGGCGCTGGTCAGTTCGCCTGCCGGCCCGGGCTGGTCGGGCACACGTTGCCCCAGCTCGCCATCGGCGATCCGCCCGGCGGTTTCGACCACTGCCCGGAGCGCCGCCGCGGGCCTCCGCAGCGCCAAATAACCAACCATCGTGGCGACCACCGCAACGGCCGCGCCACCCCAGGCCCAGGCCGGCCCCGGCTCGCGCAGCAAGAGCCCAACGGCAAGCCCGGCGAGCCCGCTGACAAGCCCGACCCCCGCGCCCCGCAGCGCCAGGTCGCGCCTCATGGCTCAGCCTTCGAACAGATACCCGCTCCCCCGGATGGTCCGTAGCCGCCACGGATTCGCCGGGTCATCCTCGATCTTCTGGCGCAGCCAGCGGATGTGGACATCCACCGTCCTCGGACCTCCGTAGAAGTCGTACCCCCACACCTCATCGAGGATCTGCT
>CAYUVT010000288.1:0-2975 GCA_964448165.1 uncultured Anaerolineaceae bacterium | reverse complement strand
GGCGTACCGCGTGATGCGGGATGCGGGATACCGGTCGGCGTTTCTCGAGGCGAACGGTGTGGAGCCCCCGGTCACGTGGCCCTCGGGCATCCAGGCCCCGACGATGGACACCGAAGGCGACCCGAACTGCCTGGACTACCTCTGGCTGAGGGGCCGCGGGAGGGTGACCTCCGCCTGGCTGGCGGCAAACGAACACCCGCCGGGCGACCCTACTCTCTATCCCAGCGACCACTTCGCCGTCGTGGCTGAGGTTGACACGGGCGGGTGACTCAAGCCCCGCGCTGGTGATCCCGATGATATCCGGGAGATGAATGACGGTTGCCCGTGCTGCGGACGCCCGGTTTCAGCCGATTGGCGGCTTGCCGTCCAGCCCATGCGGCTTTACCGGGGATGGCGGACCGATGGCGCGCGGAGCCCATCGGCACACCGGCTGTGCGAGGCGTGCAGCGAGTGGCTCGGCAGACTCGTTGCGAGTGCGCGAGGCGAAGCAGGACGCGACGGGGTCTATGGCAGCCCCAGCGCGCAAGGGCGGCGGCTGGTGTTTGACGACCAGTGCCAGGTGTGCTGCGAGGTGCCGGCCGAACGGGCCGCGACGATTGCCTGGATAAGCCCGGCGGGGCGAACGCTGGCGGTGTTCGCCTGCGCGGGATGCGAGGCGTGGATCGTGTCGCTGGCCTCCGACGGGCGGACCCTTCGCGGCGTGGCCGACCGGGAGATCGACGGGCCCTATGGTTCGTGGCCGCACCCGAACTTCCGCGGGCTGAGCCTTCGCGTAGTAGTGGAAGATGCCGCCGCGGCGGCGCTGGTGCGCGAAACGTGCAGCCAGATGGCGATCACCACCACGGCCGGAGCGGCGGACGTGGTGGTTGTGGAGGCCACTCCACGCGGGAGCGCCGCATCGGCGCTGCGCTCCGGCGCGAGGGGCCGGCGGGGCACGGTGGTGCTCGCGGGCCTGCGGGCACGCCGTGACCTTGCCGCGGCGCTCGATGCTGGCGGGGATTTCTGGATGACCATCCCCGCGACGCCCCAGCAGATCACGGCTGCGCTGGTCGCCGCGCTCGCCCCGCAGCGGATACGGGCACGAGAGCCGCAGACGTGCCTTCCCATCTCCGAACCCGAGGGGCTGGAGCGCCCGGGTGTCCTGTTTGTCCCGGTGCAGGGCGCGGACCCGTTCGAAGTGGGGTGGCTTCTGCGGCGGTTCGCCAGGGGGTACGACCGCGTCGAGTGGCTCGATGGCGGAGTTGTGGTCGTGCCGCGGGTGCCGGCGAGCCAGCTCGCCCAGGTGGCGGGGCGGCTCCGCCTGCTGCTCGACGGGCGGGCGACGATGCGGATGGTCTCGACCGGGGAGGTTCCAGGGCGGCGGAGGTTCGAGGCTGCTGGTTAGGACGCCGTTGCAGGAATAGGGAGAACACCCGAGTGCCAGGGGGGCCGCCCCGCAGGAAACTGGCGGCGAGATGTACATCATTCGGGTTGTGGACGGTGCGCGGATTGAGGCAGAGTTCTCGGGCCATGTGCGCGCGGAGGAGGCACTGCGGGCGGCCTCGCAGGCATTCGCGCTGGCTGAGGCGGCGAACCTGGACCGCGCAATCTGCAACCTCCGGGGCGTGGAGCGCGGGCCGGAGGGCCTGGCGGAGGTTGGGGCCGCCATCGCGTGGCGAATGGGGCCGACGGCGCGCGTCGCCCTCGTCATCGCGCCGGGACAACATCGGCTGGCGCAGTGGTTCGCCCGGCGGGCAGGCGGGCCCGGCGCCATTTCGGCGTTTCACTCAATCACGGAAGCCGCGGCGTGGCTGGGGATGGAACGTCCCCAACCGCGGCTCTCGAGCACGGAACTCCGCCACCTCCGCGACCTGGTACGGCAGAGCGCGCCGCCCCCGGGCGAGCATGCCCGTGCGGTCCGCAGGAGCGGCGCGGCCTGAAGCTTTCAGGCCTGGGGCGGGATCACCGTCGCTTCGCCATCGACCACCAGCTTCCCATCCTGGTTGGTGATGGTGGTCTTGAACTTCACCCACTTGCGCTGATCGAGCTTTTCGATGGCCTCGACGCGCGCGGTGATGGTATCGCCCATGAAGACCGGGGCACGGAACTGGAGATTCTGGCCCACATAGATGGTGCCAGGGCCGGGGAGTTGCATCGCGAGGACGGTGGAGATGAACGAACCGGTGAGCATCCCGTGGGCGATGCGCTGCTTGAACATGCCGTTGGCTGCCGAGACGGCATCGACGTGGGCGGGGTTGAGGTCGCCGGTGATGCCGGCGAAGAGGTAGACATCGGATTCGCTGATGGTCTTGGTGAAAGATGCGGAATCGCCGAGGTTGATCTGGTCGAAGGTAGCCATGTGCGCAGGATGGCGGTTCGCGGGCGGTAAGGGAAGGTGCCAGAGGCGATGCCACAGAACCGTATGTTGCGAACGTTAGCGTGCGTTACGTCAATCATTGCAGGGAAAGCGAGGCGGGTGAGGCTCCTTACCGTGCCGTGCGTAGGCTAGGAGCGATGTCCGGACCAGAGCCACTTCACCCGCTCCTCGACCCGGTTCGGGAAGAGGTCTTGAAGGCGGTCAAGTTCCTCGGCGCCGCCTCATCGGAAGAGGTGGCCACAATGTGTCACCTTTCCCATGGGGCGGCCCGGATGCACCTGGTCACGCTTCGGAACCTGGGCCTGGTCGAGTACGGCCGCGACCGCGCGCTCCGGCCGGGCCGGCCCCGGCACCTGTTCTGGCTGACGGCCGCGGGCGAAGAGCTGTTCCCGCGGGCCGACAGGGACATTGCCGACGCGCTCTTGCGCAGCCTGAAGGAGGTTGCGCCTGACCATGCGGAGCCGGTGGTAGCGGCAACGGCCGACGTGCAGTTCCGGAAGGTGATGCAGTCGCTCCCGGAGAGCAGGTGGCTGCCGGCAGCCGAGCGGTTGCATGCGGTGCTGGAACACTGCGGCTACTTTCCGCAGGAGCGTACGGCCGGGCAGGGCCTGCACGAGGC
>CAYUVT010000287.1:0-2990 GCA_964448165.1 uncultured Anaerolineaceae bacterium | reverse complement strand
GTCATGTCTCGCCCCACCCGACGTACCCCGTGGCTTCTTCAGCACCCTGCTAGGATCGCCCCTCCCCTGGCGGAATCGTGCCCGGTGACTGGAGGATGGGATGGCGACAATGCGGGAACTTTCGGAGCTTGCCTGGAACGGAGGCCGCGCGGAGGCGGACCAGTTGATGGCACGCCCGGGGCAACTGTTCGAGGTTGTGCCGGGGGTAGCGCTGACGAGCGGGTTCGGCCAGTCCATCACGATACAGACGGGCGACGGCCTGGTTGTGGTCGATGTGAGCGGCATCGCTCACGGCGAAGCGGTGGTCGGCGCGTTGCGCGGTTGGAGCGCGGAGCCGGTGCGGCGCGTGGTGTACACCCACGGACACTTCGACCACGTGGGCGGGATGGCCGCCTTCGATGCGGACGCGGAGGCTCGCGGATACGAGCGGCCACACGTGATCGCCCACGAGAACGTCCCAAAGCGGTTCGACCGGTACACGCGGACATCAGGCTACAACGCGGTCATCAACGCCCGGCAGTTCGGCGCGCGGCCGCTCGCACTCGACGGGAAGTCGCAGTGGGAACACTGGCGGCAGCCTGACGAGACCTACACGGAGTCGCTGTCGTTCGAGCAGGGCGGCATGACCTTCGAGCTGCGCCACGGGAAGGGCGAGACGGACGACCACACGTGGGTATGGGTGCCGTCGCTGAAGCTCATCTGTGCGGGGGACTTCTTCATCTGGCGGACGCCGAACGCGGGCAACCCGCAGAAAGTGCAACGCTACCCGGAAGAGTGGGCGGTTGCCTTGCGGGCGATGGCGGCGATGGGGGCGGAGGTGTTCGTCCCGAGCCACGGGTTCCCCATCTACGGGAGTGTGCGCATCAAGCAGGCGCTTGGCGAGGCGGCGGAGCTGCTCGAGACGCTGGTGGCGCAGACGCTGGAGTTGTTGAACCGGGGAGTCCGGCTCGACGAGGTCATCCACACAGTAAAGGCGCCCGAAGAGCTGCTGCGGCGCCCGTACCTGGAGCCGCTCTACGACGAGCCCGAGTTCATCGTGCGGAACGTGTGGCGGATGTACGGCGGCTGGTGGGACGGGAACCCGGCGACAGTGAAGCCGGCGCGCGAGGCGGAGGTCGCACGGGAGCTGGCGCGGCTGGCAGGCGGCGCGGCGGTGCTCGCGGCGAGGGCGCGCGAGTTGGCGGCGGCGGGTGACCTGCGCCTGGCCTGCCACCTGGCGGAATTCGCCGGGCTGGCGGCGCCCGGCGACGCAGACGTGCAGGCCACGCGGGCGGAGGTGTACAACGCGCGCGCCGAGTCGGAGCAGTCGTTGATGTCGCGGGGGATCTACCGGGCCGCGGCGCGGGAGAGTGAGCCGCGGGCGTAGGGGGAAGCAGGGGCCTGCCGGGAGGTGGAGAACTCCCGGGTGAACCCCGGAACGGAACGACATTGGGCCTGGTAATGGGCACGCAGCGCCCGGGGGAGGCGGGCCGGTGCCTACTGCTGGCGCAGCTCCGGGTAGAGCGGGCTCGAGGCCTTCATCCAGCGGAGCAGCATGCGCATTTCGGCGATGCGCTTGCCCGCGTCGTCGTCGAGGCCGGTTTCGAACCACATGTACTCGGTCTTTGGGCTCTGGCCGACCGCGATGACCTCGCCGGTGCACGTATATTCGTGGCCAACCATGACGGGGCCGTTGATGTTGCGCAGCTCGATGGCCCCGAAGAGGCCGACGGCCTGACCGATGCCGCCGCGGAGGCTTTGTACGCTTTTCGCGTAGAGCATCTGGACCATGGGGGCGGGCATGACGATGGGATCGCCCCATGGGGAATCGCCGGTGTACCAGTCCATCGGCTCGGTCGTTACCTTGAGGCGCTGGACCTGCTGGTCGAGGGAGGTGCTCACGCGCACCGGTTCGAACTTGCGGCCGGCTTCGACGCCAGCGAGCAGCCGCAGTTCGCCGGGTTCGAAGCGGTCGAGAGGGCGTGCCTGGAGGGCGGTCGGCACGCCGGGGTCGCCAACCGAGAGTGTGCCCTGGGCGACCTGCATGCCGTCGTCGCGCAGGATCCAGGCATCGACCTGGGCATCGGTCGCACCGGCGGGGGCTCCTTCATGTAGGCCCGGACTGCCTCGCGGTCAGTCGTCGCGTTGAGGAAATACATCGAGACGGTGCCGTGTTCGAACCAGCGCGGGCCGAAAGCATGGAGTGCCAGGGGCGGGAATAGCTCGAGGTGGATCGAGCCGGCGACGGTGCCGCCGCGGAAGCCGAGCTTCGAAGCCGTCGCGTCGTCGTGGATGCTGCCCCTGGCAGTAGCGGAGTTGTTGACCGATCGGCGCAGCGGCCCGGTGATTACGCCGTCGATGACGGTGATTCCGGTTGCTTCTTGAGTCGTCATGGAGGGGTCCTTGGGTCTGTATCGCGGGGAGGGTACTCCGGCGCGGGCGGGCTGAGAAGACGTTCAGCCGCCGATGTGCGACATCTCGACCTTGCGCAGGCCGACCGTCTCATCGGAACGGATCTCGGAGTAGCGGTCGCTGCGAACGCGCCAGACCGAACCGAGGAAGCCGGAGATCTGGCCGTCCGAGGCGCCGTTGCGCAGGAGCGAGCGGAAGTCGTGGCCGCGCGTGCCGAAGAGGCAGGTGTAGAGTTCGCCTTCCGGAGAGAGCCGCGCGCGGGTGCACTCCCCACAGAAGGGCTCGGTGATGGAGGTGATCAGGCCAATTTCGCCGGAGCCATCGCGGTAGCGCCAGCGTTTCGCCACTTCGCCGCGGTAGTTCGGCTCGGCAGGCTCGATGGGGAGCTCGGCGTTGATCCGGCTCACGATCTCGCTGGCCGGCACGACGTGTTCCATGCGCCAGCCGTTGGTCGCGCCCACGTCCATGAACTCGATGAAGCGGACGATGATGCCGGTCCCTTTGAAGTGGCGGGCGAGGTCGACGATGGTGTGGTCGTTGACGCCGCGCTTCACGACGGCGTTGACCTTGATGGGGGAGAGGCCGGCATGGCGGGCAGC
>CAYUVT010000286.1:0-3047 GCA_964448165.1 uncultured Anaerolineaceae bacterium | reverse complement strand
TCAGCTTGATCATCGGTGTGCGGCCTGCGCCCGGATTGGGCTGCGACTCAGGGTTGGGGGAGGGCTCTGGCGGGGTCATCGGGGAAGACCCCGCGAGGGAGGGGAAGTCCCCTCACGGAGAGGTGGGGATACCCTGAATCGAGCGCGACGGGAACGGTCAGAAACGAAGAGCCCGGCGCAAGCGCCGGGCTCGTGCGGGGGTGCGCCGAAGACAGATCAGCCGGCGATGGCGTCGCCGACTCCGGCGAGCATGCGTTCCGCCTCTTCGACGCTTTCGAGGCGGACGATGCCCTTGCGGATGGCGTAGCGGATGAGGTCGGTGCGGTTGCGGGCGTGGAGCTTGGCCATGATGTGGGCTTTGTGCGCCTCGACGGTCTTGACGCTGATGTAGAGCTCGTTGGCGATGCCCTGGTTGGTGAATCCTTCGGCGATGAGCTGGAGGACTTCGCGCTCCCGGCTGGTGAGGGCATCGACGCCGGCGCGCTGGTCGGAGCGCTTGGCCTGGTAGAGGACCTCGGCGAGGTCGAACCCTTCGCTCAGGGCGCTGGAGAAGTAGCTGTTGCCGCGATGGACGGTCTGGATGGCGAGGACGAGTTCGCTCACATCGGACTTTTTGATGATGTAGCCGGAGGCGCCGGAGCGGATGGAATCGAGGAGCTGGTCCTCATCGACAAAGCCGCTGAGCATGACGACGCGGGTTGTTGGGCAGGAGCGGCGGATCTGGCGGGTTGCCTCGAGGCCATTGAGGCCGGGCATGACGACATCCATCAGGACGACATCGGGTTGCAGGCGTTCGACGGCCTGCACGGCCTCGCGGCCGTTTTCGACGTCGGCGACGACTTCGAGTTCGGGCTGGCTTTCGAGGAGCATGCGGAGGGCCTGGCGAATGACGGCGTGGTCATCGACCAGGAGGATCCGGATGGGGTTATGGCTTCGGCCCGTGTGAGCGGGCGCCGGGATAGCTCCGGTGCGGAGGCTGGCGGTGCGCCCGTTGGTGCGGATGGTGTTCATGGTGATGCTCCTCTGGTGGTTGGGCCGGCAGGGGAGCGGGAAAGACGGCTCGCGCACTTCCCTGACGGGCCTGAAGGGACTCCGAAGGTAGAAACCCTTAAGACACCGAGAAGTCTAGAGACGAGCTATCGGCAGCGTATTGGGAAAAACCCGCATAGTGATGCGTGCGATCCCGAGGGAACGGGCGGCGATCCACCGGGTTGGGCGATTGCAGCCACTGCGGGGAAAGACCGTGGCGGCCGGGGGTGAACGCCCGGCCGCCACGGTGCGATTTGCACGTGCGGTGGGTTAGACCGTGAAGAACGCGCGTTCGATGTGGCCAGGCTCGCTGGCGAGGTGGATTTCGGAGCGGAGGGCCATGACGGACTGGTTGTTGGCGGCGGCCTCGGCGACGTCCTCATTTTCGTAGATGCCGATGCGCGCGATTTCGCCGCTATCGTCGTGCGGTTTGAGGAGGTAGCTGGAGAGGCAGCCGGGCTGTTGCTTCAGCGTGGCATCGAGCTTGCGCATGAGCTCTTCGAGCCGGGCTTCCTGGCCACGGCGGGGTTTGGCGATGGAAAGACGGATGTACGGCATTTTGGCTACGCCCCCTGTTGGCGGGAATAATAGGGAGTGCGGGCAGGTAGGAAAAGCGAAACCCCCGGTTTGGGCGGGGGCTTCGGATTCAACCGGTGGAACGAACGAATTAGAGCCGCAGCTTGCCGTGGGATGGCTGGCGGCGGCGCTGGCGCTGGGGGAGGGCGGCCTCTTCGGCGGCGAGGTCGACCGGGGGGCTGGTCAGCACTTCGTGGACGTAGCCGCACATGATGCAGCTACCGTAGGTGCCGTGCCAGTCGCGCTCGACGATCATCGAGCCACGGCACTTGGGGCAAGACTTGGGCGGGGCTTCCTGCAAAGCCGGCATAAACGAACTCCTCCTCATCACGAGACGCGAATAGTGTTCGAGGGCAGAAAAAAAGACCTCGAAGCGAGCTACCTGCTCGCCAGGCCTTCCAGACTGCCTCCGGGGTTAGCTGACGGGCTCGGGCGGAAGGCGCCCTATTGGCTGCACTGGGGAGCAGCAGCCAAATTCGCCCCGAAACTGGGTCCCCCGTTGCGCCTGAAGGCGCACTAGGCAGGTGTTGCACTGTTAACCGAGCGCTGTGAAGGACGCGAACGGCCTTCGACTAGCGGAACCTACCAATCCAGCATAGAGGGTGTCAACCCCTGATTGGGAATTTCGTCACAAATTTACCGCGGAGTTGGCATAAACGCTCGACGTAATGGGGGTTACCCCCGATCTGGCGTTGCCAGGACCGACACGGACACGGACTCGACGAGGCGGGGAGATTTGCGGCGCCACGCCCAGATGCAGGCAGTGGTGATCCCTGCCCCCGTGACCCCGCAGATATTCGCAACAATTCCGACGATATCGCCCCGGACGATGAAGTAGATCAGCCAGCAACTGAGGCCCGCAACCATGATCAGCCAGGCCGCGAGGGAGTAGCCCTGGACGTCGCGGGTGCGAAGGATCCGGGTGATGTTGGGGATCCAGAACACCTGGGTGAGGATAACGGCTGCCCAGCCGACCAGTTCGATGGACAACCGCGTGTGACCCCTCCGTGGTATGAGCGAAGCGTATCGCGCGGACAGCCAATGGCCTACCGCTATCCCGGAGCGGGAGCCGCTTCGATGGGGCGCGGCAGCATCACGAAGCCGGTTCGTCGCGCAGCTCTCCTTCGAGGAGCGACATGACGAAGACGTCGTGGTAGCGGCCGTACTTATAGAGCGCGTCGCGGAGGCGGCCTTCCACCACGAATCCTACCTTCTCGTAGACATGACGGGCCCGCTCATTGGGTGCGTAGACCTCGAGCTGGATGCGGTGGAGGTTCATCATCTGAAAGCCAAAGCGGCAGACGGTTCGCATGGTGTCGGTGCCGTACCCGCCATCCCAGCAGGTCTTGTCGCCGATAGCGATGCCGAGGGAGGCGGAGCGGTTTTCGGGGCTGGCGTTGAGCAGGTCGACTCCGCCGATGAGGCGACCTTCCGCAAGCGTC
>CAYUVT010000285.1:0-3059 GCA_964448165.1 uncultured Anaerolineaceae bacterium | reverse complement strand
GGGAGTCGAAGAGCCCCGCGGCGCGGCGGTATAATTCCGCCATGTCGTCGCCGGGCTGGTGCTCGTGGCGGCCGGGGCCATGCGACCGAACACCCTCGACGTCCCGGCCGCCGGCCTGCCAGGTGTTATCCAGGCGCTCGAGTTTCTTGAAGAGGCGAACCTCGGCCGCCGCCCGGCCTGTGGCGAGCGGGTTGCGGTCATCGGCGGCGGTTATACGGCCATGGACGCTGCGCGCACGGCTTTGCGCCTCGGAGCCGCGGTGACGATTTTCTACCGGCGAACCAGGAGCGAATCTGAGGTCCATGTCGACGAGCTCGAAGAAACCCTCCGCGAAGGAGTCCAGATCGAGTACCTGGTCTCGCCGGTCCGGATGGTCGACGACGGCCGCGGACGAGTCGGCGGGGTGGAGTTCATTCGCAACGCGCTCGGCGAGCCTGACTCATCGGGGCGCCCGCGGCCGGTCCCCATCCCGGGCAGCGAGTTCGTCCACCCCTGCGATATGGTGATCCTCGCCCTTGGCCAGTCCCCCGACGCCCGGTCGCTCGACCCCGAGTTGGCGAATGTCCTTCGAGACGTGGACAGGTCGACGCTGATGACTCCGGTCCCCGGAATCTTCGCGGCCGGGGATTTTGTCACGGGGCCGAGCACCATCATTGAAGCGATCGCCCATGGTAGAACGGCCGCGTCCGCGATTCACCGCTACCTCTCCGAAATACAGAGGCCCATCAATCCGTGGCCAGATGCCCCCGAGACGTGGCCACTGGCCCCAGTCGCGCTCCCTGCTCCCGGGACAGCTATGCATGGCCAGGCCGCGGATAGGCGGCGCGAGCTTTCGCTGGTCGCCGAGGTGGAGGACCCGCCCGACGTTGCCTGGGCCGTGAGCGATAGTCTCCGCTGCCTGTACTGCGGCCTCGTGCCGCATGTCATCTTCGACTATTGCACGGCCTGCCAGGAGTGCACGCTCGTTTGTCCCGTGGAATGCATAGACCGGGTCGCGCTCAACCCGGACAACACGACGCGTGCGATCGAAAGCCCGAACGACATCGTCGTGTACGAAATCTCCGGGGACGAATGCATCCGCTGCGGCCGCTGTTTCGGCGCCTGCCCGACGGGCGCCATCGTCGTCGACGGGTTCAGCTGGCAGTGACGGCTGCCGGCTGAACTGGAGTTTGTCCTGCTTTCTCTCTTGCCCGCACTTCGATCGGGGCGCAATGCCTCGGCGCTCCGGGGTAGCCTGCAGATTTCTACTAGACAAAACGCCTCGGACGCGGCAGCCTCTGAGCGTCTGAACGCTAATCGAGCCCCCCGCAGCTACGCTCCGCTGTGGGTAGGGGGAGGCATCAGTTATGCGGCGGGGTCGAAATGGTCTCCTGGTGGGCGCAACGCTACTGGCGGTTGCAACACTTGCTTTCTGGGCAGGACGGGTGCTTGGTGAGCGCGAACCTGCGACCGCTGGCCCGCCCGCTCTCCCGGTGGGCATCGAGGACGCAACCCCCGCCCCGGGGGAAACCCCTGACCCCACGCATCCCGAGCTTCTGATCAAATGGGTGAATCAGGACGCCAGGCTCCCCCGATTCGACCAGCGTGTCAACGGAATAGAGGTTGGCCCGACCGTGCAGCGGCGCGGCGGGCCTTGCGAGACTCAACGCCCCCCGGTCCAGGTTGATTTTGACCAGTCTCGGGGAACCCGGGTGGAAATCTCGCCGCGGTTCCTGCCTGCGGGGACAACGATCAGGTCAGCACTCGCGATTGTGTGCGGCCAGGAAGTGGCTTTTGCCGAGGTGGTCTACGCACTCCCGGTGGCCGACGATCTCAATGAGCGGTTGGCTCGCGGTGAATCGTATTGGGACATCCCGAGGGGCGGAACCATCCAGATAATGCGGTTCATCGGCGAGCCCGCAGAGGCGTCGAGCATCGCCGCTGCGCGCTGGCAAGCCGGCTCGATTAACGGCGTTCCAGCAGCTGTTGGACACCCAATCCTGGACGAAGGGTTGGGCGACGCCGAGGTGCTGACATACATCGGCGGTGTGCTCACGGTCGTACGTACCGGGAATCTCAGCATCGACACCGCCATAGCCATCGCTTCCGGGGTCGTGCAATGACGTCAGGTTCCATGATTCGAGTTGCGTCCTGTGTGACGGTCATGGTCCTTTCCTTCGTTCTGGGGTTCGGGACCGCTCCCGACCGGGTTTCCGCGGCGACGCTTACCGTCGCTCGGGTGAACCCAGGTCCTGCGAGCCTCACCGGGTACGTCACTTGTCTCTGGCATGGGACGTCGTCGCCGTGTGGAACCGCTGGGGACCTGCAAGCGCTCGATTGGTCCAACTCGTCCGCCGTGCACTTCCGGACATGGGCGTTCCGCGGCGCCGGGACCGGCACTGCCTACTACGCCACCAAGTCCATCAACAACTCCGCATGTCTCCGCGTGCGCGTGCGCCTTGAATACCCAAGCGGCACCTGGCGAGGGGACGAGTTCTACACGCACACGTCGCTCTTTGGCACGGACGGCTATACCTATCCGATCACCGGCGGCACTTCCTACCAGTACACTTCCCAGACGATTGGCACTTCAGTTGCACCGTACCCCAACGGAGACCTGAGCACCTGCACGTCCAGCGGGATCCACCTGCATCAGGGAGCCGATGGCGCTTCTCGGAACACCGGAACGTACTCCTCCACCGGGAGCTACAGCGACATCTCCGCGAACTCTCGTTGGCAGCACGAGTGGTCCTGGTACAACTAACCGGTCCCCCCGGCTCGATGCGAAAGCGCTCTGCGGAGCCCCTTTGCGTGGCAGGGCCACGCGACTAGTCGAGCTGGGCCACGCACCTGGTCCTCCTACTAGACAAAACGCCTCGGACGCGGCATCCTCTGAGCGTCTGAACGCCAGGTGAGCCCCCCGCAGCTACGGCCCGCTGTGGGTAGGGGGTTTGTTTCTGTCGTCACCGTCGCTGATTGACGCCACTTTCGCTTGCCGGTACGCTAGTAGACGGCTCGCCATGCCCACCGTTTCCCCAAGCATTGTTGGCCTACGGCAGATCGCTTTTCTGCGCCATTCG
>CAYUVT010000284.1:0-3065 GCA_964448165.1 uncultured Anaerolineaceae bacterium | reverse complement strand
TCCGGCACTGCCCCAGCGCCTGGGGATGCGAAAAGATGACCTTCACCTGGTCGGCGCGCGTACCTGGCGGCGCCACCAGGTTGTGCTCGATGGGCAACAGCAATTCGGCCTGGATCTTCAGGCTCGTCTCGTGAATCAGGATGTCGAGGGTCTCCTGGACCGACCCGTTGATCGAGTTCTCGATTGCGACCACGCCGGCATCGGCCATCCCCGATTCCACCGCCACCGCGACGGCGGCATGCGAAGGGAACGGCAACAACTCCGCGTTCGGGTCGAACTTCATCGCCGCCAGTTCACCCCAGGTGCCCGGTGGCCCAAGAAATGCGAGCCGGGTCATCCCTCAGGTATCCAGGCCGTGTGTCGAGCCGATGAGCTGCTCACGCAACATGTCGAGGCTCTCCTTGCGGCTCACCACCACGAGCGCATCGCCAGCGTTCAGCCGTGTATCGCCGCTCGGCATGCGCGGCACTCCGCCCGGGTCCACAATCAGCGAGATGAGCGACTCTGCCGGCAGGAGCACTTCCCGCACCGAGCGCCCCGCCACCGGCGACGTCTCCGGGAGCTTTATCTCCACCAGCTCGAGGCCGCTGTGGAGCTGGAGGAGCGGGATCATGAGCTGAGTGGGCAGCTCCTGCTCAATCTGCGCGAGCACCGCCTGCGTTGCCGAAATCGTCGTCTCGATGCCGCGCTTCCGGAAAAGCAGTTCGTTTCGCGGGTTGTTGATCCGTGCGATGGTGCGGGCCACCCCCCGGTAGCGGGCGATATCGCAGATCACCAGGTTGTCCTCGTCGTCACCCGTTACTGCCGCCACCAGGTCGGCGCGGGAGACGCCCGCCAGGTCGAGCGTGGTGGCCTCGCAACTGTCCCCCGTGAGGACGTTCCCGCTGAGTTCGTCGCGTATTTGTGCCGCCCGCGCGGGTTCACGCTCGATGACCAGCACTTCGTGCTTCTCGTTCAGGAGCTCCTCGGCAAGGTGGTAGCCGACTTTCCCGCCACCGGCGATCAGGATGTACATTCAGCTACCTCCTCGCCGGCTCGTGCATCAGCATGTCGACCATGATCTGGGCGCCGTAGCTCGTCGGGCTGAACGTTTCGAGGCCCAGGTCGCGGAAGATCTCTTCGCGTACCGGGTCGTACACCCGGCACAATACGCGTTTGACGCGATAGACCTCGTGTGCCATCTGGCTCGCGAAGTAGTTGCGGTTGTCCCCCTGCGTAATGGCCATGAACGCGTCGGCATCCTGGATGCCTGCCTTTTCGAGCGTTGCTGCATCCATCCCGTTGCCGACGACACGGTCGCCACCGAACGATTCCCCGAGCCGCCGGAATGCCGACTCGTTGATGTCGATGACGGTCACATGGTGCCCCTGCCGGTCGAGTATCCCGGCGATTCGTGAGCCAAGCCTTCCACAGCCCATGATGATGACCTTCATGGTACCCGCCGCATCATTCGTGGTGGTGGCCCGCCGCCACCGATTGCCGCACCACCCACACCGCGCAGGTGGCGTTCTTCAGGACATGGTCAACCGTCCGCCCAACCTGGAACGAGCCGGTAAGCCGCTTGTAGCCGATGCCCATCACGATTGCGTCGACCCCGCGGTCCTGCGCTTCGTCGATGATCGCCATCCCTGCTTCGCGCGCCTGCACGAGCGTGCCGGTCGCCGAGCACCCCGCCTCCGACGCGACAGCCTCCGCCCGCCGGATCACCTGCTCTCCGCGCCGCGCCTCGGCATCCATCTCCGCGTTCAGGGGCAGCGACCGGTTCACCTCGATGACGTGGACCAGGTAGACGCGGCCCTTCCGCACTTTCGCCATCGTGGAGGCAACGGCTACCGCTTCCAGGCTCGCCGGTGAATTCGTAATGGGGACCAGAAACGTCTGCGGCACAACCATATGCTTCGTTATCCTGCCCGGCGCCGGCCTGCTCCGATCTGTTGCACACCAAGCATGGCACTACCGGTCATCCTGTGCGAACCACAGGCGTATCGCTCCGTTCAGGATGAGCACCACCCCGATCGCCACGCCGATGTTCCACTCGACTGCCTGCGTCATCATGAACAGGATGAGGGCAATCCCCAGGACAATGGAGATAACGGAGAACACGTAGTTCGCGGTGCGCATGACCCACCTGGGGGCGCCGGCAGGCAGCCTGGTTCGCCCATGCTACGCCCGCCATGCTAAACGGGAAATCCGATGTGCTGGTTCACGACGTTAGTGACACTCCCTTGGGTGGTGAGATGTTAAAGCGTTGGCTGAGGAATTCAGCCGGGGTCAGCATGCCGAGGGCCTGGTGAGGGCGGACGTGGTTGTAGGTGTGTTCCCAGAGCGCCAGATGGGTGGCGAGGCCAGCGACGGTGGGTGTGGCGTCGGAGCAGTGGTAAAACTCCTCCCGGTAGGTGCGGTTGGCGCGTTCGACGCGCCCGTTGAGTTTCGGGCTGCGGGGAGGGAGCTCGAAGAGGAGGATACCCTTCTGTTTGCAGGCGTCCTCGAACTCGGCCATGAACTCAGAGCCGCCATCGACCTGGATGGCCTTGATGGGGAACGGCGTCCGTTCGATGAGGTTGTCGAGCGCACGCGTGGCATGCAGGGCGTTTGCGTTACTGGCAATGGTCGGGACGGACCAGGGGCTGACGACATCGACGGTGGTGAACTGCTTGAGGACGATGCCCGGCTCGGGCCGGACATCCATCGTGTCGATCTGGACGATGTCGCCGGGGAGCTTCGCTTCGTAGTCTCTCGGCTTGCGGGTGGCGTACTGCCGTTTCCACTGGCGCCGCCGGGCGGAGAAGCGCCGGAGCGCCTCGGGGCTGAGTTCGGGCCACTCCTTGCGTGCCACGCGCAGGAACGTCCCTGGTACTCCAAAGGTTCTCACGGCGTCACCGCCGGCCACGGGCAGGGTAGACTCAGACAGGGTGCTTCTCCGTAGCGTTGGTGCTGACACACACATCCTACTGGGAGCACCCCTTTCCCCTGCCCCCTGCCACCACCCTCCACCCCACCAGGGTGGCTTTCCTTCCCACATCCACCTGGCACCCACGTCCGGAAGGGCCCAGTGAGCAACCAAT
>CAYUVT010000283.1:0-3099 GCA_964448165.1 uncultured Anaerolineaceae bacterium | reverse complement strand
CCCGGGGGGTGGTGAGGGTCTGTCAGCGCGAGGGGCGCCATCACCGGGCCCGCCCGGCGGCGATCCGGGAAGAATTGACGTTGCGAAATTGTGGCAACGTGCGAGTTCGATTGACCCGAAGCGATTCCGTTCGTACCTTGATAGGGCAATTGGCCCCCGTCCCCCAGGACAGCGGGCCATCCCACTGGTCCCTACCTGGAGTCGAAGCCAACATGATTAAAGCTACGTCCGAAACCGGAAAAGCGCCTGTCTCCGCGAGCCTGGGCAATCGGATTCGCGCCGCCCGCCGCGATGCCGGCATGAGCCAGGGGCAGCTCGCCCAGGCGCTCAACACCACGCAGAGCGCCATCAGCCTTTACGAAGCCGGTCAGCGCTCCGTGGGCATCGACATGCTCCTCAGCGTCGCCCGCATCCTCAATCGCCCGCTCCATTACTTCCTCGGCGAAGACGGCGACATGCTCTACGTGAAGGATAGCGACATCGCAGAGCTCATCGGGGAACTCGAAAAGCACCCCGAAGACCTGCCCGAGCTGCTGTCGTACTGGAACTTCCTCCGCTGGCGGCGGATGAAGTCGAACACCAACGGCCGTCACTGAGCCGCTTTTCGTGCATGATCAGGGCCGGGCTCCATGCCCGGCCTTTTCGTGCACCCGGAAGTAACCCATGCGCCGTCTTTGCGATGTCACCGATGCCCGCCGCCTGTTGAACCCGGGCCCCGTGGGGATTGTCACCACGGCCTGGCGCGGCATCGCCAACGCCGCCCCCATCGCCTGGATGGCGCCGCTCTCCATGGAGCCTCCGCTCGTGGGCTGCGTCATCCACCCCCACCGCCACACGGCCGACATGATCCGCTTCAGCGAGGCGTTTGCCATCAATATCCCGGGGCCGGCCCTCCTGAAGCACACGGCATTCTTCGGCAGCATCACCGGTCTCAACACCAACAAGATCGAGGCATCCGGGCTCCAGACGTTCAGCCCGCTCATCATCGATGCGCCGTTGCTCGAAGGCTGCCTCGCCTGGATCGAATGCACCGTCCAGGACGTGATCCGGATAGGCGACCATACGCTCTTCGTGGGCAACGTGGTGAAGGTCCAGGCCGATGACGAGGCCTACGCGCAGCAATGGCTGCTGAAGGACCGCGAACACAGCCCGCTCACCTTCATCGGCGGAACCCGTTACGCCGTTATTGGCGAGCCGCTGGATGCCGTGGTTGAGGTCGATGTCCATGGCGCCCTCGTCGTCGAGACTCCGGAAGAGCGTGAGCGGCGCGAGGAGATGGAGGCGCTGGAGCGCGAGCGCCGGCGCATGGAAGGTGACGAGGGCTTCGAAGAGATGAAGCGCTCCGGGGAAACGGGCCACCGCACCATCTTCTGACCGCGACTCCGCTGGTCTGCCGGCTGGGCCCGCCTGCGGATGCTGTCCCTCCCCCCGGAAAGCGGAAAGGCCGGAGAACCCGGCCTTTCGAGCAAATTCCGTTGCCCGGGCGCGCTACCGCTTCTCGAGGGGTACGTACTCCCGGTTCTCGGCGCCTTCGTACAGCGCGTTGGGCCGCACCAGGCGGTTGTCGGCGTACTGTTCGAGCATGTGCGCCGTCCAGCCCGTGATGCGCGACATGGCAAAGATCGGCGTGTAGAGGTCGCTCGGGATGCCCAGCATCTTGTAGACCGAGGCGCTGAAGAAGTCGACGTTCGGGTACAGCGGCTTGCCTTCGAGCTTGCGTGCCAGGTAGTCGCGAAGCTTGAGCGAGAGGTCGAAGTACTTGCGGTCGGGCGAGGTTTCGGCGAGCTGGTGCCCCAGCCGTTCCAGGATGATGGCTCGGGGGTCGGTCGTCTTATACACGCGGTGGCCGATGCCCATCACGCGTTCGCCACGGCCAAGCATCGCTTCCACGTGGGGTGCGATGTTCGCCTCGACGCCGATAGCTTCGAGCGTCTTGTAGACCGCTTCATTGGCGCCGCCATGGAGGGGGCCTTTCAGTGTGCCGATCGCGGAGGCGGTCGCCGAGTACATATCGCTCAGCGTCGATGCGGTCACGAGCGCCGAGAAGGTGGAGGCGTTCATCTCGTGCTCGGCGTGCAGGATCATCGCAACATCGAAGGTCCGCGCCTCGAGGGCGTTCGGTTCGCGGCCATTGAGCATCCAGAGGAAGTTGGCTGAGTGCCCGAGGTCATCTCGAGGGGGTACCGGGTCCAGGCCCTGGCGCAGGCGGTGGTAGGTTGCCAGCACGGTGGGCATGCGCGCCGTGAGGAGCGCCGCCGTGCGCTTGAGCTGGTGGTTCGTGAGGTCGCTGGATTTCGGGTCGAGCGCCCCGGCGATGATGACGGCGATTTCGAGCGCCCGCATCGGCCGGATCTGGCCGATGATCTCGCGAAGGACACGCGAGTTCAGATCCGAAAGCGGCCGCTCCCGGCGCAGTTCGTCTTCCAGGTCGGCGAGTTCCTGCTTCGAGGGAAGGCGGAGATTCCAGAGCAGGAAAGCGACTTCCTCGAAGGTGGAGTGCTCCGCCAGGTCGTAGATGTTGTAGCCCGAATAGATCAGCTCGCCTTTTTGGCCATCAATGCGGCAGAGCTTGGTCGCGGCGACATTGACGCCCTCGAGACCTCGGGCGACGGCTTCGGACATGGGCGGGCTCCTCAGATCAGGATTGTATACAGCCCGCGCATTCTACCACCGCGCAGCGTCCCTGTCCGTCAGCATCGCTGCCGCTCAGACACGCTCGGCGACGAGTGTGCCCATCTTCGCCGTGTCGACGACCGTGGCGCCTTTCCCGGCGATGTCGGGCGTGCGGTATCCCGCCTTGATCACACCGTCGACCGCCTCTTCGATGGCTGCCGCCTCGGTTTCGAGCCCCAGCGAGAGCCGAAGCATCATGGCGGCGCTCAGGATCATCGCCAGCGGATTGGCCTTCTTCTGGCCCGCGATGTCGGGCGCACTGCCGTGGATCGGTTCGTACAGCCCGATGCCGGTGCCATCCTTGCGCCGCCGGCCCAGGCTGGCCGATGGCATCATGCCCATGGAGCCCGCCAGCATGGCCGCCTCGTCGGTCAGGATGTCACCGAACATGTTCTCGGTGACGATCACGTCGAAGCTTGCGGGCCG
>CAYUVT010000282.1:0-3147 GCA_964448165.1 uncultured Anaerolineaceae bacterium | reverse complement strand
CTAGTCCCTCCCAGAGCTGAATGGGCGCCTGCAGGCTTGCAACAAGCTATGGGCTTGCTGGTTCAGGGGAGGTTAAAGGACCAGTCTGTCGGCTGTGGGGGTTAACGTGGACAGATGTGCTGGAACTACGCACCCCCGACCGGCGCCGACGGCAATGCGAAGCCCTACTCCTCGGCCGTGCGGAGGCGCGGCACCGGTGCGAGGCTGCGCGGCCGGCGCTTCGGGACCGCCACCGCCGGTCCCGGCACGGCGATGTTCATCTTCACGAAGGCGCACTCGCTCTGCATGGTGATCTCGGGCGAGTAGGGCGATTCGCGGAAGAGCGTGAGCATGTTCAGGTTCTCACAGAGGACGACGGCGGTTAGCCGGTCGAAGCCATTCGTGCGGGCGTGTTCGACCAGGCGATCGAGCAGGATGGTGCCGATGCCCTTGCCCTGGAAGGCGTCCTCGACGACGAACGCTACTTCGGCGGAGTAGCAGGACTCGGCCTCGTATCGCCCGACCGCGTGGATGACGTCCGAATCGAGCGGGCTAATGACGAAGGCGCAGCGCTTCTTGAAGTCGACGGTGCAGAGGTGCTCGGCAAACGCCGCGGAGAGGCGCTTCATCGGGGTGAAGAAGCGCAGGCGCGTCGTGTTCATGGAGAGCCGGGAGTGGAACTCGATGAGGCGCGGAGCGTCGGCGGGACGGATCGGCCGGACCGGAACGGACAGGCCATCACGCAGCGTGACCACCTTCTCTGCCGGCAATGCGGTTGGCATGGATCCAGTATCGGGCACACATGTGAACATCGCGTGAATCGATCGGCGCGAATTGCAGATACCAATCGGCCGTTCTTGTCGCGGCTATCGAATGGCGTTCGGGTTTAGAGCTTGCGGGCCGCTGCCGCGGTTGCGGCTGCGCTTCGGTTGAGCGTCGGGCTTGGGAGCTTCGTTCCACGCGGAACCGTCACCGGCAAGGCCCTTAACCCTCAGGTGTCTCTTCCACTTCCGGGCGAACGAGCAACACCGCGGCGCCCGTCATGTGGCTCACCACGTAGTCCGCGACGGAACCGAGGATGGCTCGCCGCATGCCTGTCCGTCCGTGCGTAGCCATCACAATGATGTCGCACGAAGTTTCAGCGGCGAATCGAACGATCTCGGCCCCCGGCTTGCCATGAAGGACGACCATCGTACTCGCCCCCGTCCAACCATGGTCTTGGAGCTCCTGCTGCGCTTCGCGGAGATACCGCCTCAATTCCGCAGCCGCCGACAATTCGACCTGCCGGGCTACGTCCGGGGGGATGTCCGCGACAACCCCGGTCTGGCGGAGCATCGCGGCGCCAACCGATTCCATTACCGCGGCGAGGACGACCTCTTGAGGCCTTAGCCTCGGGATATGTGATAGCGCGTCCAGGCAGAATTCGGAGCCGTCGATTGGCACTAGCGCTTTCTCGTACAAGGATGCCTCCTTTCGCTGATGTCTGGACCACTCGCATCGCGGAACGCCTTCGCGGGCGGTTGCCCAACCGGGCAGTTCGTCATGGCTGCCGCGCTCACCGACCAGCCGCCGCGTCATTGGGCTCGGCCGGGACGATTTCGTGCGCCCCTTCTATCTGCACGCTCGGCAAGATCCGGTCCAGCCAGCGCGGGAACCACCAGTTGACGTCGCCGAGCAGTTCCATCACGGATGGCACGAGCACCAACCGCACAATCGTCGCGTCCACGAAGATTGCCACACCGAGCCCGACGCCAAACTCTTTGATGATCCGCCCCTCGCTGAGCGCGAAGCTCAAGAACACGGCGACCATGATCGCCGCGGCCGCCGTAATCACGCGCGCCGTTTGCGAGACGCCGTGCGTCACCGACTGCGAGTTGTCCATCCCATGCACGTAGTTCTCACGGATGCGGGAGAGCAAGAAGACCTCGTAGTCCATCGAGAGGCCGAACAACACCGCGAACAGCATCATCGGCAGGAACGACTCGATTGGCCCGGGCCCACCGGTGCCCAGCGGGCCAGACAACCAGCCCCACTGGAAGATGGCGACCAGGACGCCGTAGGCGGCCCCGATGGACAACAGGTTCATCGCCGCCGCTTTAATGGGCACGGCGATCGAACGGAAGACGACCATTATGAGCACGAAGCTGAGACCGATGACAATGGCGAGGAAGAGCGGAAGTCGCGAGGCGATCCGGTCTCCGAGATCGCCGAAGGTGGCGGTAATGCCGCCCACGTAGGCGCGAACTTCAGTGCCTGCCGTCGCCTCCGGGATGACGTGATCGCGCAACCGATCCAGCAGTTGCGCGGTGGACTCGTCTTGCGGTGAGCCGGCGGGGACCACCGAGATCACGGCCGCGTCCCCGTTTGGGCTCATCCGGGCGGGAGAGGCGAACGCGACGCCCTCAGTCGCGGAAAACACCTCCGTCAGGCGCGTCAGGGTGGCGTCATCGCTGTCCGGCGGCAACTCAACCGCGACCACGAACGGTCCATTGAACCCGGGGCCAAAGCCCCGCGCCAGCAGGTCGTAGGCGCGGCGGCTATGCAGCGACTCCGGGTTGTTCCCCGCGTCCGAGAAGCCCAGGCGCATGTCGAGGACGGGTGCCGCCATCACCAGCAGGAGGACGAGCGCCGCGGTGAGCGAAACGACCGGGTGGCGCTGGACGCGGGCGGCGAGCCCGTACCAGACGCCCGATCCATCTCGTGTCTCGGTGGAATGGAAGGCGCGGATTGTCCAGCGGTCAATGCGCGTGCCGGCGAGTCCGAGCAGCGCCGGCAGGAGCGTCGTCGCCACGAGCACGCTCGCCGCGACGACCGTCGCGCCGGCCACGCCGATCGCGGACACGAACTCGATTCCGATGGTGAATAGCGCCAGCAATGCGATCACGACGGCGGTCCCGGCGAAGATTACGGCCCGCCCGGCGGTGTCGATCGCCACTGCCACGGCCTCCACGACGGGCTGCCCATGCGCGAGTTCGCTCCGATAGCGCGTCACCACCAGCAGCGAGTAGTCGATGCCGACCCCGATGCCGATCATCGTCGCGAAGGCGGGCGTGAACGTACTCATCGCCAGCCCACGGGCCAGCAGGAGCACCACTATGAGGCCAGTCCCCAGGCTGAACAGCGCGGTCACCATCGGCAGACCCATCGCCACCACGGAGCCGAACGCGA
>CAYUVT010000281.1:0-3161 GCA_964448165.1 uncultured Anaerolineaceae bacterium | reverse complement strand
CAGGGTCGGCGCCGCCAGTCGAAACCGCGACCTGCAGGTCGCCGTCGCGCAGCGTCGCCGGGGTGAAGGCCGTGCTTTCCGCCTGCGCGTCGGCCACCACCACGGGGATGCCGAGCGCCCGGGAGGCATCCCCGGCGGCACGGTTCACCTCCCGCTGATCCGTGCATGCCACCACCAGCGCCCAGCGCGGGTGGGCGGCCGCGATATCGCCCGGCGCGAAGCCCCGCTGGTGACAGGTGACCCCCGGGAGCTGGCGGATAGCCGGGTCGATTCCGGGGGCGATCACGGTCACGGAGAACCCGCCGGCGGCCAGGTTCCGCGCCCGCCGGAGCCCCACCGCCCCTCCGCCGATCACCAGGACCGGGCCCGCCGAAGGAAGCAGTTCGATCATGACGCTCACGGCAACGCCTCCACCACCGCCGCCACGAGCCCCGCCAGCGACGGTTCGGACGCCCTGGCATCGACGCGTCCAAACGCCGCGCGCACGGCCGCGGCGGACTGCTCGCCGATGGCCACCAGGCGGGTGGCCGGCAGCGGCCGCACCTCGCCCAGCGCATCGGCCAGGAATCGCGCCGAAGAGGCGCTCGCAAAGGTGATGGCATCGGCGCGCACCACCCGCTCTCGCAGCCGTTCGTCGAGAGGTACCGGGTGCGTTTCGTACACCATCACGGCCTCGATGTGCGCTCCCCGCGCGCGCAGCCCATCGGCGAGCCGTTCTTCGTGGAGCGAACCGTGTGGCAGCAGCACGCGCGCGCCACTCACGCGGGGCAGCTCGCGCGCCAGGCACTCGCCAGTCGCTCGGGATGGGACAAAGTCCACGACGATGCCATGGCGTTTCAGCGCGCCGGCCGTCGCATCTCCGACCGCCGCCACCCGGGTGGTGCCGAGTGCGCGCGCATCCCGCCCGGCCCGCTCCAGGGCATGGAAGAACGCATCGACGCCGTTCTGGCTGGTGAAGACGATCCAGTCCCAGCGCGATGCCACCCGCTCATCAGTCACCAGGTCCTCGTCGCGAAAGGTGATGCGCAACACCGGCGCTTCGATAACGCTCGCCCCGAGGGCCTCCAGCATCCTCCGCAGCTGGCCTGCCTGCGCCCGCGCGCGGGTGACCACCACCGTCTTCCCGGCGAGCGGCCCCGGCACGTACCAGTCGATCTCCCCCGCCAGCGCCGCCACCTGCCCGATGACGGTGATCAGCGGCGTGGAGAGGCCCGCCTTCGCCACCTCGCCGGCGATGGTCCCGAGCGTGGCGGTTACCACCCGCTGGGCCGGCAGTGTCCCGTTCGAAATCGCGGCGGCCGGTGTCGATGGGGCACGGCCCGCAGCGACCAATCGCGCGGAGATCTCCGGGAGCCCGGCCGCGCCCATGAGCACCACCAGCGTGTCCACCCGCGCCAGGGCCTCCCAATCGGCTTCCACTCCCGCCCCCTCGCGCCCGGTCACCACGGCGAAGTTGGTGGCCATCCCCCGGTGTGTGACCGGGATGCCCGCGTAGGCCGGGACTGCGACCGCCGACGTCACGCCCGGGACGATCGTGAACGGGATCTCCGCGGCCCGGAGCGCGAGCGCTTCCTCGCCGCCGCGTCCGAAGACGAAGGGGTCGCCCCCCTTGAGCCGCACCACACGCTTCCCCTGCGAGCCGTACCTCACGAGCATGGCCGTGATCTCGTCCTGGCTGGCCGAGTGGTCCCCGGCGCGTTTCCCCACCGGCACGAGTTCGGCAGCCGGGTCGCACAGGTCGAGCAGCGCCGGGGACGCGAGCGCGTCGTAGAGCACAACGTCGGCGCGGCGCAACGCCTCGGCGCCGGCGAGCGTCAGCAGCCCGGGGTCACCCGGGCCGGCGCCCACAAGCCACACGTGGCCCTTCGTTCCGGTCATCGCGGTCAATTGTGTCACGGCATGGGCCCGTGAGGGTTACCCGATCTCCCGGAGGATGGTCGCGATATCGGCCTTCGCACAGGTGAACATTGGCGTGTCGCGCTGGGTGTACAGGCTTGCCTCGGTGTGCCGCAGCCGGCCAACCAGGTCCACGAACTCCTGCGGGTAGTCCGAATCAAACGCCACCACGAACTCCTGGTCGTCGATGCCGTAGCTGTAGCTCGTGTTGAGCCGCACGCCTTTGAACGGCGACGAGGCATGGATATGTTCATCCATCATTCCCTGGCGCGCGTGCGGGGTGAGCGCGTACCAGGCGCGAGTCTTCACGAACGGGTACACGAACAGGTACTGGCCTTCGCCTGGCAGCAGCTCGACACCCTGGCCCGAACCCTCGATCCGGTTGACGTACTGCGAGCGTTTTTGCAGCGAGAGGAAGCTGTGCGCCATCGAGAGGTACCCTCCCAGCACCGTTGCGTTCACCTCAGCCTGCATCGCCCGGAAACACGCCGGGTCATGCGAAATCCGCCAGAACATGAAGTCGCAGTCGGCCCGCAACCCGGCCAGCGAGTAGGTCCGCAGGATGAGGTCCGCGTGCCCCTGCCAGCGTTCGACCATGCCCTGGAACTCGTCCCGTGCCGCGGCCTTTTCGCCAGCGGGCAGGCGCCGGAAGGCGGGATCGACTTTGTAGAACGCGTAATTCAGGAACTGCCGCGTCGAGCGGTCCGGCGCCTTGCCGGTGATTTGTCCGCTCGGGTCGAGGTCGACCATCGGCCCTCGCCGAGCGTGCGCCTGCGGCACGCGGCCTTCTGTTGATGGATGCGAGCTGCTCACTGGTCCCCTCCGATGGCGGCGGGCCGCCGCGCGCCAAAGTCATCCCGGTACAGTGCGTGAGCGCGCTGGTACTCCCGGTCTGTGAGCGGTCGCGCCTGGTCATACCTCGCGAATTCCTCGAGGTTGCTGCCGTCGTAGATGTTGGGGATCACACTCGCTACCGAAGGTTCCCGGAGAATGAACTGGATCGCCGCCTGGCCAAGGGTCCGCCCCGCCGCAAGGAACGATAGCTGTTCGACCTTCGCGAGCGCCTCTTCCCACTGCTGCCGCTTCTCCGGTGTGTTAATTCGCCAGCGCCGATGGTCTCCCTCGGGGAACTCCGTCAAGCGCGACGCCGTGCCGTCGAGTAGCCCTGAGGCATGCGGCACGCGCACAAGCACCGATACGTTACGGTCACGCGCTATCGGAAAAATCCCGGCGCCGACCTCCTGTTCGAGCAGGTTATAGATCAC
>CAYUVT010000280.1:0-3163 GCA_964448165.1 uncultured Anaerolineaceae bacterium | reverse complement strand
ACGGGGCTCATGCAGACCACCCTCCCGCGGTCGAGCTCCATCTTGCCGCCTTCGATGGGCTCGGGGAGGTGCAGAAACTCCTCCGCCGTCAGTAACCGTGGTACCGCGGGGCTCGCCATGCCTACATCCTACCGCACGGCCGCAACGGCGCTGCAGGTCAGGGCCGCTGAACCTGCACGCCGCCCAGCCCCGCCACGTCGAACAGCGGCTGCGCCGCCCGTTCCGAGAGCTCGAAGAGCGGCCCCGGGTACACGCCGATGCAGACGACGCCCACCATCAGCACGGCCGCAAGCCCCCAGAGCACCGGGCTCACCTTCCACCGGCTCACGTCGCCAACCGGGTCGAACAGGTACATCTGACGGATGACCATGAGGTAGTAGTAGAGGCTGATGAAGCTGTTCAACACGGCCAGGCCGATGACCCACAGCGTTTCGTTGGTCGTCGCTCCCTGGAACATGAAGAGCTTGGTGGCGAACCCGGCAAAGGGCGGCAACCCCGCGAACGAGAAGAGCGCGATCGTGATTACGAGCGCCAGGAATGGCTGGTTCTCGGCCAGGCCGCGCAGGCCGGCGATGTCCTCCCGCCCGGTGCGGTTGTACGCGGCCGTGAACGCGGCAAACAGCGCGAGCGTCGCGATCACGTAGCCGCCGATGTGCAGCAGGAGTGCCGCGGAGGCATCCTGGGCCGCCTTCGGTTCGGCATACCCCAGCGCGGCGATCGTGATGAGCATGTAGCCCACCTGGCCGATCGAGGAGTAGGCCACGAGCCGTTTCAGGTTCGATTGCTGGATCGCGACCAGGTTCCCAAGCGTCATGGTGACAGCGGCGAGCGCCGCGACTGCCCAGCGCCATTCGGCCGCATCGACGACGAGCGCGCCGGTGAAGAGCCGCAGGATGAGTGCGAAACCGGCGGCCTTCGAGGCGGTCGAAAGGAAGGCGGTCACCGGCAGCGGTGCGCCCTGGTAGGCATCGGGCGCCCACATGTGGAACGGCGCCGCCGAGACCTTGAAGCCCACGCCCGCGAGGATAAGCATCATCCCGACGACCACGGCCGGGTCGGTACCCGAACCGCGCGCCGCGAGGCCTTCGGCGATCCCGTCGTAATAGGTGCTCCCGGTGACGCCGTAAATCAGGCTCATGCCGTAGAGGAACATGGCGCTCGAGAAGGCGCCCAGGAGGATGTACTTCAGGCTCGCCTCGCTGCTCAGCAGGTCGCGCTTGAGGTACCCGACAAGGATGTAGAGGGAGAAGCTCAAGAGCTCCAGGGCGATATAGGCGGTGAGCAGTTCGGTGGCGGCGGCCATGTACACCATGCCGCAGCCCGCCACCAGCAACAGGCCGTAGTATTCGGCCACCGTCTTGGTGCGCGCGCGCATGTGCGCGGCCGACATGATTGCCACCACGAACACAATGCCCGCGGCCAGCAGCCGGAAGTAGGTGGTGAAGTCGTCGGAGCGGATGACACCCTGGAAGCTGTTCGGGTCCTTGCCGATGAAGAACAGGCCCGAGATGAACCAGGCGAGCGCTGCCGCGGCCGTGATGTAGGCCAGCCAGTCCTTGCGGAACTTCGGCCAGAACAGCTCGACACCGATGATGCCGACCGCCGAACCCGCGGCGATGTATTCGGGAATGAAGATCGTGTAGTCGCGCATCAGCCCGTGACTCCCGGCAGCAGGGTAACGGTCTGTCCAACGCGGTCCGTGAACGGTGCCCACCAGACGCCCATGATCACGATCGAGGCGATGAGCATCCCGCCGGAAAGCCGTTCGAGCGGTGTCAGGTCCTTGAGGTCAGACCACCTCACGTTGAATGGCCCGAAGAAGACGATGGCGAACATGCGGAGCATGTAGGCCGCTGCCAGGGCCGCCGCAAAAATCGCGAGCGCACCAAATACGGGGTACGACTTGAACGTGCCCACGAAGATGTGGAATTCGGCCGTGAACCCGGAGAAGCCCGGCAGGCCCACATTCGCCAGGCCAGCGATGCCGTAGAAGATGACCCAGAGCGGCATCACCTTCGCGATGCCACCGAAATCCTTCAGGTCGCGCGTGTGCGCCTGGTCGTAAAGCGCACCAATCATGAGGAAGACAAGGGCCGTCATCACCCCGTGGCTGTACATCTGGAGCACCGCTCCGGTGATGCCGATCTGGTTCATGGTCGCGAGGCCCATCAGCACGTAGCCCATGTGGCTGACCGAGCTGTAACCGGAGATGAGCTTGAAATCGCGCTGGGTGAGTGCGGCTGTCGCGCCGTAAACCGCCCCGACAACGCCCAGGACCATGAGCGTGGGCATCCAGAACTCGGCGCCCTCCGGCATCATTTGGATGCCCAGCCGGATGATGCCGAACGCGCCGAGCTTCATCAGCACGCCCGCGTGCACCATCGAAACCGCGGTCGGGGCCGACATGTGGCCATCGGGCGACCACGTGTGGAACGGCCAGAGCGCTGCCAGCACGCCGCAGCCGACCACCATGAAGGGGAAGAACACCTTCTGGAAGGTGGGGCTCAGGGTGCCATCGCGGCCAGCGGCCCAGAGCCGCTCCAGGTCAAAGGTGCCCAGGTTCGCCTCGTGGAAGACGGCGAAGATGCCTATCCAGATGAGGACCGAGCCGCCAACGAGCATCAGCGTCAGCTTTGCCGCGCCGTACTCCTTCCGGGTTGAGCCCCAGACGCCAATGAGCAGGTAGAGCGGCATGACCGCGAGTTCGTAGAAGAAGAAGAAGAAGAAGAGGTCGTAGGAGAAGAAGGTGCCGTAGACGCCGGCCAGCAGCACCCAGTAGAGGATGTAGAAGTCTTTGTTGCGGAAATCGAGCTTCCAGCTCGCAAGCGAGCCCGCGAAGGCGACCACACCGGTCAGGAGCGCCATAAGCGCCGAGATGCCGTCGACGGCCAGGTTAAGGGTGACGCCGTCCTTCCCGAGGAAGGCGGTGTTCTCGATCCACACCCACCGCAGCCGCATCTGTGCATCGGAGCCATCGAGCTGGTAGGCGGTGAAGATGTAGATAGAGAGCCCGGCGAGGATCGCGCCGGTGACGGCGGAGATGTAGCGGACGGCCATCTTCTGGTGTCCCGGTGTGAATACCAGGACCAGCGCCGCCAGCAATGGCACCGCGATGGTGGCGAGGACGACGTAGCCCTGGCCCTCGTCGAAGGTCATGCGATTA
>CAYUVT010000279.1:0-3166 GCA_964448165.1 uncultured Anaerolineaceae bacterium | reverse complement strand
AAGCAGAGCAAGCGTTCGGCGCACGCGCGCCGGAAAGGCACCGCGTTCCCGGCAATGAAGATTGCTCAGCGCCTCGCGCTCCTCACCGCCTTCCTCACTCTCGTCCTCATCGGTGTCGGGGTCTATGTCCGCGCGACCGGTTCGGGGCTCGGGTGTCCCGACTGGCCGACGTGCCACGGGCAGGTCGTTCCGCCGGGCCACAAGGAGGCCTGGATCGAGTTCTCGCACCGGTTCGTAGCATCGATCGTTGGCATGCTCGTGATCGCCGTTGCCGTGCTTTCCTGGAAGTACTACCGCCATGTGCCGTTCATCGTGTGGGTAGCAACGGCCACGGTGCCGCTCGTGGGGTTCCAGGGGATCCTCGGCGCAATCACGGTGGTGCGCGAGCTCCCGCCCGAAATCGTCGCGACGCACCTGGTCATCGCCATGGTCGTCCTCTCGTGCGAAATCGCCGTTGCCGTGGCGATGTACCTGGAGGACCCGGAACACGAAACCCAGCTGCGCAAAGTGGTCGAAGGCCCACGGGATGTCGGAAGGTGGGCGCTGATCTCGATCTTCTGGCTGGCCGCGACCTTCTGGATCGGCGGCTACATGGCTGAAAGCGGCGCGGCTACCGCATGTGAAGGGTGGCCCCTGTGCAACGGTTCGGTGCTCCCAGCTTCGGACGACCAGGAGATCACGCACATGGTGCACCGCTACCTGGCCGGGGCGTTCATCTTCCTGGCGATTCCCCTCGTTCTCGCGGCATGGAGGCGGCGGGCCGAGCTGGCGTGGGCGCAGCCCCTTGCGATAGCCCTGGGCGTGCTCTACGTGGCGCAGGTACTGGTCGGTGCGCTGAACGTCTGGTACACATTCCCGGACGAGCTGACGGTATCGCACACGGTGCTGGCGGCTTCCATCTGGTTCACGCTTTCGGCGGCGGTAGCACTCACCTACTACGTGCCGGCGGCAGAATCCCGAGCCCACAGGCTCACCAAGGCCGGTGCCCCCGTAATGACCGCCAACGCCATGCCCATGGCACGTGTGAATCTTGCCGCGACCATCCGCGGCTATGTCTCGCTCACCAAGCCACGCGTGATCTCTTTGCTGCTCGTGACGACCGTGCCCGCGATGGTAGTGGCCGAAGGAGGCTGGCCCTCGGGCTGGCTCATCCTCTGGACCCTCATCGGGGGGTCGCTTTCCGCGGGCGGTGCGAACGCCATCAATTGCTGGTACGACCGCGATATCGACGCGATCATGCGGCGCACGCGCGGCCGGCCGATGGTGACTGGCACCATCGAACCGGCGCACGCGCTCGTGTTCGGTATTGGTCTTGGGGGGTTCGCCTTCCTGTTGCTGTGGGCGACGACCACGCTCGCAGCGGCCATCCTCGCACTCACGGCCCTCCTCTTTTATGTCTTCGTCTACACGATGTGGCTGAAGCGGAGGACTCCCCAGAACATCGTTATCGGGGGTGCCGCAGGTGCATTCCCACCCATGGTCGGCTGGGCTGCGGTGACGGGCGACATCTCCCTGGGCGCCTGGGTGATGTTCGCGATCATCTTCTTCTGGACGCCCCCGCACTTCTGGGCGCTCGCGTTGCGACTACAGGGTGACTACACCGAAGCGGGCGTGCCGATGCTACCGGTGACCGATGGGCCAGCGTACACGCGCATCCAGATTCTCCGCTACACCGTGATGCTGGTACTCGTGACGCTGCTCCTGGGCCCGGTGGCCGGGCTCGGCGCTATCTACACCATCAGCGCGGGCGCGCTCGGCGGCCTCTTCCTGTTCTACAGCTACCAGCTCTGGCGGAGGCCAGCCGCAACTCCCCCGATCCGGCTCTACAAATTCTCCTTGCTCTACCTGGCGCTCCTCTTCCTCGCCATGGGCGTCGACGTGATCGCCCTTTCCTGAGTCCCCCTTCATTGCCGGGAAAGTAGGAACGTCGTGACCGGCACAACGGCCGGCGCGGGGCGCTGGTCGTTAGGCGCGAAACGGAGGATGATTGGGTTTCAACCAGACATTCCCCGTAAACCTGCCAGGCGGTCTCGGCGAGCCACGGCTGAAAACCGTCCGCGCCCGGCAGCTACCGCGGGGTGCGTCTCACCACACACGTGCGGAACCGTCCCGCTGCACTCGCCCACCGCGGTCTTACGCCCGGGTAAGGAGAAAGGGACGGACCGCGGGGGAGGACTGGGTATGGCCCGAACCGGTATACGGCGGCATGGACGCCGCTTCCTGCTCCTTCTGACGGTCGCGCTGCTCGCGCTGGCATCCGTGGGAGTGGCATCGGCGCAGATCGGCACCCCGAAGCCGATCACGGACGAGGGGCGGAAGATCGAGGATCTCTGGATCTTCACGCTTGCCATTGCGGCCCTGGTCTTCCTGGCGGTCGAGAGTGCGCTCATCTACGCGGTGATTCGGTTCCGGAAGCGGAGTGACGAGCTCCCGGCGCAAACGCACGGCAGCACCGCGCTCGAGTTCGTTTGGACGGGGATCCCGGTCCTCATCGTGATCGCGCTCTTCAGCTACTCGTTCATTGTCCTGCGCGACGTGGAAAACTCCGCGGCTGCTGAGGACATGACCATCGAGGTCAACGGCTTCCAGTTCCAGTGGGAGTTCGTCTACCAGCTGAACGACCTTGGCGTGAAGACAGACCCAAACGCGACAGGCGAGATCAGCATCATCGGGACAGCAGCCCAGGAGCCGACTCTGGTCATCCCCGTTGGGGAGCCGATCGAGTTCAAGCTGGCCTCGAACGACGTGATTCACTCGTTCTACATCCGCGACTTCCTCTACAAGCTCGACGTGGTGCCCGGGCGGGACAACCGGTTCGTGATCACCGCGCGCGAACCCGGCGAGTACTTCGGGCAGTGCGCCGAACTCTGCGGGCTGAACCACGCACTGATGCGCTTCAAGCTGCGCGTGGTAAGCCGTGACGAGTTTGACCGCTGGGTGGCCGAGCAAACCGCCGCCAACGGACGCGCTTCGGTTCGAAGCGCTGAGGCATCGCACTGAGGTGGTAAGGCCGTGCCCGGTGAGGCCACCGGCGCGGCGCCAGAACGGAAGGGATGGGCAGGAGGCCCAGGAGGACGTATGACCAGCATCGCAGTTCCACGGACGGGGGAGTACGAGCGCCCGGCGATCCTCGACTGGTTGACCACCGTCGACCACAAGAAGCTCG
>CAYUVT010000278.1:0-3242 GCA_964448165.1 uncultured Anaerolineaceae bacterium | reverse complement strand
GACCACCTGGAGGCGCGGGCCGGGGCGTGACACCGGCGGGAGCCGCCATGACCGACCGCCTCACCCGGGTGCGCATCGAGCTGCAGGAGCAGAACCTGGATGCCTTGCTGGTCGCTGCGCCCGGGGAAGAAGGACCGGGGTCGACCAGCCGCCGGTACCTCAGCGGGTTCACCGGGTCTGCCGGCCAGGTGCTCGTCACGCGGGACCGGGCAATCCTGGCAGCCGACTTCCGCTATATCGAGCAGGCCGAGCGTGAATGCGCCCCACGGGGGTTCGAGGTTTTCCATGCCCTGGGCGCGCGGAAGGAGTGGTTCCCGCGGCTGATCGGCGAGGCCGGGCTGGCTGGCAAGCGGATCGGGGTGTCGACGCCAGACCTTACTTACGCGGGCTACCTTGCGATGCTGGAGTACCTGGAGCAGCTGCCCGGGCCCGACCGCCCGGAGTTCGTCCCGGCGAAGGGCATCATCGAGAAGCTCCGCCGCAGGAAGGACCGGGAAGAGCTCGCCCTGCTCCAGCGCGCGATCGACATTTCCGACGCCGCTTTCGAACGGTTGGAGACCACACTCACACCTGAAATGACGGAGCTCGAGGCGGCCGAGGTCTTCGCCGCAAACGTGAAGGCGGGTGGCGGCGAGGATGTTTCGTTCCCGACGATCGTCGCGGGCGGGCCTTGGGGTGCAATGCCGCACGCAAGCCCGCGCGCCGAGCCGCTGGGGGCAAACCGCCCGGTCGTCATCGACATGGGCGCGAAGTTCAAGGGGTACTGCAGCGACCTCACCCGGACCATTGTGCTGGGACGGCCAGACGAGAAGTACCGCGAAATTTACGGCATCGTCTTCGAGGCCCAGCAAGCCGCCATCGAGGGTATCGAACCGGGGATGAAGGCCTCGGACGCGCACATGCTGGCACAGGCGGTGATCGACCGTGCGGGGTATGGGGAACGCTTTGGGCACGGCCTCGGGCACGGGGTGGGACTCGATGTCCACGAAGACCCGTATCTCGGGACGTCATCGGAGGATGTCTTGGAAGAGGGAATGGTGTTTACCATTGAGCCTGGCATCTATCTGCCCGGCTGGGGCGGCGTGCGGATTGAAGACGTCGTGGTCCTGGAAGAAGGCCGGCCGCGTGTGCTCAGCCACGCGCGAAAACTGACACCCGCAGGAGTTTGACTCGTGATTTCAACCGGCGAACTGAAGAAGGGGGCGACCATCGAACTCGATGGCAAGCTCTACTCGATCATGGATTACTCGCACATCAAGATGGGCCGCGGCTCGGCCCAGGTCCGCATCAAGTTTCGCGATGTGCGCAGTGGCGCAATCATCGAACAAACGTTCCAGGCGGGCACCAAGTTCAACCGCGCTCGAGTGGAGCGCCGCGAGATGCAATATCTCTACAGCGACGACCAGTTCTACTACTTCATGAACACCGAGACCTTCGAGCAGATCCCGGTCAGCGCGGAAAAGGTCGGCGATGCCAACAAGTATCTGAAGGAAAACGACACCTGCGAGGTCGTTCTCTACGGCGACGAGGTGATCGGCATCGAACTCCCCATCACGGTCGAGTTGACGGTTGTCCAGACCGACCCGGGATTCAAGGGCGACACCGCCACCGGTGGCACGAAACCCGCCACACTCGAGACCGGGCTCGTGGTGCAGGTCCCGCTGTTCATCGAAGAGGGCACGAAGATCCGGGTGAACACGGATTCGGGCACGTACATCGAGCGGGTCCAGTAGCGAACTGTCCTGGTGGCGGCACCAGGTGCGTGTCAGGCGGGATCGACCTCCCGCAGGCGGCCCGTTTTCACGTCATACACGAAGCCCCGGAGGGCGACATCCTGCCTGACAAGCGGCGACGAGCGGTAGACCTCGAGGTCGTCGCGCACCGACTGATCGAGGTCGCGGAATGGCAGGAAGGCGAGATGGTCGGCGATGAAGCCAGCCTGGTCGCGCAGGCGCTGGCGCATCTCTTCGTCGGTAAACGTCATCATGGCGCACTCGGTGTGATGGATGAGGGCGACCTCGCGCGTGCCCACGAGCCGTTGACTGATGGCCAGGCTGCGGAGGGCATCGGCCATCCGCCCGCCGGCGTTACGGATGATGTGGGCGTGGCCGTACCGCAAGCCCAGCGCACGGATGGGGTCGATGCGGGCGTCCATGCAAAGGATCACGGCGATCCGTGGCGTCCCCGCCTCGGCCGGGAGGAACGCCGTGGCGAAGCGCTCATTGGCCGCCAACGCTTCATCGATAGCTGTGTGGTGGGACATGCACGGAGTCTCGCACAGGATGGGAGTGAGTGGCCCGGCGCGCCGCAGATCTTCACGCCGCAGGTCCCTCACTGCGCATCCGTCCGGGTGCGGCTATCCTGTCCCCTCCGATGACCACACCATCAGCCTTCTCCATTTCCGCCGTCGTGTCGTTCCTGCGGGAGGTGCTGGAGGCGAACGAGTTGTTTCGTGACCTCTGGCTCCAGGGCGAGGTCTCGAACTACAGCCGGTCGCAGCTGGGTCACCGGTACTTCTCGCTGAAGGACCCCGGTGCTGTCCTGCGGGCGGTGCTCTTCCGGGACAACATGCCGGGCTTCCAGCTCAAGGAAGGCGAACGCGTGCTGGCGCACGGGCGAATCACCGTCTACCCGCAGCGCGGGGAACTGCAGTTCGTCTGCGACTTTGTGCGCCCCGAGGGTGTGGGACTCATGGCGGCGAAGTTCGAAGAGCTTCGGCTCCGCCTCGAATCAGAGGGGTTGTTCGACGAGGCGCGCAAGCGGCCGCTGCCACGCTTTCCGGTGCGGATCGGGCTGGTGACCTCGCCAACGGGCGCCGCCCTGCAGGACATCAGGAACGTGCTCAGCCGGCGCTGGCCGCTGGCGACGGTGGTGCTGGCGCCGGCGCTGGTCCAGGGCGACCAGGCAGCGGGGCAGGTCGCAAGCGCGCTCCGCCGGCTCGCCCGCGAGCCAGGCCTGGACCTCTGCATTGTGGCGCGCGGTGGCGGCGCCGCGGAGGACCTCTCGGCCTTTAACGACGAGCGCGTCGCGCGGGCCATTTACGCCTTCCCGGTACCGGTCATCTCAGGCGTCGGCCACGAGACTGACGTCACCATTGCGGACCTGGTGGCCGATGTTCGTGCGCCAACGCCAAGCGCCGCTGCGGAGCGGTGCGCACCCGATATCGCCCAGGTCGAGCGTGCGCTCCGGATGATCGACCGCGGGATGGCCTCGGCAGTCCGTGGTTTGATCGGAGAGACCGC
>CAYUVT010000277.1:0-3250 GCA_964448165.1 uncultured Anaerolineaceae bacterium | reverse complement strand
CGATTGACGGGGGCCGTGTGGCCGGGTACGGTCCCTGTCAACGCGACGCTGACCGGTGGAGGTTGCCCGTGTCCGTCCTCATGTTTGTCTTGCGCGCATTTCTGATCTTTGCCGTCTTGGCGGTCGGCGGGTTCCTGCTCGGAGGGGTGGGTGCCGTTGAGCTTTCCGTGGCCTTGGTCTTGAGCATCATCGTCGCTTGGGCTTGGACGTTTTGGAGGCAGCGGGGCTGGTGGCCGGTGGCCCCTCGCACCCGCGCTCGCGAATAGGCGGCGGCGGAGCCGAAGCCGTTCGGGGGATCGCGGGGGCCGGCCGGCTGGGGCACTGCCGCCGCCGGGCTCATGTGATGCACCAATACACCTATTACGGATGTCCGGCTGGATACATAGAAACAGTCCAATCAGCGGATATCTCGTCTGTTGTCTCTAATGTCATGCCGATCGATGAGCCATGGTGGGTACAATGAAGATCAAGATTAACGCGCTACGAAGAGCCCCCGGGATCGCGGTCGCCGGCTCGGTCATGGTCGCAGACGAGCAAGTGCATATTTTCGTCACGTCCGCGCCCAGAGTCGCCAGTGCCAGAGTTGTGAAAGTGCCCTACGAGGTCAACTGCGAGGGTCACGTGTGCCAGGAAGTGTCGACCGCCGTATACTTAGGTGCTGCTATCCTGGATGACGGGGTGGCAACCGCTGAAGCCCTCCTGGGCGCACTCGGTATGCGCATACCGGCGAACTCACCTGCAGACGCGGTGTCAACCAAGTGACGTGCGCGCAGACACAAATATCCGCGCTGATCCTCTTCGTCGCAACGTTCGCAGGGCTCGGATGCCGAGGCGGCGCGACCCAGGCCGATCCGTCGGCCGGGGCCCCATCAGCTCTTGTCGAGTCACGGAACACCGAAACCCCTACCGCGATCGCACCCCAGGCGTGCGCGCCTCCTACATCCCTCCGCACCGCGTTCACGGTGATCACGACCAGCCGCCCCTGGTGCGCCCGCTGGGTCGACCAGTGGCAAAACGAGACCGGCTTCCTTCTCGAACTGCGCTACCTCGGCGCGACCCCTGACCGCAGCGGGGGCGAGACGTTCGAGTATCGCCTGCCGCCCAACACGACGGAGCACGCCATCCCGGCAGCGGACATGCCCGGAGCGCCGGGCACGGCCGACTGCCTCGCCCGCAACGATGCTGAATTCACGCTTTTCGTGGAACTAGCGGCGGGCCGGCTCGAAGCCAGTTCCGCCAGCCTCCTGGGCCTCTGCCGCTACTAGGGGCCACCGGCCAACGGCCAACGGCCAGTCAGGCGTACCGCTCCTCGCGCCACGGGTCGCCGTAGATGTGGTACCCGTACGTCTCCCAGAACCCGGGCCGGTCGTGGTCCAGGAACTGGATGCCCCCCACCCACTTCGCGCTCTCGCTCGGGCTGAGCGCGTCGACGGGGAAGCACTACGTCGAGACTGCCATGCGCAAGGCCGGCGTGACCAGCCGCGTCTCGCTTGCCATGTGGTTGCGCGACCACGAGGAGGGGGCCGGTTGACCCCGGCCGATCGACGGGGGCCGAAGAGCCGTATTGCGCACCGTGTCGCGCGGAGGGACGCTTCCTGACGTATCCCGCCAGGGAGGATCGCAATGCGATTAGTCTGTCAAGCAGTTTCTCAAGTGCGATCGCGACTACCCGGCCGTCTTTTCTGTCGTCGAATCGGCGTCCTTACCGGGCTCAGTCTAGCGGCCTTGCTCACTGGCTTCGTCCTCATGCGCGGCATCGTGATCAGCGGGATTTGGGACCCAAGGGACTCCGCCGTCGCCGACCCCGGAGCTGATTCGGGAATCGGCAATCTGACAGAAATCCCGGTGCGGCCGGACCCCACAACCGCACCGCCACTCGAAGCCTGTCCACCCGCGGATTATCCGCCGGACTCCGCAGGCCACGCTGTGTGCGACGAGAACACACGCGGCAAGTTCGACGGCGTCATCGCCGGCTTGCGCATCGCCCCGGACAGCACCGGGTTTGGTGAGCACACCGTGCCCTGTAAGGAGCCCGCCGGGCGCATCGCCGACCCCGATACCATCGCGGGGAGTTCGATGGACATTTTCGTGCGCGAACTGCCACGGGGCTGGTCTGATGCTCTGGGTACCGGCTTCACTGCCTGGGAATGCGACGGCCGCGTAATCACTTCTGACCGGCTGCTGCTCGTGGCTCCTGGCGTGACGGTTCACATCGTGAAGTACTTGCGCCCCGAGGCGTGGGTTTCCATTAGCGCCTCTGCCGAGCGCATCTCCGAAACCCGCATGGGCACGCACCAAGTCGCTGTCGTGGCGGGCATCCCCGGGCTCGAGTCCGTGGACGCCCGCGTTGCCTTCGCTGTGAAGACGGTGGACGGCTACGTGGTGACAGAGGTCATCGGTAACAACGCAACCGTCTCCCAGCTCATTCAGGTCGCCTCGGAGTTGCTGAAATGACTGCCCGTTTCACGTCCATTCTGTTCGCCGTCTTGCTCGCCGCCGGTGCAGCTCTGGGAGCGTTTTTTCCAGGGCATGATGCTGGCGCGACTACCCCAGCTACCATCCACATCTACGCGGGCGTTGATTACGGAAGCGCCTATCTGACGTGCGGTTGGCATCTAGACTGCTCAGCGTCTCCGGTGGTTAAAGAGCGTGGCCTTGACTTCATCGCGTCAAGCGACCCTTATGGGACTTCGCGGGCGTTCGTTCACGGGTGGGGATTCAACATCACCGACTTTCATCGGTTATATGCTCACCGGAAACGATCCAGCACCAGGAAATTCCAACTGTGCGGCAACATCTGTGAAAATTCACAATCAGTCAGCCGTTCTTAAGTCTGGCATGTACTACATGCACAGTTCAGCCATAACTAGCGGAAGCTGGTACACGCTCTACGGACGCGATTTCTCTTCTGGTGGATATTGGAATACCCGCCAAGTCGGGAATTTTGCACAAACCGGCAGCTGCCCTTCGGCCCCACACATAATGACCTGGTACGCCAGCCTTGACGGCACGTACAACGTGCTGCCGCGCGACCCTTGGTACAACTGCCCGTTGCCGGCCCCGGTGTTCCCGTGCACCACAGGGACGTATCAACAACTTCCGCATGACCTCTCCGATTGGATTTACGTGACGCAGTACTCCAATCCTTAACCATGCGCCAGGCCGCCCGCGAAGCCAGCCTTCTCGGCCTCTGCCGCTAGCAGGGTGCTGAAGAAGCCACGGGGTACGTCGGGTGGGGCGAGACATGACT
>CAYUVT010000276.1:0-3253 GCA_964448165.1 uncultured Anaerolineaceae bacterium | reverse complement strand
TGTTGATGCGCATGTCGGACGAGGATAGGGATGCCGTCCACCGGACGAAACTGAGGGGCGCGTTCCTGGTGACCCGGGCAGCGATGCGGCCGATCCTCCGGGCCCGAGGTGGGCGGATCATCAACATCACCAGCGTGGTGGGGGTGATGGGCAATGCCGGCCAGGCGAACTACGCCGCCGCCAAGGCCGGGCTGATCGGGTTCACGCGTTCGGTAGCGCGGGAAGTCGCTTCGCGGGGGATCACCGTGAACGCGGTCGCACCGGGCTTCATCAACACGGACATCATCACCAGCATGACTGAGCAGGCCACGGCGGCGGTGATGGGACAGATCCCCCTGGGCAGGATTGCGGAGCCCGAGGAGGTCGCGCCGGTTGTGGCGTTCCTGGCGAGCGACGGGGCGGGCTACATCACGGGGCAGTGCATTCACGTGGATGGCGGTATGGTGATGGCGTGACGGATAACCCGTTTCGCCGGGCGCGCCAGGTGAGCCTGGAGGCGCTGTACGAAGCCGAGACCTCGAGTCACGATGCCGAAGCAGCTTTCGAGCGAAGGCTGGCGGCTGCCGAAGAGGAAGAGCCGGGCGTGGCCGCGCCCGGTCCGAGCGGCTATGGGCGCGGGATGTTGCGCGGGGTGCTCAGGCTCCAGCCGGAGATCGATGCCTATATCCGCGAGGCGGCAACACAGTACCCGCTAGAGACCATGGCCGTCGTTGACCGGAACATCCTGCGCCTTGCAATATGGGAACTGCTTACCGATAATTCGGCGCCGGTCGCGGCTGTCGTAAACGAAGCTGTGGAACTGGCCCACCGGTATGGCGGGGAGAGTTCGCCGGCGTTCGTCAACGGGGTGCTCCGAACCGTAAGCCAACGCATTCGCGCCGGGCGTCCGGCGCAGCCAGGGCCGCATGACGCGGCAACCGAAACCAACGCTATCCACGCTAAAACCAGGAGTACTCCTACCGTGCCAACAGTTTTCGAACGGGTCCGTGCCATTGTGGTCGAGCAGCTCGGCGTCGAGGAGGACGAAGTGGTGCCCTCCGCTTCGTTCGTGGACGACCTGAACGCAGACTCCCTCGACCTGGTCGAACTGATTATGTCGCTGGAAGAGGAGTTCTCGGCGGACGTGGGCGACCTGGAGATCAGCGACGAGGACGCGGAGAAGATCGCTACGGTACAGGACGCCGTAGACTATCTGAAGGATCACGGCGTCGAGGACAAGTAGGCTGACCACCCGGCGGCCGTCCTGGCGAACGGGAGGTTGATGTGGAATTCCTGGGCATCGGCTACCAGGAACTCCTGCTGGTGTTCGTGCTCCTGCTCGTGGTAGTGGGGCCAGAACGCCTGCCGCAGATGGCGTACCAGATCGGGCGCGCGGTTCGGCAGATGCAGATGTATGCCCGCGCCGTCCGCGACGAGTTCAAGGACGAGATCGACTACCTCGATGAGCAGTACCGCACGATCCGCGGGGAAGTCGACCAGGCGCAGCGCGTGATGCGGGAAGAACAGGCGAAGCTCAACAGCGGCCTGCGCGAGGTGAACGCCACCCTCGAACAGGCCACATCGGACCTTTCGCTCGACGATAAAGTGGTGCCGTTTACGGGCGCGAGCGCATCGAGCACGGCCGCAAATGAACCGGTGGCCGCGGCCAACGAGCCACCCAAACCCCCGATGGTGTTCTAAGAACTCATGAGCGCAGAGCCCGTCCGAGAGAACGCGAGCCCCCTGGCGCCGGTGGGCACTTACGCGGGCGGACCCGAGATGACGCTGATGGAGCACCTGAAGGAGCTCCGCAATCGCGTCATGGTGAGCGCCGTTGCGCTGGTGATCGCGACCCTGGTGTGTTTCCTCTTCTGGGAGACGATCCTGGGGTGGCTCCTGGCGCCCGCGCGCGAGCGCATCGAGGACTTCCGGGTATCGAGCTTCTCGCCGACGGACCGCATCAGCATCATCGTGAAGATTGGCCTGTACGGCGGGCTCATTCTCTCCTCGCCGGTCATCATTTACGAGCTCCTGGCGTTCATCGTCCCCGGGCTCACGCCGAGGGAGAAGCGGCTCCTGCTACCGGGGATCGCGGGGACCGTGGTGTTCCTTGCCGGTGGCATGGCTTTCGCCTACTGGGTCATCCTCCCGGCTTCGCTCGGGTTCCTCCTCGAACTCGGCAGCACGGAGATCCAGAATGTGACGGGCGTGAAGCAGTACGTGGATTTCGTGGTCCGCATTGTGTTCTGGGTCGGCATCGCTTTTGAGTTGCCGATGGTGCTGGCACTGGCAGCGCGGCTTGGCCTGGTGCGGGCGAAGCAGCTGCTCGGATTCTGGCGGTACGCGGTCATCGTCATCTTCATCATCGCGGCTGTTGTGACGCCGACGCCCGATCCGATCACCCAGACGATGGTGGCGGGGCCGCTGTTCTTCCTGTACTTCGTGGGGATCCTGTTCGCGTGGCTGGTCCAACCGAAGCGGTCCGCCGAGCCGGCACCCCTGGAAGGCGCTCCCGCGTGACCGCTCCCGCGACACGGCCCAACCCGGGCGTCGCGGGGCTCACCGGCGCGGCGGGCGGCTTCCTCAGCGGAATACTCGGTGGTGGCGGCGGTGCGATCATGGTCCCGCTGATGACCGGGCCACTACGCATGCGCCAGCACACGGCACACGGGACATCGCTGGTGGTGATTGTGGTGACCGCCCTGGTGGCTGCTGTCGCCTACACGGCCAGCGAGCCGATCGGCGGAAGGCTGGTGGCGGCGCTGCTGGCGGGGGCGCTGTTGGGCGCCAACCTTGGCGCCCGCGCGGCGATGCGCATCCCCGCGATGCGGTTGCGGCAGCTCTTTGGGGTGTTCCTGGTGACGGTTTCGCTGCGGCTTCTGCTGGTATCGAGCATCGACCCACTCCTCAACACGCGAGGCATTGCCGAGCTCGCGGCCGGTGCCGGCATTGGGCTGGCGGGTGGGCTTGCCAGCGGTGCGCTGGGCGTTGGGGGCGGCGCGATATTCGTCCCCGCGCTGGTGCTGGTGCTGGGCGTGGGCCAGCACGAAGCCCAGGGTATCTCACTCTGGGTGATTGTCGGCGCCTCGCTGATGGGCGCACTTGCGCACTACCGGCAGGGAACGGTCGACACGGCGGTTGCCAGGTGGGTGGCCCCGTTCGCGCTGCCAGGTGCGATTGCAGGGGCGATAGCGGCGGCATCGCTCAGCGGGCGATCGCTGCAGGTGGTGTTCGCCGTGGTGCTCTCGGCGATAGGCGTGCAGATGCTGCTGAC
>CAYUVT010000275.1:0-3257 GCA_964448165.1 uncultured Anaerolineaceae bacterium | reverse complement strand
CGTTTCGTGCGCTCACCTGGGGCAGCGGCGACGAGGCGGTGCTCTTCCTCCATGGGCTGACTGCGGTGGCCGAGGTCTGGGGTCCGGTGGTGGGCGCATTGCCCTCGGGCCGCCGTTATGTTGCGATCGATCAGCGAGGCCATGGCCAGAGCCCCCGGCCCGATACCGGGTATGGCACCGGCGCCTACATCGCCGACACTCGTGAGGTCATCGAGCGCCTGGGCGCCCCGGTACACCTGGTGGGCCACTCCATGGGTGGCCGGATCGCGCTGCTGCTGGCGGCCCGCCACCCGCGGAGACTCAGTAGCGTAGCAATCGTAGACATCGGCCCAGAGGCGTCGAAGACGAACATCACGACGACGGTCGCCGGCATCGAGTCGCGCCCGGAAACGTTCCCTGACCGCGAGGCAGCGATCGCCTTCGCCTTTCGCAACAGGCCTCAAACTCCAGAAGCCGTTGCGCTCTTTCTCGCCCGCCTCGAACCATTGCCCGATGGGGCATACCGCTGGTGGTCGCCCCGGCACGCGCTCACAGAAACCGTCCGTACCCATCGAGGACGCGGCTACTGGCGCGACTGGCGTGGCATCCAGGTCCCGGCGCTGTTCATCCACGGGGGTAGGTCGAATGAGGTCTCGATGGCCATCGCAGAACGGATGCGCGCCGAGAACCCCGCGGTGCGCTTCGAACGATACGATGACACCGGGCACAACATCCCGCTCATCGCACCGGAACGGCTGGCGAATTCCCTCGAGCCCTTCTGGAGCTCGCTCGAAACTGGAGGGGCATCGTGAAACGGCGAGCGTTGCTCATTGGCACCACCGGCCTGGCGCTGGGCACCGGTGCGCTCCTCTTCACCGGCACACTTGCCGGGTCCGCCGGGCCGAACCTGGAATACCGCGCTTACGCGCCCCAGGTCACGCGCGCCGAATTGCTCCCCACGCCAACCCCCGTACCCCTGCCCGTCCCTTACAACGGCCCGGTCGAATCACTGCACCTGGGCTCAGCGAAGATTGATGCGGCCTGGCCCGTGGAGGTGCGCGACACCTACTTCGCGGGCGGCCGGGAGTTCTTTGAAGACCCGAGTGCCCCCCAGCACATCGCCTGGTACGCGCGATTCGGCCACCCGGGATACGCCGGCGCCAACAGCATCTTCGCCGCCCACGTCGACTACGTGGGATTCGGCAAGGGCCCCTTCGGCTATCTCACCAGCGCCTCTGCGGGTGATGCCCTCTCCATCACCATGGACAACGGCATCTCCTATGCCTACATCGTGAAATCCGTAGCGATCGTCCCCCTCCAACAGCTCGATATGGACGCGGTCGTGTTTCCGGCGCTCGCTCCCGGGGTCGAGCGCGTCACCCTCATCAGCTGCGGCGGTACGTTCGTCCCGTACCCGGGAGGCGGCGGGGAGTACACGAGCCGCGTGATTCTCGTTGCCGAACGTTACGTCCACCAATAGCAGGGTAGCCCGATAGCGCCAGCGGGTGGCGAGCGTAGAATCCGCACCATGCCCCAGCCCCTCTCTGGCCTGCGCGTCCTCGAACTCGGCACGTTCGTCTCGGCCCCGTACTGCGGCAAGCTCTTCGCGGGGTACGGGGCGGAAGTGATCAAGGTCGAACCTCCCGGTGGGGACATCAGCCGCGCGCACGGGCCGTTCCGGGATGGTGTGCCGAACGCTGAAACGAGCGCCCTCTTCCTCTATCTGAACACCGCCAAGAAATCGGTCGAGCTGGATGTGCGCACTCCGGCCGGCCGGGACGCGTTCTTGCGCCTGGTCGAAGCGTCCGACGTCGTTATCGAGAACTTCCTCCCGGGCGACATGCGGGCCCTGGGGCTCACGTATGAGCATCTCAAAGAAGTGAACCCGCGCATCGTGCTGATTTCGGTGACGACGTTCGGGCAGGATGGCCCCTACTCCGCGTACCTGTCCAACAACCTGATCGCCTTTGCCATGGGCGGACAGATGTTCATCACCGGCACGCAGGAAGGCGGCCCGCTAAAGAACGGCGGCTACCAGGCCGACTACCAGGGCGGGCTCAACGCATTTTCGGCCGGCATGCTGGCAGTGCTCGCCGCCGAGCGCGATGGGCTCGGACAGCATGTCGACATCAGCATCCAGCAGTGCATGGCGCCACTCCTCGAAGCCACCATCCCCTACTACACCTACCTGGGGCGCTGGGCCGGGCTGCGCCGGGGCAACCACATGGCCAGCTTCATCGGCATCTATCCCTGCCTCGATGGCCACCTGGGCATCCACATCATGGCTCGAAACTGGAAGCCGTTCTGCGAGGCCATCGGCCGCCCCGACCTGCTCACAGACCCCCGCTTCGCGACCCAGGCGGACCGCACGCAGCACAACGATGAGCTCATGGCCGAGTTCTACGCCTGGGCGGCCACCGAGACCAAGCACGATGTGTACCAGCGAGCAGGCGCGGGCCGGGCGCCCATCGCGTTTGTCCACACCATGGATGACTTGCTCACCAGCCCGCAGCTCAACTTCCGCGGCTTCCTGGAGGAAATCGACCACCCGGTCGCCGGGGCCGCCACCTATCCCGGCCCACCGTGGTGGCTCGGCCCCGGCGGCTGGCTCCATGGCCGCGCCCCACTCCTGGGCGAGCACACCGAAGAGGTCCTGCGCGATGTGGCCGGACTCAGCGCCCGTGCGCTCGCCGCTGCGCGAACCGGAGTATCCGCATGACGCCTCGCGAACGGGTGGCGCGCGCCATCGCCTACTTTGAAAGTTGCGACGATATCGGCCTCCTCCATCAGCTCATCGCCGAGGTGGCGCCCCGGGCCAGGAAGATGGTGGCCCAGCACCTTGCGCGGGGCGACGAAGATGCAATCCCCGCCCCCGCTGAACTCCGCGCCGCCCGCGAGGCCGCCGACAAGGACGAGGCTCTCGCCACACTTCGCGCAACCAACGACTTCGCCCTCTTCCAGGTGCTTGCGCGAGCGATTGGCCAACGGATTGAGACGCTGGAGATCGCGGCATCTGCTGAATTCCCCACCGGTATCCGTGTGGTGGTCCCATCGAAACCGGGTTACCCGCGTTCCGGCGCGGCCATCGCGGGGACCGTCGAAGACACCGGTACCCAGCTGCGCGTCCTTCTCGACAACGGAGAAACCTGGGAGGGCCCGCCAAGCCTCGCCCGCCTGGAGCGCCCCGCATGACCATGCCCCTCGACGGAATCCGTGTCATCGACCTGACGATGGTCTGGGCGGGGCCTTTCGGCACCCGGATGCTTGGGGACTACGGC
>CAYUVT010000274.1:0-3280 GCA_964448165.1 uncultured Anaerolineaceae bacterium | reverse complement strand
AATACCTCGATGCCGGGGCGGCTCGGGTCTGGATCGTGCGGCCGGGCACGCGCACCGTCACGGTCTTTCGCGCCGGTGGCGATGTGGCAACCCGCTACGAGGACGAGACGCTGACCAGCGATGATGCCGGGTTCAGCGTGGAAGGCTTCAGCCTGCCGGTCGCGAGCATCTTCGCGGAATAGCCGTTGCGCCGGGCTTCGTGCCCCCGCTTCCTGCCCTTCTCCCTTCTCCCTTCTCCCTTCTCCCTCCACAATTCGGCCATGGCGAAACCGTTCCTGAAGTGGGCGGGAGGCAAAGGCAAGCTCGCACCGGCGATCGTCGCGGCGGCGCCAGCCGCAATCGCCCGGTACATCGAACCGTTCGCGGGTGCGGGTGCGGTGTTCTTCGCCATCGAGGAGGCACAGCCCGGGACGCCGGCCATCCTCGCCGATGCCAACGCGGAGCTGGTGGAAACCTACGTTGTGGTCCGGGACCAGCTGGCAGCCCTCGACGCCGCGCTCGCCGGCCTGGCAGCGGCCTACACCGCCGCGAATGCGGAGGAGCGGCGCGCCATGTACTACGAGGTCCGGGGAGCGTCGCCCGCCATCCCGGCCGAACGGGCCGCCCGCTTCATCTTTCTGAACCGGACCTGCTACAACGGGCTCTTCCGCGTGAACGCCTCGGGCGGATTCAACGTGCCGCATGGGCGCTACAAGAACCCGCGCATTTACGATGGCCCGCTGCTGGCGGAATGCTCGCGGGCGCTCCAGCGGGCGGAGCTCCACTCGGCCGACTTCGCGGTCGTCTGCGACGAGGCCCGGCCGGGCGACTTTGTGTACCTCGACCCGCCGTACCAGCCGCTCAGCACCACGGCGAACTTCACCGGGTACACGCGTGCCGACTTCGGCGAAGCCGACCAGGTCCGGCTTCGTGACACCTTCGAGAGCCTGACACGCCGCGGCGTAGCCGCGATGCTTTCGAACTCCGACCACCGGTTCATTCGCGGCCTGTACTCCGGGTTGGGCTACCGTCTCGCCACCGTCCCGATGTCCCGCGCCATCAATTCGAAGGGTTCGGGGCGCGCGCCGGTCGATGAGCTGCTCATCGATAACTTCGAGCGCGTTGGCCTGCTGCCGCGTGGCGAGGCCGGGCCGTGAACCCGGACCGGCGACGGTCTTGGCGGCCCTCCGGGCTGATTGCTACGATCCGGGAGTAGGCCGGGGACGCGACGGGCGAGTGGCCCGGTCAGCTGTTACGCCGGACTCCCGTTACGCGCACCGGCACACGACCACCATCACCTGCATGCGATGAGGAGCTTGTGCGTGTCGACCGAACGCATCACCGCCACCCAACGTGCATCTATCGACGCGGCCACCCGCAGCCACGATGCCCTCGAACTTGCGGAGCGGGCGCTGCTGGCTGCGCTGGGGAGGCCCCAGCCAACGCGCGAGCGCGCATGGGCCGAACGTGTCGCCAGCGAGCTGAGCGCCGCCAGCGAAGCTATCGAGGCGCACCGGCGCGAAGTGGAAGGCGAACACGGGCTCTACGGCGAGCTGCGCTTCGAGGCCCCCTGGCTGTTGGGGCGCGTCCACCAGCTCAGTGCCCAGCTCGCGCGCATCCAGGCCGAGGCGAGAGACCTGGCCACCGAGCTGCAGCGCGTGATAGATGGCGACCTCCAGGGCCTGGGCGCCATCCGCGCCGATGCCGAACGGATGCTGCTCTCGTTGCGCGACCTGCGCGCGAAGGAGACGGACCTGATCTTCGAACGCTTCAACGAGCCCGTCGCCCTCGACTAGGCCGATCGGGACCTTCGGCGGCCCCCGCCCGGCCCATCGCCCGTGTCGAGCGTTCATATCCCCCGGGTATGCTCGCCCCAGATTTCCTCCGGAGGAGTAACGTCATGGGAAGGCTCGATGGGAAGGTCGCTATCGTCACGGGCGCCGGGTCGGGGATCGGGCGGGCCGCGGCGCTGTTGTTCGCCCGGGAAGGTGCCAGGGTGGTCTGCGCCGACGTCTCCGGCGCCGAACAGGTCACGGCCCAGGATATCGGCACCGCCGCCATCGGCATCAACACCGACGTCTCGAAGGCGGCTGATGTCCAGGCGATGGTCGAGCGTGCCGTGACCATGTACGGCCGGCTCGACGTGCTCTTTAACAATGCCGGAATCGAGGGCCCGCAGGCCCTGACCGCGGACTACCAGGAGGCCGACTTCGACCGGGTCATCGGCATCAACCTGAAGGGTGTCTTCCTCGGGATGAAATACGCCATCCCGGCGATGCTGAAGAACGGGGGCGGCTCGATCATCAACACCGCTTCGGTAGCCGGGCTGGTGGGGTTCCCGAACATCGTCGCGTACTGCGCCTCCAAGGGCGCGGTGGTCCAGATGTCGAAGACAACGGCACTGGAGTACGCGACCCAGGGCATCCGCGTGAACGCCATCTGCCCGGGAGTCATCTGGACGCCGATGGTCGAACGCTTCACCGGCGGCTCCGAAGAGGCGCGCTCCCAGTTTGCCGCGACGCAGCCGGTCAACCGCTTCGGCACGGCCGAGGAGGTCGCCGCCCTCGCCCTCTTCCTGGCCAGCGACGAGTCGTCGTTCGTCACCGGCGCCGCGCTCCCGGTCGATGGCGGGTTCGTCGCCCGCTAGCGCAGGTCAGGAAAGCGAGGCGCGGAGGGCTCCCGCAACCATCGCCCCGGACCAGGGCTGGACGCCAGCAGCCTCCGCGCCTCGCTGTTCGAACCACTCGCGCCACTTGGCGCCTTGGCCGCGAACCGTGTTCGATAGATGGATGCGCAAGGACATCCACGAAACGAACCGCCTCTCCTGGAACGCGGCCACCCGGGCTCACAACAGCCACAAGGGCGACCAGGCCCGTTTCCTCCGCGAGGGCGGCAGCACCCTCTTCCCGGAGGAGGTCGAACTCCTCGGCGACCTGGCCGGCAAGACCCTGGCGCACCTGCAGTGCAACGCCGGCCAGGACACGCTCTCGCTGGCGAAGCTCGGCGCGATTGTCACCGGGATCGACATCAGCGACACGGCGATCGACTTTGCCCGCCAGCTCTCCGCCGATTCGGGCATCCCGGGGACGTTTGTCCGCAGCGACATCTACGACTGGTTCGCGGATGCCGCCGCGCGGGGAGAGCAGTACGACCGCGTGTTCAGCTCCTACGGCACGATCATGTGGCTCTCCGACATGAGCGCCTGGGGCCAGGGCATCGCCTCCGTCCTCAGGCCGGGTGGCGCCTTCGTGCTGGTGGAGTTCCACCCCTTCGGGCTGATGTTCAACGAGAAGCTCGAGCG
>CAYUVT010000273.1:0-3291 GCA_964448165.1 uncultured Anaerolineaceae bacterium | reverse complement strand
ATCCGTGCCGTTTCCGTGGCCGGGATCAGCGTCGGCGGTTGCGCCGAAGCGATCGACACGCCGCGGCGTGGTGCGTTTCGCCGGCGGGCGCACGCCCACAACCATCCACGCGATCCTCGCTTCGGCTGGATCTGCATTCTCAGCGCCAGGGCCGGGCGTGTCGTCACCCTAACAGGACGGCCAACGACCCTGCTCGCCCACGAATACGCGCACCTGCTCGCACCCAACAGTGGCCACGGGGAACGCTGGCGTGCGGCGGTCACAGCGCTCGGACATCCGGCCGAAGCGAAAGCTCGACGTGGCCGATAGGCAGCTTGACCTCTTCGGAGAGGCTGTGGCCGATCAGTCAGACATCGCCTCGCCGCGCGGACTTGCCGAGGTGGGAGACCCGCTCCCCTCGCACCACGTCACTCTCGTGGCTGTGGATAACGACTCCCGGCCCACCAGCGATGACTCTCCGCCGCAGGTGGAGCCCTACCGTTTCTCACTCACCGACCGGCAGGGGCGTTGGATCATTACGGCGGCCCATGAGGACGAGGTGAAACGCGGAAAGGTCACGCGCCGCATGATCGGGAGATGCTCATGCGGATGGGTGTCAGGATTCCGACTGCATCCCTATGGGCGCACCGGACCTGACCTGCTCGTTGCGCACCTGCGGTCGCACGAGCTCGAAACGCGGCCGCCCGCATGGCGGGTCGATGCCGAACGGAATGGCTGGCGGAGGGTGCGGCTGCTGGCAGGGCACGTGCACTGCGCCTCCGCCGACTGCCATCGCCTTGGACCGCCCGCTGGAAAGCGGCGTCCTCGCATGGGCGAGGACTTCCGCCTCGCCGCGGGCTTCGGCGAGCCGTGTCCCGACCACAGCGGCGCGCTGCACGACCGCGTCTACCATTGGGAGGAGCACGACCCAGAAGACCACTCCGGCGAACCGAGGCAGTCGCACGCGGTCGGGCTTCTCGATCCGGACGGGACCTTCTGGCACTACTGGTGCGCACCCCTGGTTGCTCGGCACCTATTCGGGTTCGTCCGCCATGAAGAGGTCGCATAGACGAGCCACAAAGCTCAGGACACGACGAGATGGGGGCGCCTCAGTCGGGGTGCCTCCTACCTCGCGTGCCCAGGAAACGAAAGGGGCGCCCGATGAACATCAACCCACGACACCTCGCTTCACAGAAAGCGCACGGAGGCTGGCATGGCACGCCTTGAGGGCATCGCGAAAGCGCAGTTCTATCCGACTCCGCCTTCGGTCGTCGAACGCGTGGCGGCGCTCGTCCGCCCCGCCCCCCGATCTCATCGCCGTGTCACACGGCTGCTGGACTCCTGCTGCGGCGCGGGTGACGCGCTCCGGCAGTTTGCCGACGCCATCGGTGGCGGCGAGACCTACGGGATTGAGATCGAGCAGCACCGGGCCGCCGAAGCTCGGCGGATCCTGGACCATCTCATCGCCGGCAGCGCTTTCGCGGTTCGGCTCGGACACGAGGCGTTCTCCTGCCTCTGGCTCAATCCGCCCTACGACGAAGGTCGGGACGGCAAGCGGCTGGAGCACAACTTCCTCACGACGATGAGCCGCGCGCTCGCCCCGGGCGGACTGCTCATCTACATCGTCCCGCAAGCGCGGCTCGCGCAGTCGGCCCGCTACCTCGCGTCCCGCTATGAAGGACTGCGTTGCTATCGCTTCCAGGATCCCGAGTACGACGCCTTCCGACAGTGCGTCGTACTCGGGCGCAGGCGCGCGACGCAGGTGATCGCCGCTGATGCACTGGCGCAGGTCGAAGCGTGGGCGACTGGTCCGCTGCCGGAGCTTCCATCGCCGGAATCGACGTCGCCGATCTACGAGCTGTCCGCGTTGCCGGCCGGACCGGTTACGTTCGCGTCACAGTTCTTCGAGCCCGAAACCGCAGCGGCTGAGGCCAGGGAGCGCGGGCTGTGGACGAACGCGGCGCTCGTCGAGCGATTCTGGCCAGCAGGTGAGCGACCTGTACGGCCCCTCATGCCGCTGCGGCGGGGACACCTCGCGGTGCTCATCGCCGCCGGGTTCCTGGACAACGTGCTGATCGAGGACGGCTCCCGCCGTGTACTCGTGAAAGGCCGCATCACCAAGGTGAGCCGCCCCGTCGAGTCAGCAGACCCGGATGTCGAGGTCGAACGCGAGTTCCTCCGGACTTCGGTCGTGATGCTCGACCTCGAGACGGGCGAGTTCGAAGATGTTCAGTAGGCGCGCATGGCAGGGCCGGCGCTCGCCCGTGGGCTCGAAGGACGACCTCCCGTCACATGCCGCTGAGCTGCTCGTCAGAGTAGGCGATCGATCCGATCGAGCGAGCGCTTGAGCCAGTTCGTCGCCTGGGTCGGTTCGTAGGAGGCGCGGCCGTTCTCCCATGTGCCGTCTGCGCGCCGGTGCAGTTTCAGTGTCGAGCGCCATCGCGTCCTATCGACATCCTCGTAGCAGGCCACCAGAGTCGTCTCGGTCGTCTCCCCGTTGGGTAGCTTGAACTTGTCGAGCTTCCCCTTGTCGTCGCGAATCCCCATGGAAATGCGCCGGTCCGTCTGGTTGCCAAGCTGCCATCCGATGTTCAACGCAGGCCCCAGGCCTATGTTCCAGTACAGCAGTTCCTGCTTCTCGACATCTAGCCACAGTGTGAGCACTGGCTGAAAAGTCGCCTTGGCGATGCGCTTGGTCGCCCGTACGTATAGGACGACGAAGCCCAGCGTCAGCGTCAGGACGATGGCGATGCAGATCTGAATCCAGTCTCCCGTCGCCACGCTTCGCTTCTGCTCCCCTAAGCGGATTCCCGAGTCATCCACGCATCATCCCACTTCCCGGGAACCGACAAAGCGTAATGCGGTGCTGAAAGGAAGATTCATGACCCGTCTAACCTCATGGCCTCGCCATGACCTGCCGGCAGGCAGACCAGCTTGAACCTCGCGCAGTTCGTCCAAGCCTTCCAGGGCGCCATCACCGATGCCGTCCTGAAGGCCTATCCGCCCATCTACTCGGCGACCAGCCGGGAGGAGCTGAGTTTCGACCTGCGGCGGCTCGGTCGCCGCCCGATGGGTGCCCAGGCCGATGTGATTCGTGCCTGCGCGCTCTCCCTGCAAACCCACCGCGCCACCAACCTCGTCGGCGAGATGGGCACCGGTAAGACCACCATCGGGACGGCGGCCGCCACGCTCGCGGGTTTTGAGCGCGTGTTGGTCCTGTGCCCGCCCCACCTCGTACGGAAATGGCAACGCGAGGTGAAAGCGACGGTGCCGAGTGCCAACGCGGTCATCGTCCGCACGATCAGCGACCTG
>CAYUVT010000272.1:0-3314 GCA_964448165.1 uncultured Anaerolineaceae bacterium | reverse complement strand
CCGTCGCCGCGGCGGGCTACCGCTTCCCCAGCTCTACGTACGCCTTGCCGCGCGCGCCGGTATACACCTGGCGCGGCCGGGCGATCTTCTGCTCGGGGTCGGTAATCATCTCGCGCCACTGGGCCACCCAGCCCGCCGTCCGCGGGATCGCGAAGAGCACCGGGAACATCTCGACGGGGAAGCCGAGCGCCTGGTAGATGAGCCCCGAATAGAAGTCGACATTCGGGTACAGCTTGCGTTCGATGAAGTACTCGTCTTCGAGCGCGATCCGCTCCAGTTCGAGTGCGATATCCAGCAGCGGGTTCCTGCCCGTCACCTCGAACACCTCATCGGCCGTCGCCTTGATGATGCGGGCGCGCGGGTCGTAGTTCTTGTAGACGCGGTGCCCGAAGCCCATGAGCCTCCGTTCGCCCGCCTTCACGCTCTTCACGAACCCGGGTACGGCCTTCACATCGCCGATCTCGGCCAGCATGCGCAACACGGCCTCGTTCGCGCCACCGTGGAGCGGCCCGTAGAGCGCGGCCGCGGCGGCCGCCGTCGCAACGAACGGGTCGGGCCGGGAGCTCCCCACCGCCCGCATCGCGTTCGCGCTGCAGTTCTGCTCGTGGTCGGCGTGGAGGATGAACAGCACATTCAGCGCCCGCTCGATGACCTCGCTGGCCACATAGCGGCTTTCGGACATCCGCCAGAGCATGCTCGCGAAGTTCGCCACGAACGAGAGCTCGTTATCCGGGTAGACGTAGGGCAGGCCGCGGCTATGGCGGTGGGCGAACGCCGCCAGCGTAGGCACCTTGGCAATGAGCCGCCACGTCTGGAGGTCCCGCGATTCAGGGCTGTCGACGTCCTTCGCATCGGGATAGAAGGTCGAAAGCGCCGCCACCGAACTGACGAGCACGCCCATCGGATGCGCGTCGTAACGGAAGCCCTCCATGAAGCGGCGGATGTTCTCGTGGACGAACGTGTGGAAGGTGATGTTGTGGGTCCATTCCGCCAGCTCCGCCGCCGACGGGAGATGGCCGTGGACGATCAGGAACGCGGTCTCCAGGTAGGTACTCTTTTCGGCCAGCTCTTCGATCGGATATCCGCGGTATTCGAGCACGCCGGCATCGCCATCGATGAACGTGATCTCGCTGCGGCACGAGGCGGTATTGGTGAACGCCGGGTCGTACACCATCAGGCCGAAGTCCTCGGGCGAAGTCCGCATTCGGCGGAAGTCCATCGCACGGACGGTGCCATCCTGGATCGGGACTTCGTAGCGTTCTCCCGTGCGGTTGTCGATCACGGTCAGCGTCTCAGCAGTCACGCCACACTCCTCATTGCGTTGTCGCGGCCATTGCGGCGGGCGCACTGCCGATGGTACCGCCCGGGAAGCGCCATGGTGATGGCCGGAGGGCCAAGCAGACAGGGCCGCTAGTTCCCCGTGCAACAAGCCGTGGCCCACGTGCATTCGACTTGCCCGGGTCATTGCACCGGTAACAATGTGACGAATCGCGGGACGCGCCCCGGACCGCTGAGCAGGACGGACCACTGAACCGCTCGTACTTCCCGGCGCTCGATGGCTTCAACCCGCGGCTGGCGGCCGGCATTGCCGCCGCCGCCCTGGCCATATTCGGCGCACTCCTCCTGGCCGATGCCTTCGGTGTCATGGACCTCTCCACGGGCGAGACCGTGGTCATCGGGCTCCGGCTGTTTGTGCCGCTCCTCATCCTTCGCTTCCGGGTGGCCGGCGGGATCACCGCTATGCTGCTCGATGGCGCCGACGTCATCATCACCGACGCCCTGGACATGGGCGGCTTCGGCGACCACTACGCCGAGCTCGACAAGGTGCTCGATAGCTACTACCTCACGCTCGAACTGCTCGTGGCCCTGGGCTGGCGAAACGCATGGGCGCGGGTGCCGGCCGTCGCACTCTTCATCTACCGGCTCGTTGGCGTGGCGCTGTTCGAGTTCAGCGAGGCGCGCATCTTCCTCTTCATCTTCCCCAACCTGTTCGAGAACTGGTGGCTCTATGTGGTGGTGGTGATGAAGTGGTTCCCCCGCGCCGTCCCCCACGACATGCGCACCGTCGTCATTCCGATGCTTGCCCTCCTGGTCCCGAAGATGGCCCAGGAGTACATCCTCCACTTCGCCGAGGCCAAGCCCTGGGGTTGGACGCAGGACCACATCCTCGAACCCATCGGCATCGACTTCTGAGCGGCCTTACGGGCACTTCGCCACAAGCACGTCGAACGTATCGCTGGGCACCGTCACCGACTTCGGTTGAAGCGCCCCGATGACGGTCAGACCACAGACGCGCTGGACGGCGTACGTGCCAGCAGGCACGCCCTGGATGACGAACGCACCATTGGCGCCGGCCGTCGCCTGGAAGGTCCCGCCGGTCCCGCTCAGGCGGACGACGCACCCCGGGCAGAACTGATACGCATCGGGACTGACCTGCTCGAGGACGCGCCCGAAAACGGGCGTGACTTGCCCGGGGGTCGCGGTCGGTGTGGGGGTCGCCGTCTTCGTCGGTGTGGGGGTCGGCGTGCGCGTGGCTGTGGCAGTTGGCGAGGGAGTGGCCGTCGGCGTCGCGGTAGCCGTGGGGGTCGGGGTCGGGGTCGACGTCGGGGCCGCTGTGGCGACAGGCGTAAACGTGGCCGTGGCCAGCCCCCGCCCGGGCGTTGCGGTGGCCGTGGGCGTTGGGGTCACCGGAGTGACCGTCGCCACGGCGCTGGGCGACGGCGTCGCCGGCTGACTCGGGGTCGCAGCCGGGGTTGGACTCAGGGCGGGACCGGCCGTCGGTGAAAGCTGTGCGGTTGGCGTTTCGACCACGCCGCCGCCCTGGCTGTCCCCATCGCCACCGTTCAAGAGGACGGCGGTGGTCACTCCGCCAGCGATGATCACGCCGGCGAGCCCTGCACCAATGAGGGCAATCTTCATGGCGCCCATGCCGAAGATCGCCCCGGCAGCGCCAGCTGCACCCATTCCGCCGACAGCACCGGCAGCGCCTGCGGCCCCTGCCCCGGCTGCTATTCCCGCTTCCGCCGCGGAGCCCGCGCCAGCGGCCGCACCCGCTGTACCGGCGGCGCCAGCTCCCCCGGCGATGTCCGCCGGGGCCCCCGCGCCCATGCCCGCGGCCGCTTCGGCGGGCCCGGCGGCGCCCATTCCCGCCGAGGTGATAACCTGTCGGAATTGCGGGTCGGCGGCCTCTCCAGCGGCGAACACGCCAGGGACATTCGTTTCCATCAATTTGTTTGTGACGATGTACCCGTCTTCCATGGCCAGTTTCCCCTCAAAGATTTCAGTGTTGGGCGTGTGACCGATGAAGATAAACA
>CAYUVT010000271.1:0-3315 GCA_964448165.1 uncultured Anaerolineaceae bacterium | reverse complement strand
TGGAAGCGGCCGCCGCAGGTAATGAGGGTAATCCACTCGGATTCGGGAGGCTTCTGGGGTGCGTCGATGAGTTCTCCCATGGGGATCGATTCAACATCATAGCGGTGGTAGAAGATGACCTCATACGTATACTCCGGCCCATCTTTCATCTCTACGATGATGGAATCGCCTGGATTTACCTTGTCGAGTCGGGCGAAGGGGCCGTCCTGAAAATTGTAATTTTTGTGTGCCGAGAACACGGCATTGCCACCATGCCCCGGCCGGTCATAGATGTAGTACCACCCGATGCTCCCGTTCGCGTCTGTGGGCGTGTCCAGCTGGTTATTGGTGATGCCGATTTCCTCGACGGGATGATCGACGGCGATCGATGGAATTCGCATTCGAGCGACTTGTCCCGCGAAGGGCGTTGCCGTGGCGTGCGCTGTTGCCGGGACGAGGGTGACGGTCGAAGTGCCTGTCGAGGTAGCAACCGGCTCGAAGCGGAAGTCGAACGCCCTGGCCTGGGCGGTGGGTTCTGGGTGTGCACGTTCGGTCGCGATTCCCACAACCAGCAGCGTGAAGCCGGTGACAAACAAGAACAGGGCACAATAGGGCAGGAAGCGCACGCTCACACCGCCGCCGTGCCGGCGCTGCCGGGTGTCTGGCGTCCGTCATGAGCGAGGCAGCAGGCGAAATGCATGGCCGACCACGCCCCGGCTACCCACGCGTCATGCTTTTCCACGCCAATTGGAACCAGCGCTATGTCGAGCGCCCGCTCGCACTTGGCCCGGACCGTTCGTTCCGCGTAGCCAAGATGGCTGGCTATCTGCCCGAAGGGGACGCCGCAGAGACGCGCCCTCAGTATCTCGGCAGCCAAAGGATCAGGACGAACATGAGCCTGCCCGAGTGCAAGCATAGATATTGGCATTTCATTCCCCTCCGCAACACAGGGAGCTATGCAGACTCTACAGCCCCGGTGGGGTGGCGACCAACAGTCGAGGCGACTCCGGCTTTACTATTCCCAGACATAGTAGTCGGGCAGGCCCGTCTTCTCGAACACGAGCCGCGCGCACTCCCGGCGTTTCGGCTCCGAAGGGTCGGGAGGAACGCTCTGCCCACCTGCAGTCGAGGACGCAGACCGGAGGCACGTCGCCATAAGCTGCCCGGCCTCGGAGGCCTCTTGCTCCGTCACTGGCTTGTACCGTGCCCAAACAAATTCGATTGGATCTAGGTACTGCCCCCTACATGCCAGCATCTCCGACCTGAGGTCGCGTCCAGATGGAGTCTCCAGCACATAGAAGTAGCGGAGCCTCTTGGAGACTTCCGGATTTGCACGAAGGGTTGCACCGTGGCTGGATGCGCATTTGATGAACGCCATCGTCGCCGCCTCATAGTCCTTGAAAGTGATCCATCCGTCGTCCGAGAGGGCTGCCGCGAACGTGAGGTGGTTACGCTGCAAGGATCTGCGGAACTCGTCATTGACTTGGACCGCCTCCACCGAAGGCGCTGGATCCGAATGGCAAGCGCTAAGCATCAACAAGGCAAGGATGACGTTCAGAACGGCGCTGCGGTGCGAGCGAAACATGTCAAGCTCCTGGAGGAAAGGCAGAGCCCCTCGGGAGTCGTCTCCGAGAGGCTCCGTATGGCGGGCGAGGGTCAGAGGTCGGGGTTGTAGGCCCAGGTCGTTTGCTGGTAGCTGTATGGGCAGGACGGGGCGCCCGTTTCGCACGCGTTGTGGTACCCGGTCACCGAATAGGCGGTGTAGTAGCCCCGGAGCGATGAGGAAGCGGTCGTCCAACCTGGTCCTAGCCAAACGTGGGCATGAGATGGGTAGGTGTCGAAGTCGGCGAGCTGGTAGATGTACGTGCAAGTTCCGCTCGAGGGCTTGACAGTTGTCGAGACAAGCTGAAAGCCATCGTAGTAGCTCCCGGCGTAGGCGTTGGTACACCCTCCTGTGGAGAAGTAACACTCCTCCGCCTCCGCGTTACGGAACGGAATACCCGCGCCAAGAAAGAGGACGATGGATGCGATCCCCCCGAGCCAGAAGAGCTGGCCTGGAGAACGACGCAACAGACTGAGTGCCATTTGGTCAACCTCCTTAGAATTTAACCGGCCGGTTGGTGCATCAGAGTGGCGTGGGCCATGAGCGGTCTCAAGGTGAAATCGGCTGCAAAACGTGCTGCCGTCGCGGCTTCAAAACATGGGTATCGTCCTAACGAAAATTCCGTTACCCTGCAGAGCGTGGACGGGGAACAGCTCAACGCGGCCGAGCGCATCATCCGCCGCTTCGGGGGTCAGAGCGCCCTCGCGGCCCTCCTCGGCAAGCGCCAGAGCACCGTCCAACACTGGGCAAAGACCGGGCGCATCCCCTCGCAGTGGCACGGGGTGCTCATGTCGGTCGCCCGTCAGCGAGGTGTCGTGTTGGAACCCAAAGATTTCGTCCAGCCAGCCCCAAAGGAGATCCGGCCCGCGAAAGGCAAGCTCGGCGTCCTCCTCGTCGGCCTTGGCGCGGTCGCCACTACCTTCATCGCCGGCGTCGAGAACGCCCGGCGCGGCAGCGGCCGCCCGATCGGGTCGCTCACCCAGATGGGCACCATCCGCCTGGGCAAGCGCACCGAGAAGCGCAGCCCGCTCATCAAGGAGTTTGTCCCCCTGGCGGAACTCGATGACCTGGTCTTTGGCGCCTGGGACCCGATCCCTGACAACGCCTTCGAAGCCGCCCTCAAGGCCGGCGTGCTCGATAAGCACGACCACCTTATCCCCCACCAGGCCTTCCTCGAGTCGATCAGGCCCATGCCGGCCGTGTTCGACCAGTACTACGTGAAGCGGCTCCACGGCACGAACGTGAAGACGGGCAAGAACAAGATGGAACTCGCCGAGATGATCCGGAAGGACATCCGCGACTTCAAGGCGAAAAACGGCTGCGACCGCCTGGTGATGGTCTGGTGCGCCTCCACGGAAATCTTCATGGAGGAGACTGCCGCGCACGCGAACCTGGAAGCCTTCGAAGCTGCCATGGAGGGCAACGACGAGTCGATCGCACCCTCCATGATCTACGGCTACGCCTCGCTGATGGAGGGCGTTCCCTTCGCCAACGGCGCGCCGAACCTCACCGTCGATATCCCGGCGCTGGTGAAGCTCGCCCACGACAAGGGCGTGCCCATCGGCGGCAAGGACTTCAAGACGGGCCAAACCCTCCTGAAGACCGTGATCTCACCCATGCTCAAGGCCCGCATGCTCGGCGTCGCCGGCTGGTATTCCACCAACATCCTGGGCAACCGCGACGGCGAGGTGCTCGACGACCCGGAAAGCTTCAAGACCAAGGAAGAGAGCAAG
>CAYUVT010000270.1:0-3323 GCA_964448165.1 uncultured Anaerolineaceae bacterium | reverse complement strand
CCATGGAGGAAGAGCACCGCCTCGTCGCCGCTGCCCCAGGTGAGCGCACGAAACGCGCCCGCTGAGAGGCTGAGAAAGGATTCGGTCGGCGTCATGCCTCGCCGAGGTAGGCGCGGCGCACACTGTCGTCGCGCCCGAGCTGTTCGCCTGTGCCCTGGAGCGTCACCTGCCCCGACTCGAGCACGTAGGCGCGGTCGGCGATTTCGAGCGCCATGAGCGCATTCTGCTCCACGAGCAGGACGGTGGCGCCCTGCTCACGAATCGATGTGATTGTTGCGAAGATGGTCTCCACGAGCAGCGGTGAAAGGCCCATCGAGGGTTCGTCGAGGAGGAGGAGTTTCGGGCGAGCCATGAGGGCGCGTCCGATCGCCAGCATCTGCTGTTCGCCCCCGGAAAGCGTCCCCCCCGGCTGACCGAGGCGTTCCCTGAGGCGGGGGAAGAGATCGTAGACACGTTTCAGGTCTGCATCGAGCTCGCGATCGCGGCGCTGGTAGGCGCCCATCAGCAGGTTCTCGTACACGGAAAGCCTGTGGAAGATTCCACGGCCTTCCGGCACGTGAGACATGCCGAGCTGCACGATGCGATGGGGCGCCATTCGCTGGAGTTGCACCCCTCCGAACGTGATGGTGCCGGCGCGTGGCCGGATGATGCCCGAAAGCGCGCGGAGGGTCGTCGACTTCCCCGCGCCGTTCGAGCCGATCAGCGTCACGATTTCGCCCTGGTCGACCGCCAGGTCAATGCCCTTCACCGCGGTGATGGCGCCGTAGCCCGCGACAAGCCCGGAGACTTCAAGGAGCGCCATGGTCGCTCCCCTTGATTGCCCGGGTGCCGAGATAGGCTTCGACCACGCGGGCATCGCGCTGGACTTCCGCCGGCGTCCCCTCGGCGATCTTGCGGCCGTAGTCGAGCACGGTGATGCGCTCGCAAACCCCCATGACCACGCGCATCTGGTGCTCGATCAGGATGATGGTGGTCTCGAACTCGTCCCGGATCTGGCGGATGAGCCCAACCATCGCCGCGCTCTCTTGCGGGTTCATCCCGGCTGTGGGCTCGTCGAGGAGCAAGAGGGATGGCCGCGTGCCCAGCGCGCGGGCGATTTCGAGCCGGCGCTGGTCGCCATATGGCAGGTTGCGTGCCAGCGCGTTTTCCTTCCCGGCGAGGCCCACGGCCGAAAGGAGCCGCCGTGCCCTCGCGATACCCTCGCCTTCTGCGCGCCGGACAGCGGGCGGACGGGCGACTGCGCCGGCGATCTCAATGACGCCCTGGAGTGCCGCGCGCGGCGCACCCCGGAGCGACAGCAGGCGCTCGACAACGGCGATGTTGCTCGGGCGGCGCACCGCCAGGACTTCCGTTCCCCCGACTCCGATGTGGGTGTGGCTGCCAACCAGCACGTTTTCCAGCGCGGTCATATTGGCAAAGAGCCGGATGTTCTGGAACGTCCGGGACACGCCAAGCGCGGAGATGACGTGCGCCGGCAGGCCATCGATGCGCTGGTCGCCAAGCCAGAGCTCGCCGGAAGTGGGCCGGTAGAAGCCCGTGAGGCAGTTGAAGAACGTGGTCTTGCCCGCTCCGTTGGGCCCGATGAGCCCGTGAATCTCGCCCGGCGGGACTTCCATGGAGACCTCGGCGAGCGCCGTGAGGCCCTCGAACTGCATCCCCAGGTCGTGCACGCGGAGAGTGGCGGCCGTCATCAGGCCGCTCCCGATGGGGCGGGCACGGGCACATCTTCGGTCTCGAACTCGAGCTGCCTCCGCCGGGATGGCACCAGCCCTTCCGGCCGGAGCACCATGATGGCGACCAGCAGCGCCCCGAAGATGATGAAGCGCGTGTCGTCGGCCAGTTCGCGCCCCCACTGGTCGGCGGGAGGAAGGCGCCCGATGCTGCCCGGCATGATGGTGTCGAAGGCGCCCACCACGGCGTTGAGCCCGTCGCGCAGCCACTCGAACTTCGCCAGGAAGTCGGCCGTTTCCTTGAACAGCAGGATTCGCGGGATGCCGATGAGGACGAGTGAGCCAAGGATGACGCCTGGCGTGCTGCCCATACCGCCGATGATCACCACTGCCAGCACGTCGATGCTGACCTGGAGGCTGAAGGCAGCCGGGTTGATGAACCCGATGAACGAGGCGTAAATGACGCCGCCGAGCCCGCCAATCGACGCGCCAATCGCAAACGCAAGGAGCTTGTACTTCACCTTGTTCACGCCCATTGCCGCGGCGACGTCTTCATCTTCGCGGATGGCCTCCCAGGCGCGGCCGATGCGCGAGTCCCGCAACCGGGACGCAACAAACCCGACGACGACCGCGGCGATGACAACGAAATAGAACCACTCGGTGAAATCATTGATGCGGAAGCCACCAATCTCAGGGCGGGCGATCGCGCTCAGGCCCTGGGAACCGGCGGTCACGTCCTCCCGGTTCACCAGGAACAACCGGATGATTTCGCCAAAGCCGAGGGTCACGATGGCGAGGTAGTCGCCGCGGAGGGGCAACACCGGCAGCCCGAGGAGCACTCCGAACGACCCTGCGATGAGCACACCGAGCGGCAACACCAGCCAGAAGTTCATGTTGAGGTCGAAAGGGGAACCCGGCGAGGTCATGATCCCAAGGCTGTAGGCGCCGGCTGCGAAGAACGCCACGTAACCGAGGTCCAACAGCCCGGCGAACCCGACCACCACGTTCAGGCCCAGCCCCAGGACGATGAAGAGGCCGACGAAGAAAAGCATCTGGATCCAGGTATCCGAAAGCAGGAAGGGGAGTGTGCAGACCAGGGCGAGGAATACCGGCCACCGCGCGGGGCCCGGGATGCGGCCCACGACCGCCGCCTGCATGCGTCCTGTCGTGTTTCCCGACTGGTCAGGCACGGGTCGATGCCCTTTCCGCGAAGATTCCCGTTGGCCGGAAGATGAGGATGGTAACGAGGAGACTGAACGCGATCACATCGCGCCACTGGTTCCCCAGGTCTACCCCTGGAAGCTCATTCAGCAGTTCGCGCCCGACAGTCTCGGCGAGGCCGAGGGCATAACCACCGGCGACCGCTCCCGGGATGCTGCCGATGCCACCCAGGACGGCGGCCGTGAACGCCTTGATCCCCGGCAGGAATCCCATGCTCCCGCGGATCGTCTGGAAAAAGAGCCCGTGCAGCACACCGGCGACGCCCGCCATGGCAGCGCCGAGCACGAACACCATGACGATCGTCCGGTTGACATCGACCCCCATCAGCGATGCATTCGCCGGGTTTTCGGCGACAGCGCGGATGGCCCGGCCCATGCGTGTTCTCTGGATGATCACATAGAGGAACACCATCATGGCCAGCGAGCTGGCGAT
>CAYUVT010000269.1:0-3324 GCA_964448165.1 uncultured Anaerolineaceae bacterium | reverse complement strand
TGAGCGCGAGGTTCTCGCGCTCCTCCGCATCCATGTTCGGCGAGCGCTTCAGCAGCCCGGCGAACCCGAGGATGGTGGTGAGCAGGTTGTTGAAGTCGTGCGCCACCGCGCCCGCCATCGCGCCGAGGGAGTCCATCTTCTGGCTTTGCACCAGCTGGCGCATGAGCGCCTTGCGCTCGGAGACATCGCGCGCCAGGACGAGGATGGCCTGGCGGCCGCCATACGCCACGAGCGATTCGACGACGTCGACATCGATGAGCGAACCGTCCTTGCGGCGGAACTGCGAATCGGAGATGTGGAGTTCGCCATCGGAGAGAGTGGTGGCGAGGCTGGTGGCCAGCTCTTCGGGCGTGACCGCGGCGATATCGTCGATGCGCAGGTTTGTCAGTTCGTGCGGTTCGTAGCCGAGCGCGCGGGCGGTGTAATTGTTCGCATCGAGCAGGCGGTGGGTCACCGAATCGAAGAGGAAGATCATCTCTTCGGCCTGGGCCACCAGGGAGCGGTACTTGAGCTCGCTCTCGCCGAGCGATTCCAGTGCGGCCGCCTTTTCGAGCGCGAGGGCCAGGGGGCGGGTCAGGGTGCCCAGGAGCTCGGCATCCTCCACAGAGAATCGGCCGGTGCCTTCAGCCCAGAGCGAAACGGCGCCGCGCACGGTGTCGTGCACCACGAGCGGCGCGCGGATGACCGAATGGAGTCCCGCGGCGATGAGCCTGTGGTGGCGGCTGTGAAGGGCGGGCTCGAAGCGGACATCGGCGATGATCTGGGGCGACGCGCGGCGGATGAGCCGGGCGGCGTGCAGCTGTTCGAGCGGGAGCTCCATGCCCTCGGCGGCGTTCGAAACGGTGGTGTCGATCGCCAGGTGGCGGCCGGTGCGCAGTCCCGAATCGAACGTGACGACGACTGCGTGGCGCGCATCGAAAAGCTGCCGGCACTCGGCCAGGAAGCCCCGGGCGAGGTGTTCGGGCGTGCCGCCCGCGCTCAGCCGGGTGAGGATGCGGTTGGTGGTCTCGAGCCGTTCGGTGCGCCGTTCGGCCTCCTGGCGGCCGCGGAAATAGGCGATCGCCACGGCCAGCGGCTGGACGATCTGGGCAAGCTGGCGCGCATCGGCTTCGGTGAACGCCCCGGCCTGCCGCGAGCCAACCGTCACCACGCCCAGGGGCTCCAGCGGAGTGCCCACCAGCACGCGCATGCCCGAGCGCATGCCCCCATCCCGGGCAAGCGCGCTCGTCCAGGAAATGTCCTCTCCCGCCGCTGTGAGGTCAGCGTGCACAGCCACCATGGCGTCATCCAGGGCCACCGTGCCCAGCACCTCTTCCAGCCCGGCCGAGTGCCCTGGCTTCCAGCTGGCAATCGAGGAGTCGATCCCCACCAGCGTCACCCGCCCGTCGTGCACCGTGGCCACCGCGCAGTGGTCGGCCGAGTACATCGCGCGCAGGGCCTCGGCGATAGGCCCGGCAACCTCCTCGATGCTTTCGCGCGGGCCGAGCGCGGCCAGGATATCGAGCACGGCGCGCGTACGCTGGGTCTGCTCGCGCAGCGATGTCACCACCCGCGCGCGCTCAATGATCATGGCGAGCGGGCCCGCCACCGTCGCCAGCAGATCGAGTGCGCTGGCGCCGAGCCTTCCCGGCGCGATCGTGCCCGCGGCCACCATTCCGACCGTCTGGCCCTCGACTTCGAGGCGGACCGCCACGGCCGACCCCAGGCCCAGTTCCTGGGCCGCCTCGCTGAACCAGGCGGGCGACGCCTCCGGGTTGCGGGCGTCGTACAGCACATTCCGCGAATGGCTCATCCACTGGTAGCTGTCTGAATCGCGCAGGCGTATCCGCGCCTGGGGCCGGAACCGCCTCGTCGTGCCCTCGAGCGCGATGAGCCTGCGCATGCCGGTCTCGTGGTCGAAAGCGTGCACCAGTACGGCATCGGCCTGCAGATAGCCCAGGACCCGGGTCGCGAACTGCCGGGCGACCTCTTCCGGCGCCGCGCCCAGCCGGAACGTCCCGAGGAGCTGCATGAGCGCCTGCACCCGGGCCGACCGCTCTTCGGCAGCCGCGAAGAGCGCCGCGCGCTCGGCCACCAGGCCCAGTGAGCGTGCCAGGTCCACGAACGCCGCGAGGTCGCCGCTGTCCCATGCGTGCGTCCGCGTGGTCGCGACGCTGACGATGCCCCGCAAGCGGCCATCCGATTCGCGGATGGGCACCCGCATCACGCAACGCAGGCCCTTTGCGAGCAGGGCGTCCTCGGCGGCCACGCGAGGGTGGGTCAGCAGGTCGCCGATGACGTGCGGTCCCCCACCGGTGATCGCCGCGTAGTCGCGCTGGAGGCCGGGAAGCTCGCCTTCGAATTCACGCAGTTCCTCCGGGCTGAAGGCGGCGCCCGATGCGGCCAGGACCGCGATCCGCCCGCGACGGACGACCGCGAGGGCCGCATGCTCGGCGTGGAAGAGGCGCCGGGCCTCATCGACGAAGACCTGCCCGGCCGATTCGATGGTGGCGCCCGGCCCGAGCGAGGCGAGGACGCGCGTCCTTGCCTCCAGGACTTCCGTGGACTCGGCCATGCGGGCCAGCAGGCGGACGCGGTCGATCGCGATCCCGACGGGGCGGCAGAGCCCGGCCAGGCGCTCGACATCCTCCTGTGTGTAGCGCCCCGGCTGGCGGCTGCCAACGCTGACCAGGCCGGTGGCGCCATCGGAAAGCTGGAATGGGGCGCGCATGAGCGAACGGATACCGCCATCGCGCGCGAGCGCCGTGCCGGGGTTCAACGTGGCGTGGGCGAACAGGTCGTCGAGCACCTGGGTGCCGCCGTCAAGCGTTCCCGCGTAGGCCTCCAGGTCGCCGGGCGTGATCGCGTCGGGGATGTCCTCGCGGCGCATGGCATCGGAGCTGAAGCCCAGGATCTCGCGCCGCATCTGCTCGGCGTGGATGGTCCCGAAGGCCACGTGGTCGGCGCCGAAGAACGCGCGCAATCGCGCCGAGATGGTGGTGCAGGCGGCTTCGAGGTCCTCGGCATCGGAAAGCGTGGCCAGGAGGTCGGCGCCAACCTCCGCCAGTTCGGTCTGGCGCTGGAGGCTCGCGGCATGCGCCGCGGCGAGTTCGCCCCGGCGGAGCCGCTCAATCGAAAGTTCGACCACCCGCGAAAGCCGCGCCAGGAACGCCCGCTCGTCGGCGGTCCAGTTGCCGGGGACGGCGCGGAGCGCGGCCAGCCCCAGGCCAGGCCCGCCCGGCCGCGACGGCCGCACGGCCGAAAGGAGCGATCGCATGCCCATCTCTTCCAGGAAGAAGCGCTCGATCGGGGTGGCCGCGGCCAGCGCCAGGTCGCGGTTGACCC
>CAYUVT010000268.1:0-3332 GCA_964448165.1 uncultured Anaerolineaceae bacterium | reverse complement strand
GATCAGGCCGCGCTCGACAGGGGTCTCGAAGGCGAAGTCCGGGTGCGTCGCCACCCACTGGTCCAGCGGGTTCGATGAAGCGACGAGCACCGCCAGCGATGCCTCCCGGCTGCGCCCCGCCCGCCCGAACTGCTGCCACAGGCTCGCCAGCGAACCCGGGTAGCCTGTCACCACGCTCGCACCCATTCCCCCGATGTCGATCCCCAGCTCGAGCGCGTTGGTCGCCACCACCCCCCGGATGCTGCCTTCGCGTAGCCCCCGCTCGATCCCCCGCCGCTCGTTCGGCAGATAGCCGCCGCGGTATCCCGTCACCCGCTCGGGGTCGCCTGGCTTGTTCCGCAAGGCCTCCCGCAGGTACGTCAGCAGGAGTTCCACGCGCGTCCGGCTCGGCGCGAACACGATGGTCTGCACACCCGCCCGGATGAGCTGTGCCGAGATATCGCGCGCCGCCTTCAGCGACGATTGCCTGATGCCCAGCTCCCGGTTCACCACTGGAGGGTTGTGGATGACCACGACCCGCTCCCCCGATGGGGCGCCGTTGTCGTTGACGAGCTCCACCTCGTCGCCCACGAGCGCCCGGGCCAGTTCGTCCGGGTTCGCGATCGTTGCCGAGCAGAGGATGAACGTCGGATCCGAGCCGTAAAACTGGCAGATCCGCCGCAGCCGTCGCAGCACGTTCGCCAGGTGACTCCCGAACACTCCCCGGTAGGTGTGTAGCTCGTCGATGACCACGTAATCCAGGCTTTCGAACAGCTGCATCCACTTCGTGTGATGCGGCAGGATAGCCGCGTGCAGCATGTCCGGGTTGGTGAGCACGATGTGCCCCGCCGTGCGCACCGCCCGGCGCGCGTCAGCCGGCGTGTCGCCGTCGTACGTGAACGTCCGGATCTCCTCGCCGATGCTCGTGATCAGCCCGTGCAACTCGTCCAGCTGGTCCTGCGCGAGCGCCTTCGTGGGGAACAGGTAGAGCGCCCGCGTCGAGCTGTCCTTCAGGATCGCGTCGAGCACGGGCACGTTGTAGCAGAGCGTCTTGCCGCTCGCCGTCGGCGTCACCACCACACTGTTCGTGCCCGCCAGCGCGTTCGCGATAGCCTTCGCCTGGTGCGTGTAGGGCCGCTCGATCCCCCGCTTCCGCAGCGCCTGGACCAGGCGGCCGTCGAGCCCCTCGGGCCACTCCGCATACCGCGGCGGCCGCTCGTCGATCCGGCGCACGGTCGTCTCGGTCCGCCGCGACTGGAGGTCGGCCACCACCTTTTCGGCAATGACTGCGGGTGGCACGGGCCTTACGGCAGGGACGGGATACGCGGGCGGCGGCTTGGCCATGGTCTGCCCTCAATTCGCACGGATGTTCGGATTATGCCGATGAAACGTCAAAGATCCAAGCATCTCTGATCCGGGCAGCTCCGCTTCAACCGGGCCGGTGAGCCCGTTCGCGACATTTCCTGTCGAGATTGCGGACTTGCCGTGAACTCATAGAATGCCTGCCATGCGTCGCAGCGTCCGGTTCGCCGCGCTTCTCTTCGCAGGGCTCGCTCTCCTCGCGTTTGCGGCCACCCAGCGACCTGACTCTGCTGCGAGTGCCAATCTCGAAGCCAGGGCCTTCCTCCCCCAGCTTGCCCGCGATGCTCCGGTCCCGGCCACTCCAACCCCGACCATGCCGGCGACCCCGACGAGCACCGTGTCCCCCACGCCGGCGCCGACGCTGGTTCCTACCCCGACTCCGCAGCCCTCCGGCGTGTTTGCCCGCGGGGGGACCTGGTACACCAGCCCGTACACCGGCACGATTCACGTGGTCGGACTGGTCATCAACGGCCTCGGCGCTGACATTGGCTTCGTCGAGGTGACCGCGAATTTCTACGGCGCATCAGGGCAACTGCTGGCGACGGACTACACGTTCACCGAGGTCAGCGTGGTTCCCGCCGGCGGAAGCTCGCCCTACCACATCTTGCTGCTCGATCCTCCCCCAGGGATCGCCACGATCTCCGTCTCCGTTACTGACTACGACACCACGCCTTACCGTCCCGCCGTCACCGGCCTGCAGGTGAGCGTAACCAACATCTACCGGAGCTTGACCGGCTCCGTACACGTCGTTGGGACCGTGAAGAATCAGTCCCTTCGTACCTACGACTACGTGCAACCGATCGCAGCCTTCCTCGACGCCTCGGGGAACGTCATCCGCACTGACTACACCTTTAGCTCGCCCGATACCCTTGCTCCCGGGCAGCAGGCGACCTTCGACATTCTCTTCCTTGACGCTCCCGCTGGCATGGAACAGAGGAACCTGATGGTCTGGGTCGACGCGCTGGAATAGGCGGCCGGCACGCCACCCTTCGGCCTTCCCTTCCCCCTCACCCGCCGGGTGATACCCTCGATCCCGGCGCTCACATGACTGAGATCCTCCCCGACGAACGGCCGCAACGCCGCCGCGAATACTCCGGCCCGGGCTCTACGCTCGGGCTCGCCGCGCTTGTCATCCTCGTCGTCGGCGTCGCCATCTGGTGGTTCGAGTTCCGCGATGGCGGCAGCACCGCTGGCCCCGGCACCCCCGGCCTCGGCGTTATCGAACTCCCCGAAGGCCTTAACCCCACCGGGCGCGCCCCTGCCGCCCGAGAAGGCCGTGCCGCCCCCAACTTCAAGCTCCACACACCGGAAGGCGAAACCCTCACCCTGGACCAGTTTCGCGGCAGCTACGTGCTCCTGAATTTCTGGGCCAGCTGGTGCGGCCCCTGCCGCGGCGAAACCCCAGACCTCGAGGACTTCCACCAGGGCCCCGCTGGCGCCAGGGTCGTGGTCATCGGCGTCAACCAGCAGGAACAGCCCGCCACTGCCCGCGCCTTTGCCGATGAGTTTGGCGTCACCTACCCCATCCTCCTCGATAGCTCGGGTGAAGTGAGTAACGCTTACCAGTTCCCTGGCCTCCCCGCGACCTACCTCATCGACCCCACCGGCGTCGTCGAACGCGTCTACTACGGCCGCATCACCCTGGAGCAACTCACCGAACTCGAGGACCGCCTCCGGTGACCGCCGCCTCCCGCTCCGGCGAACCGAACGCCCGCATCCAGCCGGGCGGCATCGATCCCCTTCGTTGGGCGTGGCAGCTCCTCACCAACGTGAAGTTCGCCCTCTTCCTCGTGGGCCTGGCCCTCGTCGCCGGCAGCATCGGCGTCGTCCTGCCGCAGGTGCCTGGCCCCATGCGCGCCAATCCCCCCGCCCGCTCGGCATGGATCGAGCTCCGCCGGGAGACGTACGGCCCGCTCACCGGCCCCATGGACGCCTTCGGCCTCTTCGATGCTGAGTGGCGACGTAAATGCCACGCTATACAAACCACTGGG
>CAYUVT010000267.1:0-3403 GCA_964448165.1 uncultured Anaerolineaceae bacterium | reverse complement strand
CGAGGTGGGAGATGTAGCGGACGCGGTCTCCCTTGCGGAACCAGACACGGATGCGCTGTGCCGTCATTCGAACGATGGTACCACGCGCAGGCGTGCCTTCCCGCGGCTCAGATCAGCACCGAAGCAGCGAGGTCTTCGGCGGCGCTGTGCGGGTCCAGTTCGCGGGCTGCCACCCGTTTCACCAGGGCCTCGAGTTCCTCATCCGGCGTGGCGGCACGGATCCGGTCAAGCACGATCTGGCGGGTAATCGAAAGCACCTGGTGCCGGGCATCTTCTTCGCGGTGCTTCGCCAGTTGGCCCGATTCCGAGAGGTACCGGTAGTGCTCGGCGATCGCATCCGCCAGCGCCTCGAGGCCCTCGCCCTTCGTTGCCGTGGTCTTCAGAATGGGCGGCCGTCTCGAACCGGCCGGCGAAAGGGCGAGGAGCGCCTGCAACTGGCTCACCAGGACGTCGGCGCCAGGGTGGTCCGCCTTGTTGACCACCAGGATGTCGGCGATCTCGATGATCCCGGCCTTTAGCGCCTGGATGTCGTCGCCCGTGCCCGGGTTATTCACCAGGATGGTGGTCATCGCCGTGCCCGCGATTTCTACCTCGTCCTGGCCCGCCCCGATTGTTTCGATGAGGACGCGGTCGAACCCGAACGCGTCCATCACGGCTACCACGTCCGCGATGGAGGGCGCCAGGCCGCCCAATGCGCCCCGGCCCGCCATGCTCCGCATGTAGACGCCCGGATCGAGGGCGAGGTCCTGCATGCGGATGCGGTCACCGAGGATGGCGCCCCTCGTGAATGGACTCGATGGGTCGACGGCCACAATACCGACCGTCATGCCTCGTCTCCGGTATTCGGCCGCAAGCGCGCCCGTGAGGGTGCTCTTGCCCGAACCGGCGCCGCCGGTGATGCCGATGATGTGTGCTTTGCCAGAATGCGGGAACAGGGCGCGGACGTACTCGCGCCCTTCGGGGGTGCTGTTTTCGACGCGGCTGATGATCCGGGCGAGCGCGCGGCGATCGCCGGAGAGGAACCGCTGGACCAGGTCGTCCACGGTTACTTCTTCACGTTGTCGTAGACGAACTTCACGATGTCCTGGGTGTTTGTGCCCGGGCGGAAGACAGCCTTGAAGCCGAGCTTTTTCAGGGCCTCCGTGTCTTCCTCCGGGATGATGCCACCGCAAAACAGCAAAACGTCGTCGACACCGCGCTTCTTGAGCTCTTCGACCACCCGCGGGAAGAGTTCGAGGTGCGCGCCCGAGAGAATGCTGAGTCCCACCACATCGACATCTTCCTGAAGTGCCGCCTCGGCGATCATTTCCGGCGTCTGGCGGATGCCCGTGTAGATCACCTCGCAGCCACCGTCGCGCAGTGCGCGGGCGACCACTTTGGCGCCGCGGTCGTGGCCGTCGAGGCCGGGCTTGGCGATCAGCACGCGGATCTGTGCCGTCGTGGTGGTTGTGCTCATACTGATTCTCCCCGGGATTCGTCGTCTTGTATTGCCTAGGTTACCGCCCGCACGCTACTTGCGCTGGACCAGCTGGAGATTTACGCCGTGGGCGGATTTCGCCGACACGAAAGCGACCCCATTGTTCGGATTGCCCACCCGGGCCCCGGCCGCACGGAGATGCTCGACGGCGGCATCGATGTCGTCAACCTCGATCGAGAGCAGAAAGGTGCCTTCGCCGCGGTCGGCCGCGAACTGGGCCACCGGGCCTTCGCCGGTGAGCGGCTGGATGAACTCGAGGTCGCTTTCTCCAACGGGCATGAAGGCATTCCGGATCCCGAGCGCCGCCACTTCACCACCTCTGCTTGAATCGACCGAGAAGCCGAAGTTGCGCGAATACGTCGCCAGCGCGGTGTCCAGGTCCTTAACGACGATTCCCACGTGGTCGATGCGTTTTGCTTTCATCAATTCCCCTCCGGCGGGATGGCGTTGTACTGAATGACGGCGAAAGGAACGCCGCTTGTCCCGTCCTTCACGGTCGCGATCTTCGCGCCTGGCTGGACGGCCGGACGCGGGTCGCTCACCGGGTAACCGAGGCCACGCAGACGGGCAACTGCCTCGTCAATGTCTTTCACCGCCAGGACCATGCCCCAGAGCCTGGCCTTGACCTCTTCATCTGGATTGACCCGGGGTGGTCCCGCGAACTCGAGGACAACCTCCTGGAGCTTGGCGAAGGCGAGCTGCGCTGCTGTGCCGGGGCGGATCATCTTTCGCTTGATCTCGATGCCGAGGTTATCAGCGAAGGTCTGCGCGACGGTGCCGCTGTCGTTCGAAGAGATAACGATGTGGTCGATATGCGTTGCGCCGATGCCGGCCATGCGGTCAATGCCCTTCCGCGAGCGGCGTCGCAAACTCTACGAGGACTCCATGGTTCGCCTTCGGGTGGAGGAAGCAAATCATGCCGGCGAGGCCGAGACGTGGCTTCTGATCGATGAGTTCGATGCCCTTGGCCCGGGCGGCCTCCAGCTCCGCTTCGACATCGTCGGATTCGAAACAGATGTGGTGCATGCCTTCGCCACGGGAGGCGAGGAACTTCGCCACGCCGGTGTCGTCCCGCGTGGGCTCCAGCAGCTCGATCTCCGAATTGCCGATTTGGAGAAGCACCCCGCGCACGCCCTGGTCTTCGATCACGCGGTCAGCGGTGACGGGAAGCCCGAGGGCATCGCGGTAGAATTTGAGCGCCTCATCGGCGCTGTGAACGACGACGCCCACGTGGTGGATCTTGGTCAGCATGCGGTTGGTGTGCCCCTCAGGAGTTTGATGTGACTTCTTCGACCACCGATTGTGGTCCCGTGCGGCGAGCGCCTTCCATCCCGGCAAGCCGGGCGGCGATGTGGTGCCAGTGCTCGCGGTCGTGGTCGATCATCGCCTGGACGAGCCGCCCGTAGAGCGAACCCTCAGCGGTGAGGTCCTCGTCGGAGACATGCGAGAGCTCCTCCAGCAATCGCACCCGGCCACCCTTGAGCTGCTCGAGGACGCTCCAGAAATTCAAGTCGCGCTTCCGTTCGACGTGGTCGTTATTCCACGTATCCTGGTTCGCGGGGTCGAAATCGAGGAGAGCCGGCCGCGCGCCGTGCCGCAGCTCGCGGATGGCGGTCACCACTTCGGCTTCCCACGATGCCACGTGCCCGACGATATCCTTGAGCGACCATTCGCCGATGAACGGCCGGTCGATGTCGCGGATGCGGCACGTTTCGATATTGCGAATGAGCTGGTTCCGTTCGAGTTCCAGTTCGCTCAACAACCGGCGCCGCTCGTCGGCGCGTCCGCGGACATCATCATCGGTCATCAGATGAACACCGGCTCTCGCTGTTCGCCCCACACCTTGCGCAGGCGGTGACTGATTTCTCCCAGGGTTACCCGGGCCTCGACACACTCAACCATGATCGGGAGCAGGTTCCCGGTGCC
>CAYUVT010000266.1:0-3433 GCA_964448165.1 uncultured Anaerolineaceae bacterium | reverse complement strand
GCCAGGAAGACGCGCTCCCAGGGGACGAACACGTCGTCGAAGATGGTGATGGTCTCCATCATCTTGCGCTCGGCGCTCAGCGGGGCGTCGAACTCGCTCTTCGGGCTGCCGCCGTAGGGGCTGGCGATGAGTTTGAGGCCCGGTGTGTCCACCGGGATGGCAAAGGCGAGCGCGTAATCCTTATCGGCCTCGGACATCGCCCGCGTTGGGAGGACGATGAGCTCGTTGACGTTCGTGGTACAGCTGGTGTGGATCTTTGCCCCCCGCACGACGATGCCATCGGGCCGGCGCTCGACGATCCGGGTGTACATGTCGGGGTTGGGCTGATTCAGCGGGCCCGCCGAGCGATCGCCTTTCACGTCGGTTTGGGCCACGGAGATGGCAAGGTCGTTATCGCGGCAGTGGCGGTAGAAGGCCTCGACGCGGCGGTAATAGTCCGTTTCGTATTTCGTATCGACCTGGCGGGAGACGCGGTGGAGGGCGAAAAGCGCGTCGGTGCCGATCTCCTTGACCAGGACGACGAGGGTTTTGCCGAGCGCCGTCGCGGCCTCGATGAGCTGGCTCCTCTTCAGGAGGTCGTCGGTGCTGGCGGGGATCTTGAAGTAGCGGCTGTACTGGTCGCCACCTTCGGTTACCACGGCGAGGTCGCGGTACGCCGGGTCTTCGGCCATTTCGAAGTCGATGCAGGCGTGGTGAACGGCCTTCTTGATGACCGGGTGCGAAGTGACATCGGTCACCTGCTCGCCGCGGTAGAAGACAGTGCGATTGTCTTTCAGGGAATCAACGTACTGCTGGGGGGTGCGGAGTCCCATGGGTTCGGGGCATCCTCCGGGTAGATTGCCTTGGGCCAATACCGTTGGCCCGACCATTCTAGCCGGGCATGGCTGAGGCTGCTGAACAACGGAACAGGCCTCGCGGTTGCGAGGCCTGTCATTCTTCGTTGCTCCGTCCTTCAGTCCCGGTTCCGCTCCGGCTGGTTCTCCCGAGGGGAGCGCCGCGGGCACCCGGTGGGTGGTGGCCGCTCAGCGTATGTGCCTACTGTTGCAGCCGGGACTGGGACGCTGTGCCTGGCTCGCCGCGCGAGCCATGTATCGGACGGAACCACCTTCTGTAGAAGGCGTGGACCCTGATCTTCACGGCTTCGACCTCCTGGTGGGATTGGACCTGGACGTGACGTCTAGCTCTGCACGATCCAGACCCGGAAGAGGGCGTGGATCCGGCGACCGTTCATCGTTTTCATTCCCGTTTCCTCCTTTCCGCGACCCCTTTCCGGAGGCCTTCTTTCTGCATTGATAGTAGCTCCACCCGGGCCGCGCCGGGTGGGCCATGCGGGGTAGTTGGACGGTCCGGAAGGTCGTCAACAGTGCGTTGCCAGCCAGGCAACTCACCGTTATGACCGGAGCCACGTCACATGCTGCGCAGGATCCGGATGCGGTCCTCGATCGGTGGGTGGGTGCTGAAGAGGTTGTTCAGGAAGCTCTGGTGCTCGCGGAGCGGGTTCTCGATGTAGAGATGGGCCGTCGCTTTATTGGCCGCCTCCAGCGGCTCGTGGTCGTTGGCGATCTTCTCGAGCGCCCGGGCGAGTGCTTCCGGATGCCGGCAGAGGAGCGCGCCGCTGGCATCGGCCAGGTACTCGCGGCGCCGGCTGATGGCCATGCGCAGGGCCTGCGCAACGATGGGCGCCAGGATCGCCCCGACGATCGCCACCAGGAGGAGGATGAGGCCGGCGTTTCCGCCTTTGTCCCGGCTGCCTTTGCGGTGCCCGGCGCCGAACATCGTGTATCGGAGGAAGAGGTCGCTGACAAGAGCGACCAGGCCTACCAGGACGGTGGCGACCGTCATGACCCGGATGTCGTAGTTGCCGATGTGGGAGAGCTCATGCGCGAGGACACCCTCGAGCTCGATTGGCTCCAGCTTGTCGAGCAGGCCGCGGGTGACCACGACGTGAGCGTGTTGCGGGTCGCGCCCCGTGGCGAACGCGTTCGGGGCGGAGTCTTCGAGCACCCAGGTCTTCGGCATGGGGAGCCCGGCGCCAATGGCCAGGTTTTCGACCCGGCGGACGTACTCCCACTCCTCCTCCTTCGTGACTTCGTGCGCGCCGGAGATGGAGAGGACGACGCTGGTCGAGATCCAGTAGCTGAAGATCGCGTAGATGATGAGCCCGATGCCAACCACGCCGACGAGCCCGATACCACCCCCGAGCGCCATGACAATCACGCCGACCAGGGAGGTGAGCAAGACGACGAAGATGGTCATCATCAGCCAGGTCGTCCGCTTGTTGGCGGCAATGCGGTCGTAGATGAGGATGGAACCGGGGACCGGGGCTGTCATCGGGTGGGGCCATCCCGGTAATCGGATTGACGACTGGCAATTGATGCCTCGCTCGAAGTGCGACTGTCGAAGTTAGAAGTGCGGCTCGCCGAAGGGCTCAGCCTGGCGCGAAGCTTCTTCTTGGAAGCGACCGTGATGGCAACGAGTTCTGAGGCTTCCCTCAGGAGCGGAGCCGCGTCCTTCGCGGGGACAATGCCGGCGCAAAAGAGCAACTCAAGCCAGTAGATGCACTCGTCCGCTTCCTCTTCCACGATCGCCAGTTTCGAGAGCATATGTGCGGTGCTTTGCGCTCTCCCGGCCGCGCGGTAGTTTGCGCCCACCGACGACCCAGAACGGAGCAGCTGCCGCCCGAAGATATCAGCCTCGCGCGACCGCGGAAGGCTCCCGGTGAGTCGGGCAATCGACACCGCGAATGCCATGGTTCGGCCCCTCAGATCGCTCGCGCTCATGAGGGTTGCAGTGCCCTCGCGAAATTCGGACTTCGTCACTCGCACTTACTGGCCGAAGCTGACCTTCACGTCCTCGCGGGCAGATTCCTCGGCCTCGAAGAATTCGGCGGGTTCGAAGTTGAACATGCCAGCGATGATCGAGCTGGGGATCGTCGCCGTCCGCTCGTTGTAGTCGCGGACGTTGGCGTTATAGAACTGGCGCGAGTAGGCGATCTTGTCCTCGGTGTCGGTCAGTTCGCGCTGGAGTTCCAGGAAGTTCTGGTTGGCCTTGAGGTCGGGGTAGGCCTCGGCGACGGCGAAGAGGGAGCGGAGGGCCCCCGTGAGCATGTTATCGGCCTGTGCTGCCTGGCCCGGCGTCGCCGCCCGGTCCAGCATCGCCCGGGCCCGGGTCACGTTTTCCAGCACTTCTTTTTCGTGGGCGGCATAGCCCTTCACCGTCTCAACCAGGTTGGGGATCAGGCTGGAACGGCGCTTCAGTTGCACATCGATGCCCGACCATGCTTCCTTGACGCGAATGCGGGCGCGGGCCAGGCCGTTATATATACCGATGATCCAGAAGATCAGGACCAGGACGACGACGGCGATGACGATGAGAGTGATCAACAAGGCCACGAGGGAATCGCTCCTGCCGGGGTTGGCGGCATGCTAACACA
>CAYUVT010000265.1:0-3497 GCA_964448165.1 uncultured Anaerolineaceae bacterium | reverse complement strand
GCCGCTCCCTCCCGGTCGCGGTTCGGGTCAGGGGTGCGGGCTGTCCTGGAGGTCGGTCACGTGGCGCCACCCACCCCCGCCCCCTCCTTCGCGCGTTCCTACGCCGCTCCAACGAAAAGATCAGGGTCTTCACGTAACAGCGACCGGAAAGCCACGTAGTAGTAACGAGACACGCCCCGTTGTTGCCGGCAGGTAGCGGTGGGGTGTGCGGGTGGTTGCGCCCTCCAGGGGCGGGCCAGGTATGGGGAGGAGCAGGCTGCGGGCGATACGAAGCGCGGGGTACGGGCGGCGCGGGGAGGAATCGCGTCAACTCAACCAGTGCCGGCTGCGGGTTAGGCTGGCCCACTTGCAAAGGACGGAAATCACATGACTCTGGCGTTGTACGGGAAGTCGCGGCGGCGGCAATGGGCGCTCGTGGCCCTTGCCCTGTTCGCATTACTGGGCGCGTTCAGCGCGGCCATGGCCCTGCGCGAATCGGCACGGGCGGCAACCGGCACGGTGAACCTCAACCCGGCGCACGTCGGTGTGGTCAACGACACGTTCTCGCAGGGGTCGTGCCCCACTCCGCCTTCGGGCCAGGAAGGCTGGTACGGCTGGCACTTCATCATGCCTGCCAACGCCAACTTCACCAGCCTGAGCGTCACTTTCGAGACGGCCGGAACCATCTCGGCCAACCCCTTCCCGGGCACGGCGTTCATCGCCCACCCCGATAACAGCCACGCGTACGTCTGGACTCAGACAAACGACAAGCTGCTCTCGGGTACCGCAACCTACTCGACCGACAAGAAGAACCCGCCCGACAAGTTCAACCTGAGCCACGTGTGCTCCGGCAGCGAGGCCCTGGAACCGAAAGTCTCTGTTGAGAAATCGCACACCCCGTCCGGGCCGTTCACACCCGGCGATACGTTCGACTGGGTGATCACGGTCAGCGTCACGGGCAACACCACCGATGCCGATACCACGGTCTCTGACCAGCTCCCGGCCCAGTTCGACTACGGCACCGTCGAGGCCCCCGGGTTCACGGACTGCGCCATCGATGGCAATAAGCTCCTGACGTGCACCCTGCCATCTGGCAAACCGATTTACGACTACACCATCACCATCCCGGTTACGGTACCCGAGGACATCGAACAATGCGGTGTGGTCGAGAACTCGGTCAGCATCACGGGCGAGAACGTGGACAGCCCCTCGTCCGACACCGATTCCGTGACCGTGAACTGCGGCCAGACGATCGTCACCACGATCCGTGTCTGCAAGGTGTTCGAAGACAACGGCGACGGCGTGACCCGTGGCGACACCACCTTCAACTTCGAAATCGACTACCTGGATGAGAACGAGGACCAGCAGACCGCCTCGACCTCGATCACCCTGGCCGAAGGCGAAGGCCCGGAGTGCAAGGACGTGGACCTGCCGGGCGATATCAGCGAGGCGACCGTCTCGGAGCTGGCCACCCCCATCCCTGATGAAGACGGCTACCCGAAGCACGGCGTCATGGGTGATTCCCCCACCGAAGGCGACAGCGTCGTCATCGTCATCTGGTCGGGCGAGGGCTGCTCGGACCTGCAGGACCTCGTCTCGCTGCGCCAGGCGGAATCGACCGAACTTCCCATCGACCTGACATGCACCGTGACCTTCTACAACCGTGAAACGCCCGGCCAGGTCGAATCCCGCGGCCTCATCCTCGTCGAAAAGTACATCGAAATCGACGGCAACCTGGCCACCACCCTCCCCGGCGAGGGCCTGGTCGCCGGCTGGACCGTCACGGTCGATGGCGTCTCCAAGCCGACGACCCTCCCCTCGGCCGTGAGCTTCGAGGCCGTCGTCGGAGACACGGTCCCCGTCTCCGAGGCGACGCCCCCCGGCTACAACGTCCTCGGCCACACCGTGAATGGCGGCGCGCTGCAGGCAGGTTCGAGCACGAACATCCTCGTGACCGAGGCCACCACGCTGGTGCGCTTCTACAACCAGCCGCTCGGGTCGCTCACCGTGAACAAGGTGGCGCTCACCTCGCACAACAATAGCCCCGACGTGCCTTCGCCCCAGGACCGCGATGGCTGGACCATCACCGTCTCCTCCGCGGCATGTGGCATCAACCAGAGCAAGCAGACCGATGCGAGCGGCAACGCCACCTTCACCGGCCTGCCGAAGTGCACCGACTACGTGGTGAGCGAAAACACCTCGAACCCGCAATCGCCGAACTTCGTCCCGGTGGGCGCCAGCTCGGTTTCGAACGTCACCCCGAACGGCCAGACCATCACCTTCACGAACCGCAGGGCCACGTTCGATATCGTCATCATCACGCCGACGCCGGTCATCCCGACGCCGACGCCGACCTTCACGCCCACGAACACGCCGACCAGCACGCCCACGAACACGCCCACCGCGACTCCCACCCCGGAAGAGACGCAGGCTGGCGTGCGCACGCCCGGCCCGACGCCCATCGCGCCGAGCACCGGCACCGGTGGTGGCGGCGGCGCGGCGAGCGTGAACCTGCTGCTGCTGATCGCCGGGTTTGCCGTGCTCAGCGGTGGCGCCACCCTGGCGGCCGTGGGCAAGCGCCGCCGCTAAGCAGGAGCTGCCAGCCCGTCCCTGGTGGCTGTTGTCCAGGAAAAGGCCCCGGTAACTCGACCCGGGGCCTTTTCCGTGCGCGCCCGCCCGCCCCGGAATCCGAGGCGCGCCAGGGATGACGCGCTGCCCATCCCCGCCAGCGCAGCGGCGCGGGCCGTCAGTCCACGGTGACTCGGGCCTCCCCCGGGGGAGGAGGGAGGAGGGAGGAGGGAGGAGGGAGGAGTGTGTAGAATCGCCGGCCGTGAGCAGGTTGCCGTATCGGAGATTGCTGGTGTGGCAGCGCTCGCAGGCGCTCGCTGAGCGCGTACTCGACCTCGCTGAGGCAGGCGAATTGCGGCGCCAGTGGTATTTCAAGAACCAGATGTGCGACGCGGCGATGTCGGTGCCGGCGAACATCGCGGAGGGAAACGGACGCAGTACCCCGCTCGATTACGCATCGTTCCTGGACCGCGCCCGCGGCTCCCTCTTCGAACTTGACTCGTGGCTGTACATGGCGGCGAACCGCGGCTGGATCGCCTCCGATGCCCACGCGGCCCTGGAGGCGGAAATCGAAGCCCTGAGCGCCATGATCCTCTCCATGGCCACCAAGCTGCGCTCCCAACCCTCGCTGGCATCGCGCACCCCTCGCTGACTCCTCCCTCCTCCCCCGGATGGCGGGGCAGGCAGGCCGCGCACCCCCCGCTGACTCCTCCCTCCTCCCTCCTCCCCCGGGGGCGGTGGGGCTGGGGGGCCGTCGCGTCCGGGGGAGTGACAGCGCAGCGCGCCATCACCGGCGCGCCTCGGATGAGGGCCGTGCGGGCCGCGCACCCCTCGCTGACTCCTCCCTCCTCCCTCCTCCCCGGGGGCGGTGGGGCTGAGGGGCCGTCGCGTCCGGGGGAGTGACGGCGCAGGGCGCCCTCCCCGGCGCGCCGCGGATGAGGGGCCGCGCA
>CAYUVT010000264.1:0-3571 GCA_964448165.1 uncultured Anaerolineaceae bacterium | reverse complement strand
GAACTATGGGGCCGACGTGATCAAGGTGGAGCCGCGCCATGGCGACTCGTTCCGGACGGCCGCGCTCGGGTTCGCGGGGTGGAACCGGGGCAAACGCAGCGTGGTGCTCGACCTGAAGGACCCGGAGGACCTGGAGCGCTTCTACGCCCTGGTCCGGGCGTCGGACGTGGTGGTGGACAACTACCGGCTGGGCGTGAGCGAGCGGCTGAAGATCGACCACGCCACGCTGAGCGCGATCAACCCGCGGATCATCACGTGCTCGGTGCTGGGCTACGGGAAGACGGGGCCGCTGGCGCCCGACCCGGGGTTCGACCCGCTGCTGCAGGCGCTCAGCGGGATGATGTCGGCGCAGGGTGGCGATGGCGAGCCGGTGTTCCACACGCTGCCGGTGAACGACGAGGCGAGCGGGCTGCAGGCGGCGTTCGCGGTGGTGACCGCGCTCAACGCGCGCGAGCGCACGGGCCGGGGCCAGCACGCCTGGACCTCGCTGGCGAACCAGGCGGTGCTCTGCCAGTCGGGCGAGCTCACGTGGTACGAAGGGCGGCCACCCGCCCCGGTGGGGTATACGGACTGTGCCGGGACGGGCGCGCTCGAGGGGCTGTATGCCTGCGCGGACGGGTGGATCGCGGTCGCGGCCACGGGGCCGGGGCAGTTCGGTGCCCTGTGCGACGCGCTCGGGGAGCCGGGCTGGCGCGCGCGGTGGCCGCGGCCCATGGAGGAACCGCGGACCGGCGGCCTCGCGGAGGCGATCGCCGCGAAGCTGACCGGCAGGGAGCGGGAAGCCCTGCTGGAAGCGCTGCAGCGGCGTGGCATCCCGGCGGTGGCGGTGGTCACGCGCGACGAAACGACGACGGACCCGTGGCTGCACGCCAACGGGTTCTGGGAGGAGTACGAGCTGGCGCCGTTCGGGACAGTGGCCGGCGTGCGCTCCTACGCGGAGTTCTCACGCACGCCGGGGGGGTTCCGCTACCCGGCCCCGCAGCTCGGCGAGCACACGGAGGAGGTGCTGGCGGGGCTGGGGGGCGAGCAAGGGACCGCGCCGGCTCGCGGTGCGATCCCTCGCGACGGATAGGTCAGTCGGCGACGCAGGTGTACTGCGAGGCATGGCTGCCGTAGCCCGTTTCCCAGAGCTCGACGACATCGGTGAGGTTCGCCCACTGGACGCGGCCGGTGGCGAACTCGTCCTTGAGGGCGTCGAGGATCGCCTGGACTTCGGCCACAGTGTCCTCGTCCCATTGGCCCTGGGGCGGGAGCATGATCGACGCGGTGTAGAAGCCGCTCGCAGGCGCGGCGCCCGATTCGAGATCGGCAACCAGCCCTTCGATTCCCGCCAGGTCGCTGCCGCAGGTGCCGACATAGACCAGGTCGCTCTCGGGGTTATCGACGAAGAAGTTGGTGGCGTCGGTCGGCCGCCAGATGCCGGAGACGTGCTCGTCTTCGCCGCGGTGCCCGGGTGTGGCGGCGCCCCAGAGAATGTTGGCGTCCCAGGTGTAGTCCGGGTACTCCTTTCCCTGGAGGACGGAGAAGAACTGCTCCCACGACTGCTGCTCAATGGGGGAATAGGTGAAGCCGCCGACCACGTCCGTCGGTTCGACGCCGAGCTGCTCGTGAAGGTAGGCGACATCGGCGTAGTTGTAGATGGTCTCGTGGGAGTGGGGGTCGATCTCCACGCCCATCACCTCATTCATCCAGCGCAGGATGTTCATGCCTTCGGTGTTCGCGGTCACGGCTCCGGTGTCGTAGCGGGCGATGGCCTGGAGGAAGTTCCAGTCGCTCTGGAAGTTGTAGGCGGCGCCGTATTGGTCGAGGAGGTTGACGACTTCGACCAGGATCTCGCGGTTCTGGGCGTAGAGCTCCGGGTTGGCCAGGAAGTTGGGCTGGCGCGTGTTGGGCTCCTCGTTGTGGCTCACGAGCGTGAGGTAGACGGTGCCGGAGACATCACCGGGCGACGGCGCCGGGGCCGGGGCGGTTGCGGACGCATCCGCGGCGGCATCGAGCGGGATGGCCGAAGCGGTGATGAACGACTTCGCGTCGACGCCGGCGAGGTCTTCGATGAGGGCCGCCAGGTCAACCAGCTGGCCGCTCGGCGCGCCATCGATGCCGGCGATGAACAGGTGGGAGAACGTGACGCTGCCGGACTCGTTGCATTGCAGGCCGAAGATCACCCGGTCGTTGTCGAGCCACGAGGGGTACGACGGGCTCACGCCGTTGCAGGAAGCATAGCGGCCATCGAATGAGGAGTAGGACCGGGGCGAGCCGGCCCGGAAGGCATGGGTTGGTTCACCCCAGCCATCCGCGGAGCGCTCGATGAGGGTGAGGACCGGGAGCTGCGAGCTGCCCGAGATGACCGCTTCGCCATCCGGGCGCACGGCAACGTGACCCGAGCCATCAACGGGTGTGAGCTCGGTCAGGCCGGTGCCGACTGTCGCGATGACCGCGGCCTGGGAAGGGACGAGCTTTCCGGCGTCGATGTGGAACGCCAGCGTCTCGCCGCCGGGGAAGAAGTCGGGGTCGCCGGCGCGGGATTCGGCCGCCGCCTGGTTGGTCACCTGGACGGTGTCCCCGAGAACGATGCTGCCGGAGTAGCAGTCAGCCGCGACGTCCGTAATGGAGACGTTCTGCGGGGTTGCGCCACTGGATGCCCAGGCGAGCGCGTCGCCCGCGGGGGACCAATCCGGGAAGCGCGTGTCCGCGCCGAGGGAGACGGTCTCGCCGGAGGCGATGTGCATCGCGGTGGCGGTGCTGCGCGATGCGGCGTCCAGGTTATAGGCGACAAAGCACCCATCGGGGGAAAGGGATGGGAACCACTCGGCGGCCGAGGAGGACGTGAGACGCTGGAGGTCGCTCACGGTGCCCGCGCCGGCGTCGTAGACGACGGTGTAGATGTCGCAGCCCGAGCTATCGCCGTAGTGGCAGCCCGCGCCGGAGTCGAGGTTGGCCGCGAAGGCGATGAGGTAGCGCTCGGCTTCATCCGGCGGGGCGGGCGGCGGCGCAGCCGGTGACGAAGCATCGGCGGCGATGCCGGGCACGACGATGGAGCCGGCATCGGCGTCCCGGGACGACGAGCACCCGGCGAGGACGAGCGCCAGGACTCCGGCGGTGAAGACGAAAAGACGTTTCATGGTTCTGCTCCGTTGGGGGCACGTCGGGCGCGCCGTTCACGGGGTTCATGGCGTGGCGGAGCCCGGGGTGATGTGGCGCCAGGTGGACAGCCGGTGGACGGTAAAGGCCACACCCGGCGAGGCGAGCGCGCAAGGTAAAGGTGGTGGAGGCGTTCAGCGGAAGGAGAGGCCGAGGCCGAGGCGGTCTGATTCGCGCTGGAGCACCCGGAAGGCGGCGCTTACCTGTCGACGGGTTCCTTTAGTCCGGACCGTAGTACCCCACGTAGGTCCATCCATGGGCCCATGCATCCTGGCAGTTGTTCACGTAGTTGTAGGAGATGTAACAGACTTCCGTTGCGTTGTTGCAATCACAGTCATCGTTTGGGTTCTTGTATCTTCCAAAGTAGAGGTCCACCCAGTAGCTCCCACCTGAGCACGTTGGGTCGCCGATATCGTGCAACATGAACGAA
>CAYUVT010000263.1:0-3594 GCA_964448165.1 uncultured Anaerolineaceae bacterium | reverse complement strand
GCACGCACGTCACGAGCCCTCCCCAAGCGGAGGGCTCGCTTCATTTCCCCCTTTCGCCACCTTCCCCATGGCCACACTCCGTTCCCACAACCGCCCTTCGCGGTAAGCTCACTCCAGGGGGTACTCCTTGGCCGACTTGCTCGCTCCGGGCCTCTGGTGGCTCCATGGCACCCGCGGCTCCAATGTCTACCTCGTCCAGGCCGACGATGGTCAGCTCGCACTCGTCGATACGGGCTTCGCCTCCAGCGCCCCCGCCATCCTCCGAGAAATCTCCGCGCACGGCGGCCAGCTCGCCGCGATCTTCCTCACCCACATGCACCGCGACCACTCCGGAGCGGCTGCACCCGTGCGATCCGCCACCGGCGCCCGCCTCTGCATCGGGCGCGGCGATTGCTTCGTCCGCGATGGCCAGGCCTTCCTGCACAGCACTGTGGGCCGCACCCACATCGCCCGCTTCCTCGCCGGCCGGTTCCGCCAGTCCCACCGCGAGGACGTTCCCGTCGATGCCTGCATCGACAGCGAAGTCGAGCTCTTGCCCGGCATCCGGGCAATTCCCGTGCCGGGCCACACCCCCGGCTCCTGCTGCTTCGTCGTCGATCGCCTGGGAGCCGCCTTCGTTGGCGACCTCGTGATCAGCCATGGCGGCGAACTGACGCGCTCGATGCGACTCGCCAACCACGACGACGACCAGTACCTCGAATCCATCCGCCGGTTTGCTGCGGTTGCGCCGGAACTCGGCCTCCCCGGGCACGGCACCCCTGTGATGACCGGGTTCGGCGCGGCCCTGAGAGAGCTGGCCGAGCTGCCGCGCCGCCGGATCGGCCCCAAAACCCTCGCTGAACGCGCCGTGCGGATGTCCCGGTTCGGCCGGGAGATCTCCCGTAAGCGCTTGCCCCCCGGCCCCCAACCTGAAGAGCACCCACCGGGAGCGTGATCCGCCTCACACAGGCGAGGGCCTGGCGGTGCCGCGAACCCGGCCCCGGCAGTACAGTGCGGCCATGAAACCCTACGTCCTCGTCATTGGTCACGCCGCCGCCGCTGGCGAAGCGCCGGCAAACACCCTCGCCGGGGTCCGTGCCTGCCTCGATGCCCGCGCCGAGGCCATGGAAATCGATGTCCAGCTCTGCGCCGATGGCGTACCAGTCCTCATGCACGACGACACCGTTGACCGCACGACGAACCTCAGCGGCCCGGTACGGGAAAAGACGCTCGCCGAACTCCAGGCCGCCGACGCCGGCGGCGGCGAACCCGTGCCCACCCTCGACCAGGTGCTCGCCCTGGTGGCCGGCCGCCTCACGGTGATGTGTGAGCTGAAGGCTACCCCAGACGACCCGGCACAGGACCAGCGCTGCGTCGATGCTGTGGTCGACGTCATCAAGCGGCACGGCGCCGAGGCCTGGACTGCCATCCACTCCTTCAACCCTGAGATGGTGGAGCGAGCCCGGAACACCGAGCCGCGCGTTTCCGCGGCCATCATCACGCCCCCGGTTTCAGGCGACGGCGTTGACCGGCTGCTCGGAGCCCTGTTGAAGCGCAACGGCCAGGCCATCTCGGTCCACCACGCGGCCGTCGACCGGGCCCTCATCGAGAAAGCGAAGCGCCGCCAGGTGACCGTCTGGTGCTGGACAGCCGACTCGGCTGCCGACTGGGAGCGCGTGGTGGCAGCCGGTGTCGACGGGATCATCACCAACGTCCCCCACAGGCTCCGCGATTGGCTGAATCGGTAGGCCTGGCTCAACTGGCCTTCGGGCCGGTGTACACCACCTCGAAGAGCACCCGGTCGGGCGATTCGAACATCACCTGGTAATAGGTCTGGTCCGGCCCGTGGGAGAACTCTGGCCGGTGGCGAGGGGTCTCAAACAGCGCCGCCACCCCCCGCCCCTTCAGGTATGCCACGGTCGCGTCCACATCCGCCTCCGATTGCGCTCCGATGGCGATGTGGTTCACGCCCGGGCCGTCGTAGTCGTTGGCGGTATCCTTGATCTCCCCGATGAACCAGAGGCTTGCGCCGTTGATGGCCCCCGCGCCGAAGAACTCGGGCTGGTCCATCAGCGTTGTCCAGCCCAGGAACGACATCAGGTCGCGATAGAACGGGAGGTTCTCCTTCCGCACGTTGACCTGGAGGTGATTCAGAGAGGTTTGCATGGCGTCTCCTTCGTAGAACAGCGGCATGGGCGTGGAGAATAGAACAGGCGTTCTAGTAGTGCAAGCCGCCTCGTTGAGCTAACGCCACTTCACGCGGGAGGTAACGGCTACCAGCTGCCCCCGCCGCCGCCGCCTCCGCCTCCTCCACTCGATCCGCCCGAGAACCCCGATCCCCCGGAACTCGACCTGGTGCTTGCCAGCGTGCTCGATACCGAACTCGAGAAGGTCTGCAACCCGCTCGAAAAAGCTGCGACCCGGAACGGGCCGGAGCCGGAGTACCACGAAGATGTCGATTGCTGGACCTGGTCGTCGAGCCCCTCAAACGCCTTTGCCCACTTCGAAACGCAGCCGAAGACGATCGCGAACGGCAGATACCGGGCGAAGATGTTCTGCTGCTCGTTGAACTCCTGGCGGTGCTTTTCGGCCGTGGCGATGTACAGCCGGAAGCCGAGAACGCGCCGGAGCATCTCGCTTCCCGCTGCGGTCCGCCGGGCCATCGAGCGCGAAAGGATGAGCATGGCCAGTCCCGCCGGTATGAGGCCGACCGGCATGAGCGCCCGGCCCAAATAGAGCCCGGAGAATGCCGCCAGGCCTGCGCCGGCAAACAGGAACGCCAGGCCCACCAGCACCCACATCCCGCGCGCCGACTCGGGCTTCATGCTGAACCACTTCCGCTGCATGGCATCGTCGTAGATCAGTTCCTTGGCCTTCGCCAGGTCGGCCGCGAACTTGTAGCGCAGGTCCGAAAGCTCCACCTCATCGCCAGACTCGAACAACGACGTGAACACCTTGCGTTCGAAGGCGTTGAGGCCGTTCGCCTCCTGCTTCTTCGTGAGCTTCCAGTCGTTGCTGCCAAACCAGCCCTTCTTGGGAAGCTCGGTGATGTGCAGGTAACCGCGGACCGCCAGGTCGACGATGGTCGCGGTCACATCGAGCGTGTCGGCGCGCTCGTCGAGCAAGACGCCCATCTGGGCGGGCTTCAGGTCTTCTGGCGGCAGGTACTCCACCACAACTTGCTGGCGCCCGAACAGCGGCTTCGTGTGCTCCTCCGGGTTCTGGGTGAGGTAGTAGATCGACGTGTACGCGCGGTCACGCCCATGGGTCCACCACGCCGAGCCCACGAGGACCACGCCCACAATGAAGCTCAGCACCAGTCCCGCCCATTCCGCCACATCGAGTGTGAACAGGTCGCCGGCGGTGAGCCGATCTTCGAGCATGGGCGGCGCCACCGCGACCACCGCTTCGCGCCAGCCCACGGCGATGGTCACCTGCTCCGTCCACGAAAGCTCGCGATTGCTTTCGAAGCTCGCCACATTGCCCGCGGTCGAAGCGGGGCACTGTTCGTCCGAATTGGCGTACCCCTGGTAACACACCGCGAAGACGCTGGCCCCCTCAGGGAGCGTTACCGTGATGTGGTACTGCAGGATGCTCACCGGCCACTCGCCTGTC
>CAYUVT010000262.1:0-3628 GCA_964448165.1 uncultured Anaerolineaceae bacterium | reverse complement strand
GCGGTGGCCAGGCACTGGAGCGAGTAGTCCGGGTCATCGAAGAAGCCATCGAAGAAGTGCTCGGCATCGAAGAAGACGGTTTTGCCGAGCTTCTTGAAGTAGGAGACGGTGTCGGCGATCATCGCGAGGTTTTCCTCTGCGCTGGTTTCGAGGATTTCGCGGACCTGGTACATGCTGGCCTTGCCGACGAGGGTGACGCCCGGGGTCTCGGCGGCGACGAGGCTCTGGATGTTGGCGTCGGTTTCGCAGGTGATATTGGGTTTGCGGGTGCCGCCGAAGGCGCTGACCCTGGCATTGCGCAGGTTCACCTCGCGGAGGCGGCGGAAGTACTCAGCATCCTTGGGGTTCGAACCCGGGAAGCCACCTTCGATCCACTCCAGCCCGAGCTCATCCAGCTTCTTCGTAATACGAATCTTGTCCTCGACGGAGAGGGAGATGCCCTCCATCTGGGAGCCATCGCGGAGGGTGGTGTCGTAGAGCTGGACGCGGTCGGTTGGCATGGCGCGGGATGTCCTTTCCTTTCACGAGGGTACGGCACGGGTGCGAACGGGGAAGCAGGAAGGGGGAAAGGCGCCGCTAAATGGCAGCCCCGCGTGATTGACGCGGGGTTGGTATCACCGGAGACGGAAACTGGCTGGGCACGAGCTGATTGTACCAGAGTTCACGATGCTGGTTCATCGAAGGGGAAGAGCGTGATCGTGCCGCCGTGGAGGGGCCGGATGAGGCGGAAGTGGCGCTGATCGAAGGTGAGAATGCGATTGGTGCGGTGGCGCGCGGCGAGGATCGCGATGGAGAGATCGGCCAGTCCCACGTTGAGGTCCGCGTAGCGGTTGTTCAGTGCGAGCGCGGTGAGGTAATCGGCTGGCTCAAGGCAGGGCACTTCGTATCGACCGGCAGCCAGATCACGCAGGAAGGTCCTGCTCCCTCCCAAACCTGCACGACGCGTCAGAAGTAGTCAATCTCGGCGGCCACCATCGGCGTGAGAATCGGCACTGCGGGCTCGGAGAGAAGGATGCTGCGCGCGGCAGCCTTGTACGGGTGGACCCGCTCAGCCTGGGCGATGATCGGGCCCGTGTCGACGATAAGCCAACTCTTCCAGGCCATCTTCGCAAAATCCCTTGAGTCCCTCGGTATCGAGCCAGTCCTGGAATTCCTGGGGCGTCTTGAAGTCCGGGAGCGGCGGGAGATCCATGTGCTTGAAGGCATCGAACAGTTCGAACTCCCTGTCCGGGTGCGACGCGTCGTACAGGGCCAGGGCTTCGCGGAGGAGGAGCGCCTGCGACTTGCCTTCGCGCTCGGCGAGCCGGGCAAGCCGTTCCCGAGCCTCGTCGGACAGGTAGACGCTCGTCTTCTTCATGGATGTAGGGTAGTACTTAGGGCACCGGCCTCACAAAACATCAGGACAGGCGCGCACCGGTTGCGAGCGAGGCGGCGAGGCGGATTGCCTCGACCATACTGGTGGCGTCGGCGATGCCCTGGCCGGCGATATCGAAGGCGGTCCCGTGATCGACCGATGTGCGGATGAAGGGAAGGCCGAGGTTCACGCTCACGCTCCGTTCGAAGCCGTGGACCTTGATCGCGATGTGGCCCTGGTCGTGGTACATGACGACGACCACGTCGTAGCGACCGGCGATGGCGTGGTTGAAGACCGAGTCGGCCGGGTGGGGCCCGGTTGCGTCGACGCCGCGGGCGCGGGCATCGGCGATAGCGGGGGCAATTTCATCGAGCTCCTCGCGCCCGATGAGGCCGTTATCGCTGGCGTGCGGGTTGAGGGCGGCGACAGCGATGCGGGGACTGGCAAAGCCCCAGCGGACGAAGTGTGCGTGGGTGAGTTCGATCGCGCGAAGGACGTTCGCGCGGGTGACGTAGGCACAGGCCTCGCGGAGAGGCTTGTGTGTGGAGAGGTGCATGCAGCGGAGGTTGCCCGAGACGAGCATGGTGGCGACGTACGGCGCTCCGCTGAGACGCTGGAGGACTTCCTGGTGGCCGGTATCGGCGATGCCGGCGAGACGGAAGGCCTCCTTGTTCACCGGGGCAGTGACCATGCCGTCGGCTTCGCCGGAGAGGCACATGCGGGCGGCGCGTTCGATCCAGCCGTGGGCGGCCCGGGCCGAATCGGCACAAAGCGTACCGACAGGGTAGCCGCCAGCGGGTGCTTCCACCGTCTCGATCACGGGGACAGCGAGGTCGCGGTTGAGCCGGGCGGCCCAGGCACGCAGGAGGGGGCCATCTCCGATGACCGTGACGCGCGCGAGCTCGTGGACCCCGGGGCGGGCGAGGGCTTTGGCGACCACTTCCGGGCCGATGCCTGAAGGGTCGCCCATGGTGAGGACGAGGTGAGGGAGGGCCATGGCGGAACAGTAACAGGTGGAGCATCCGAGCGTGACCGCCGGGAGCAGGGGCTCCGCGGCTATGGCCGGGGCCCGCGGTATTGGCAATTTCGGGCTAGTCACCGGCCGTCCGGTGTGATTGTATACAATCACACCGCCACAGACGGAGGACCGCAGCACAATGACAGCAAGGTGGCTGAACTACACCACCCCGGGCGCCCACGCTTCGAAGGACGGGCCGGACTACTTCCGGGACGCCTTCCCCTACACCATGCCGCCGCTGGTCCAGTTCGAACGTGAACCGGTGCCGCTGGATCCGCCGGAACACATCTGGATCACCGATACGACTTTCCGCGACGGGCAGCAGAGCCGGGCGCCGTACACGGTGCAGCAGATCGTCCACCTGTACGGGCTGCTGCACCGCCTGGGCGGGCCGGAGGGGATGATCCGGCAGTCGGAGTTCTTTCTGTATACAACGAAGGACCGCGAGGCGGTCGAGCGCTGCCGGGAGCTGGGCTACCGCTTCCCGGAGATCACCGGGTGGATCCGCGGCACGATGGCGGACTACGCGCTGGTGCGGGCGGCGGGGCTGAAGGAGACGGGCATCCTCACCTCTATCTCCGACTACCACATCTTCAAGAAGCTGAACTCGACGCGCGAAGCGGTGGTCGCGGGCTACCTGGAGGTGGTGGACGCGGCGCTGGCCGATGGCGTGGTCCCGCGCTGCCACATCGAGGACAGCACCCGTGCCGACTTCTACCACGTGGTGCTGCCGTTCGTGCGGGCGTTGATGGAGCGCGGGCGGCAGGCGGGCATCCAGGTGAAGGTGCGCTACCCGGACACGATGGGCGTGGGCGTGCCCGACCCGCACGCGGCGCTGCCGCGCGGCATCCCCCGGCTGACCCACCTGCTGAAGACCGAAGGCGGCGTGCCATCGGAGGCGCTGGAGTTCCACGGGCAGAACGACCTGAACGCGATCATCTCGAACGCGGTGGCGGCCTGGCTCTACGGCGCGAGTTCGAACAACGGGACGCTACTGGGAATCGGCGAACGAAGCGGCAACACGCCAATCGAGGCGCTCGTGTTCTGGCTTATTGGGCTGACCGGCGAGACGCACGGGATGGACACGACGGTGATCAGCGAGATCGCGGACTACTACCGGGAGATCGGCGAGGTGGTGGACCAGCGGCTGCCCTTCGTCGGCGACAACTTCAACGTCACCCGGGCGGGGATCCACGCGGATGGGATGATCAAGGACGAGGAGATCTACAACCCGTTCGACACGACCCGGCTGCTGA
>CAYUVT010000261.1:0-3654 GCA_964448165.1 uncultured Anaerolineaceae bacterium | reverse complement strand
TGAAGGACAATCCCTCGCTCGACTTCGACAACCCGACCGTGAACAAGTACTACCCCTTTGGCAAGGTCGTCAGCGGCCAGGAAGTTGTCGATGCCATCGGCAAAGTGCCTACGGGCGCAGGCGACAAGCCCACCGAGCCGGTCATCATCACCGATATCGAAATCAAGGAAGAGCCGAAATAGCGCTCGAGCAATCCTCGCGGATCACCAGCAGGCCGGCGTTAGCCGGCCTGTTTCACTTTCCCGCCAGCCGCTGCTCCTGCCGCTCCCGGATGGCCCGCACATACTCCTCCGTGACTGTGCCTTCCCGGTCACCCGCGAACACGCTCCGGACGATGTTCGCTTCTGCCTCGTAGGTGGCGATGAGCGTCACCCGGGCTGGCCCCTCCTCGGCCGTCACCCGGAACGCCCGGCCTCCGGCGATTGGCTCAATCTCCTGTACCTCACGCGCCGCGCCAGGGAGCCACATGATGCCCGATGCCGCGACGTCCGCCGCGTCCGCGTCGAGCCCCGCTACCCAGGCCGCCGCCTGCGCTGCCGTCTCGAAGACCAGCACCTGGCAAACCACGTTCACCGGCGGGTCGAATGGGGGCCGCGGCAGGCTCTCCTTCCAGAACACAAACCGCCCGCGCAGCATGCCCGCAGCCCGGTACTCCCGTTTTCGCTCCCCGGGGTCCAGGCCGAGCCCACCGAGGTCGTCACCAGAGAAGGCTCCGGAAACCAGCTGCAAGAACCGGCCGTCGAGGTCATCCTGTTCGCAGAGGTACCGGTCGAGCGCCGAGTCGCCTGCCTCGCTCGCATCGGAACACCCCACGAGCACCAGTCCGGCGATGCCCGCGGCAAGGGCAAGCCTAGTCTTCGCCACTGTCGGTGGGGATTTCGGGCCCGATCATCCCGTGCTTTGCCTGGTACCGCTCCACCAGCACGATCAGCCCGAAAAATGGGAAGAACGCCAACGTTGCGGCCAGCCCCCACCACCACTCCGGGATGATGAAGAGCAGGATCGCACAGGCCGCGGTGAATGCCATGCCAATGATCGAAAAGATGCGCCCCGCAAGGACGTAGGGCGTTACCGGCGTGTTCATTCTTCCCAGTTTCGCCTTCGCGCCGCCGCGGGTCTACTCCTCTGCCCGGCCCGCCGGCCCGCGCCGCCCCGGTTGCGGCGCAAACAGCCAGTTTTCCTGTCGCCTTCGCCCGACTCACGTATACTCGGGCCCCGACCTCCCTTGGAGTATCGACATGGCTCGACCTGTGTTGCGCACCGCGCTCTGCGACATGCTGGGAATCGAATACCCGGTCATCCTGGCGGGCATGGGGCCCGTCGCCGGCGGCATCAGTGGCCCCGTCGCTACCGCGCCGCTCGTCGCGGCGGTCTCCAATGCCGGCGGACTCGGCGTCATTGGCGGCGCCGGGTTCAGTGCGGACCGCCTCCGCGAAGAAATTCAAAAGGTCCGCTCGATGACTGACAAGCCCTTCGGCGTCGACCTGCTCCTGCCCTCGAACTTCATGGGTGGCGCCGCCAGCGGCGAAATGCCACCCGACCCCCGCGCGCTCATCCCCGCCGAAACCCGCGCTGGCCTCCGCAAGATCGCCGAAGGCCTCGGGGTCCCCTGGGAAGAGGCGCCCCGCGACCCCCGCCCTGTCGCCACCCGCCCGCGTTCCGGCGGCATGTCCGATGAGCAAATGGAAGTCGTCATCGAAGAGAAGGTCCCGGTCTTCGCCAGCGGCCTGGGCAGCCCCGCCCAGTGGATGGACCGCCTCAAGGCCAACGGCACCAGGGTCCTCTGCCTGGTGGGCAATGTGAAGAATGCAAAGCGCGTGGCCGCGGCGGGTGCCGACGCCGTCGTTGCCCAGGGCACCGAGGCCGGGGGCCATACCGGCCGAATCGCCACCATGGCGCTCATCCCCCAGGTCGTCGATGCCGTCGCGCCAACCCCCGTGATCGCCGCCGGCGGCATCGCCGACGGCCGGGGCATCGCGGCCGCGCTCGCCCTCGGCGCCGTTGGCGTATGGTGCGGAACCGCCTTCCTCGTCGCCGAAGAGGCCAACCAGCCCGAAACGCAGAAGCAACGGGTGCTCGCCGCCGGAGATGAGGATACGAAGATCACCCGCCTCTACAGCGGCAAAACCATGCGCAACATCAACAACCCGCTCATCGAAGCCTGGGAAGCCTCGGGCCTCCAGGCCCTCCCCATGGGCCTCCAGGGACTCCTCATCCAGGACCTGGTCTACTCCATCCGCAAAGCAGGGCGCGAAGACCTGCTCATGAACGCCGCCGGCCAGGTCTCGGGCATGCTCAACCGTGTCCGCCCGGCCGCGGATATCCTTCACGACATGGTGGCCCAGGCCGCCAGCATCATCGGCGGTGGCCTCCAGGCACGCGTCACCGCCATCCCCGGAGACTAGCCAAATGACCGAACAGGCACTCGCGGGCGTCCGCGTGGTGGAGTTCACCGACGAAATCGGCTCGTACTGTGGCCGGCTCCTTGCTGACCTGGGCGCCGAAGTCATCAAGGTCGAACCGCCCGGCGGCGGCCGTCAGCGCAACTCCGCACCGTTCCTCGCCGGCTACGAAGGCAATCCCGATGCAAGCCTCGCGTTCTGGGTCCACAACACGTCGAAGAAGTCCGTGGTGCTCGACCTGGAGACCCCCGAAGGCCGCGAATCCGCCCGCAAGCTTGCCCTCACCGCTGCCATCGTGCTCGAAGACAACCCGGTCGGCTATCTTGCTGCCCGCGGCCTTGGCTATGCCGACCTGCACGCCGCAAAGCCCTCCCTCGTCTACACGTCGGTTACCGGCTTCGGCCAGACCGGCCCCCACGCTTCCTGGGCCTACAGCGACATCGTTGGCCAGGCCATGGGCGGCATCATGACGCTCGCCGGGGAGCCAGCCGACCCGCCCAACATGATCTACGGCCACCAGGCCGATGTCTCGGCAAGCATCCAGGCTGCCCAGGGAACGCTCATCGCCCTCCTCCACGCCGAGGCAACCGGGCAGGGCCAGCTTGTCGATGTCTCGGCCCAGGAAGCGATTTCCATGTCCCAGGAAACCGCCATGCAAACCTGGGACTTCCAGAAAAAGAACCGCGTGAGAATGGGCGGCGCCGGTGGCCTTCCCATCGCCATCCCCGGCTCCGGCACGCTGAAGGTGAAGGACGGCTACATCGTCCTCTACATCATCGCCCCCGCCGGTGGCGACCTGCCCGACCTCGTGGACTGGATGCGCGAGGAAGGCAAGGCCGGTGACCTGGATGAGGAACCCTACAAAACTCTCATCTCCAACCTGAACATGGGCTGGCTCACCCAGCTGATGAGCACGCCCGAAGATGCCGCGAAGTTCATCCCCCTCCTGCCCCACGTCAACGAGCTCATCTCCGCGTTTTTCGCGGAAAAGACAGCCCGCCAGGCCTACGAAGAGGGCCAGGAACGCCGCCTCCTCGTCGGCATTGTCTCCACCCCGAAAGACCTTGCCGAGAACCGCCAGCTCCGCGATCGCAAGTGGTACGTCACCCTCCCGGAAGCGCCGGCCGGCAACCCGGTCGAATTCCCCGGGCCGCCGTACCGCCTCTCCGAAACGCCCGCAATCATCAGCCGCCCGCCCCGCCTGGGCGAACACACCGCCGCCGTGCTCGGCGCGCTTGCTTAGGAGGTCCCT
>CAYUVT010000260.1:0-3713 GCA_964448165.1 uncultured Anaerolineaceae bacterium | reverse complement strand
GCCGCCGCTGGACGCCGGGCAAACCCTGGCGGCCTCGATGGGCGCGATCGACGGGTCGGGCCATACGAACGTTACGATGGTGTATGACAGCTCCCGTCTCGGTCCGGCGGAGGCAGCGCGCATCCTCACACGGGTGCGTTGCCTGGTGGAGGAACCGTACGGGCTGCTGGCATCGTGAATGCCACGGGAGATCCAGAGGTGCCGGACACGTCGCGCAAGGTTTCCGTCTACCAGCTCGGTACCACGAGCTACGGCGAGGTGCATCGGCTTCAGCAGCGATTGCAGGCGCAGCGCCGCGGTGGCGCCGGAACAGACACACTCCTGCTGACGGAACACCGGCCGGTGTTCACGCTCGGCCGGAGCCACCCCGTGCCAAGCCTGCGCGTGAGCGAAAACCTGGTGCACCAGTACGGTATCGAAATCGTCCAGACCGAGCGTGGCGGGGACATTACGTATCACGGCCCCGGACAGCTCGTCGCCTACGGGATCATCGACCTCCGCGGGTGGGGCATCGGGGTACTGGATTACCTGACAGGACTCGAAGACACGGTCATCGGTGTCCTGGCGGACTGGGGCCTCCGCGGGGAGCGGTCGGCGATGGGCAGGGGGGTCTGGGTAGGAGAAGGCAAGGTCGCCTCGGCGGGCCTGAACGTACGCGGGGGCGTGACGATGCATGGCATCGCGCTCAACATCGATCCCGACATGAGCCATATCGCGCTCATCAACCCGTGCGGCATGGAGAACGTGGAGATGACCAGCATGGCCGCGGAGCTCGGCAAACAGGCCGGTTTCGAAGAGGTGAGCGAGGCCTTTGTGTTCCACTTCAGCCGCGTGTTCGGGTGCGACGTGCGACCGGCCCCGGTGCCCGGAGCGGGCGGAATGAGCCCGCATTCCTCGTGAGCGTGAACGAAGTAACAGAAAGGACCGCGGCGGTGGCGCATGCTGGGTGGTGAAACGGCCGGGGCAGTGGCGCTGGTCACCGGTTCTACCCCCTCACGGAACTTTTGCCCCGCCCCGGCCGTTGGACTGAATACACCGGGATGGAGTATTCGCCGTGACGCAGCTGATCAGCACCGCCGCCCTTTTCACCACGCTGTACGCGGCCGTTTTGCTGATGAAACTGGCCTGACCGGTGCGCGTTAGCGCGTTAGCCCGCGTAGCTTTCCAGGACTTCGTCGCTGAAATCGGCGTTTGAATAGACGCGCTGTACGTCTTCCAGGTCTTCGAGCGCTTCGATGAGCCGCAGGGCCTGGTGAGCGGCCTTCTCATCGAGCTCCACGGTGACTTTTGGGACCATGGCGAAATCGGCGTTTTCGACTTCGAGCCCGGCGGCTTCGAGCGCCCTGCGCACGGCCTCGAGGCTTGATGGGTCGGTCCGCACTTCGACGACGTCTCCCTGGAGCTCGACATCCTCGGCGCCGGCATCGATCGCCTGGAGGGCAAGCTCTTCGGGATCCCTGGAGTTGACGGGGACCGTGATCAGTCCCTTGGCCTCGAACTGCCAGCCCACGGAGCCTGTCTCGCCGAGGCTCCCACCCGCGCGGCTGAACTGGTGGCGAATCTCGGAGACCGTCCGGTTCCGGTTGTCGGTCAGCGCCGAAACCAGGATGGCAGTACCACCGGGGCCGTAGCCCTCGTAGGTGATTTCGTCCAGGTTATCCTCGCTCCCGGCGCCCGTTGCCTTTGCGATTGCCCGGTCGATGTTGTCGTGGGGCATATTGGCGGCCTTGGCGCGCTGAACGGCCAGGCGCAGCTTGAAGTTCATCGACGGGTCGCCACCGCCCTGCCGGGCAGCCTGGATGATCTCGCGGGAGAGCTTGGTGAAGAGGGCACCTCGCTTCGCGTCATTCGCGCCTTTCGCGCGCTTAATGGTCGACCACTTGGAATGGCCGGACATAGGTTTGTCTCCGGTCGAATCAGGATGTCAGGTGTAACCCGAGTGTAAGGCGCGGGTCGGCGGGTGTCAGGATCTTCCCCTGCCGGCACCGCGCGACGGATGAACCGCCGGCCGGTAGCCCGCCCGAAAAGCTTCCACGACGGAGGGCGGTGTAAGCAACGTTCCCCCGTCGCTCAGGAGGGAATCGCGCGGAGCCAGCGGCTGCCCGTAGCCGGCAAAGTTCCATGGCCACAGCGCACCGTCCCAGGCAAGCAGTGGAGTACCGGGAGCGGAGTCGAGCGTGAGCATGGCGCCATCGGGCAGGTCGCGGACGGGAATCCGAAGGGTGCGTTGCCGGTGGGTGCGGGAGTCCACACGCTCGGCGTGGAGGGCGCGATCCAGGTCGCTGACGCCATCGAGCGGTTTGCCATGGCGGTTCGCGGCGCACCAGGCATCGATAAACTGGCGGGCGTCGGCGTTGCGGCAGAGCATGCAGGGACGGTGCCCTGCCGCGAACGCGGTTGCCTCGTCGAGGAAGAACAGCTCGGTGTACCGGCCCGGCTGCATCACCTCGCGGTGCCACCCGCGGAACTCGAGCCTGCACGCAATCCAGCGGTTACTCACCCAGGGGCGTCCGGCGAGCCGCCGGTCGCTGGTGTGCATACACCCGCCGCGGTTGCCCATGAGCGTGCCGCGCGCGGTGGCCGCGTGAATCACACCGAAGGGATCGACGCGGTTCTGCAAGGCCACGGCTCACACCGCCCGGACGCCGTCCACGATCATCGCGCCCGCGAAGGCGATGAGCAGGGCGCCGCTCACCCGGGCGATTCCATCGGCGGCGGCCCGGAACCGGCCCAGCCGCGCCGCGACGGACAGGGCAGCGAGCCCGACTGCTACCGCGGCCGCGCCGATTGCGGCGCCGCTGTGCCCATCGGCGGAGTGGCTGATGACCGCGGCGAGCCCCGCCGGCGATATGAGAATCGGCAGTGCAAGCGGGAAGATCGCATTCCAGCGTGAATCGAATTCGCCACCGCAGGCGGCGGAGCCGGACCAGATGGCGAACACCCCGCCGACGGCCATCACGAGCCCTGCCGAGACGCGGAACGTCTCGGGTTCGATGTCGATCGCTTCGAGCAGCCAGTCGGCCCCGATCGCGGCACTGGCATAGACGACTATTGCGACAATCGCGGCCAGCATGGCCGTCCGCGCGGGGAGGCGCAGGCCAGGCCTCTCCACTGCTACGGCGACGGCTGCAGGGCTGATCGCAACGAACATGGTGGCCGCGATGCGGAGAACCTCGCTCACTCGGGCTTCACCCCCTCGATGATCGGCGCCGAATAAAGCAGCCCGGAGAGCGCGTGCTGCTGATCGTCCATGCGCGTTATGCCCACAGTAAACCAGGCGCCCTCGACACGAGTTGGCTCACCGTAGGTCGCGGCTTCGGCGGGGGAGTATTGCCTGGCGGCCAGCATGCCCGCGCCACAGGCGATGCGTTCGGCCATCTTTGGTTCGAGGTCGCGCATACGAGGATCGGACGCGGCGAGGCGATGGAGCGCGGTGAGGCCCTCGACCCAGGTGCCCATGCCGGCGGCGCGGGCCTGGCGACCGTGAATCAGCTTCGAGAGCGTGTTGTCGCGCCGTTGAGACTCGACGCGCACAAGCAACCCGAATCGTTCGGCCAGGCTGCGGGCATAGTCGATGTGGTGGTCTTTCAGGTGCCAGGTCGCCATTTCTCCCAGGCCATATGCAGCCCACTGGTCGGCCCAGGGCGGGTACTTTTGTTGTTCCACGTCATCGCGATGAAGCGCCAGGTAGTCAGCGGTGAGCCATGCTGGCC
>CAYUVT010000259.1:0-3744 GCA_964448165.1 uncultured Anaerolineaceae bacterium | reverse complement strand
CACGGGAGCGCGAGGTGGTCGCGCTGGTGGCCCAGGGCAAGACGAACGGCCAGGTCGCCCTCGAAACGGGGCTCTCCGAAGCGACGGTGAAGAACTACCTCGCCAACGCGATGCACAAAGCCGGAGTGGATAACCGGACCGCGCTGGCGGTCTGGTGGGCTTCCGCCGAGACGGGTACGAATGCCTAGAGCCGATCGGATGGAGCCGAAGAGAGGGATTGAGGGCGCGAAAGCACGGTCGCAAGATCCGGAGAGGCAGCGAAGGCGCATGTCGCCCAGCGCTATGGCCTGCTCGCAAGGAGAAGAACCATGATCCGGATATCGCGCAGGCTGCTATCCTGGTCGCCGCAGCGTCTCTGAATGCCCCCGGAACCTCCAAGGCGTACAGTTGGTTCTCCATGCAGTACTACCTCAGGAACAACCACGGGACGTACAACTACTCCTATCGGACGACGCAGTTTTACTGGCAAAACTGGAACGGCTACCTTGTTGCAGTTCCTCAGGTCTCGTTCTCCGCCGCGATACCATCGACCGGCTGGGCCTATTATGGTTGGCACATGGGGGCCTACCCCTCGTGGTTTGGCGGCTGGCTCACTCGGTCCAGTAGCAGCATCGAGCCTGGTTTCTCTATGGATAGCAACAATGGTTGGGTGTCCAGGGCTCAGTATTCTTTTGGCGACCTATACGTCCGGCCAGGCGGGAAAGGTGAAGGCTTTACCTTCCTTTGCGAAAACGCGAACGATTGTGCAGTCAATACAACGGCATGGTACGGCGCGTATGTTGAGGGAGCAATGGACTACAACGCAACGGCCGGCTACTTCAATGGAGCGGGACACTGATGCGCCGCGTACTCCAGGTTGGCGCCGTTGCCGCCATCGCCACCGTGCTGGCAGTCTCCATCGTCCTCGCCTTCTCAGGCGACGACAGGCAGGGCGGCAGCGCACCGCCGCTGACCTCCCCGCAGGACGTGACCGCGGAATCCAGCGGTGTCACCCTCGCCGTATCCGGAGCCGAGTTCAGCGGGACAGCCACCTTCGTCGAACTCGCCGCACGCGTCGCTGGCGCAGACCCGAACAAGGTGACCCGGGTCAGCCCGGCCAAGGCGTTCGTGTCCGGGAACCTGGCGCCTGCCGACCTCACGGCAAGCATCGTGCTCATCGCCAATGGCCCCGCGACGATCCAGCGGCTGCGTCCCGTCAGCGCTGTTGGCCCCGTCAAGATGGTCATCTCCTTCGTCGATGTCGATGACGGCCAGGGGACCCGCCGCATCGCGGGCGACTGGGTGCTCGAACTCAAGCCACCCGCCGACCTGGCCAGGGCGTTGCGTGTTGAGACGCTTTCGCCCGGCGACCCGGCCGAAGCGCAGGGCGTCACCGTCCGGCCGCTGAGCGCGACGCGCTCCACCACCGAAACGCTCGTGACCGTGGCCCTGGAGGGCCCCCCGGGAATTGAGCAGCTCGCGCTTCCCTCGCTCGTGGGCGCCAGCGTCAATGGGGGTCCCGTGTTCGGCCCACGGATAGCCGGCGGCGCGGGCGAACCGGTGACCTTCTCCTTCCCGCCGACGGATTTCGGCACACCCCTTGAGATCCAGTTCACGGAGTTCATCGCCTCGCCCGCTCCGGGTGGGAGTTCCACGCGTTGGGTTGACATCCGCCTTGACGCCGTTCTGTCGCGGCAAGGCGTGACCGGAAAGCGAGGCGAACGAGCAGCCGTAGATTCAGGCGACATCGCCGCTGCATCCGGCGGGGACCCGTTGAACGTGACAGGCCTCTGGTTCTCCGACCCCAGTGTCAGACAGATCGCCTTCACGATGACCGGATACTTCCCGGCCGCGGACGGGTTCACGCTCACCCTTGCCGACGGCACGACCGTGCCACCGTCGGGAAGCGGCACAGAGACAGGCACGTCGCCTACCGGTGATATCGGCCAGGGGGCGAGCTCCTTCGTGAGCTTCGCGTTCCGCGACTTTGACCAACTCCTTGGCACCGTGCGGCTGACTTTCGGCGAGCCCGGTTCTATCCTCCGCGACCGTTGGAAGGTCGGCTTCACTCCATAGGGGCCTGCCGCTGCGCGTCCCGCCGCAAGTCTCCCTGCTGCCGGGCTCAAGCCCGGCCGGTCACCCGGGCCACCCGCCAACGGCCACCCGCCCTTGAGCGTTGCCGCCCCGGACCCCACCCTGAGCGCCACGTGAACTGGCTCGATTTCGCCATCCTCGCCGTCATCGCGTTCTCCACCTGGCGCGCCTACGCCAACGGCTTCATCCGCGAGCTCGTTTCGATCGCGGCGGTCGTCCTCGCCATCCCCATCGCGGGCGTCCTGTACGACGACATGTACCCCAAGGTCGAGCCCATCATCACGAACGACACGCTCGCGGCCGTGCTCTCGTTCCTCTCCATCTTCGCCGGGGTCATCATCCTCGGGCAGGTCGGCGCGCACCTCCTCAAGCGCACCGCTGAAATCCTGAACCTGGGCGTCCTCGACCGCCTCTCCGGGGGCGCCTTCGGCTTCCTCAAGGCCGTCATCATCTGCCAGGTCGTCCTCATCGTCCTCGTGCGCTACCCCGAACCGGACCTCCGCGCCACGATCGACGAATCACGCGTCGCTACGGCCCTCCTCGATGCCGCCCCCACCGTCCTCGCCTTCCTCCCGAAAGGGTTCGACGAGAGCCTGGACCTCTTCCGCGAGGCCCGCGATGCGGTGAACGACGCGCTCGGCACGCCCACCCCCGGCCCCTGAGCCACCGGCCCCTTACCGTCGCAGCGCGTGGCCGCGGCCGGCGGGGGCGACATCTTTCGCGTGCCACTGCCGGGGGCGCGCCATGTTTCGCGCCGGGAGGGTAATATCCCGCCCGTCATGCCAAAGGAATCGAAACCCCCAATGGGCTTCCAGCAACTCATCGGGCTCGATATCTACGAGCGCGCCGATGGCCAGAGCCGCGCCCGGATCGCGGTCACGCCCGACCACATGAATCCCCACGGCGTCGTCCACGGCGGCGTCCTCTACTCCATGGCCGATACGGGCATGGGCGCCGCGCTCTACACCCGCCTGCAAGAGGATGAGTCGTGCGCGACCATCGAGTTGAAAATGGTCTACATCGCCGGCGTGCGCGACGGCACGCTCGAATGCGAGACGAAGGTGCTCAACAAGGGCAAGCGCGTCGCCTTCCTCGAATCCGAGGTGCGCAACGGCGGCCGCCTGGTCGCGAAGGCGCTGGGCACGTTCGCCATCTTCCCGCTGCGCGGCTAACGCCACCCGGGAGTCAGGTCGGAGAACTGTCGTCCTGTTGAAGGTACTGGAGGACTGCCTCAACAACTGGAGGCAGGTCGACAATGACCGTGTCCCAGACAAGATCGGAGTCGACGCTGAAGTAGGCATGAATCAGGCGGTTCCGCATGCCCCGAATGCCGCCCCACGGCACATCCGGCATGCTCTCCCGAGTCTCGTCTGATAGTTGAGTGGCGGCTTCTCCGATGATCTCCAGGCAGCGCACCAGTGCATGAAGCAACAGTCGGTTGGATTCCAGTTCCTCTCTTGAGGATTCCAGCGCGAAGTCCATTGCCTCGCGCGCCGCGTCAACGATGTGCTCGAGTCGAATCCGGTCACGCGGCTGCGTAGAGCACCTCGGCTTCTGCGAGAACCTCGGGCCGGAATCGCTCGCTACGGCCGGCTGACCTTGGCGTTCGTCGCCCTGGGGATCGCCTGTGCGCACCCGCCCGAGGCCCCCGCCGGGCCCCCGGCTCCGCCG
>CAYUVT010000258.1:0-3859 GCA_964448165.1 uncultured Anaerolineaceae bacterium | reverse complement strand
GCTGGTCGAGGTCGGCCGCGAGCCGCCCGACCTGCTCATCGCCGACCTGCGCATCCCCGGCATCGACGGCTTCGAGATGATCCGCCGTCAGCGCGAGAACGCGCTCTCCAGCCACGTCGCCATCGTGGTCGTAGAAATCGTCGAGGGCTTCATGTGCACGGTGGGATTGTCGCCGCGGGATGCAGCGCGCAAATCGATGGATCAGGTCGCGGGCGCCATCATCGCCATCACCCTGGTGCTGTCCGCGGTGTTCGTCCCCATGGCCTTCTTCAGCGGTTCCACAGGGGCCATCTATCGCCAGTTCGCCGTGACCCTGGTGCTGACCATACTGTGCTCGGTCCTGATGTCGTTTACCTTAACGCCGGCTTTGTGCGCGAGCTTGCTCAAGCATCAACCTGGCAAAGACGACTTGCTGCCTTCAACCGGCTTCTTCGGCTGGTTCAACCGCTTCTTCGCCCGCACCACCCGAGGCTACCAGTCCGGCGTCGGCCACGCGGTCGGGAGAGCCGGTCGCTCGCTGGTGCTCTATGCAGTCATCCTCGGCGCCACCGGCTGGCTGTTCGCCAGGCTGCCGGGCAGCTTCCTGCCGGAGGAGGACCAGGGCTACTTCATCAACCTCGTCCAGCTGCCCCCGGGCGCCACCCGCGAACGCACCCTGGAGGTACTGTCCCAAGTCGAGCAGTTCTACCTCGAGCAGCCGGAGGTAGAGCGTGTCATCGGCGTCGCCGGATTTTCATTCTTTGGCCGCGGCCAGAACGCAGCCATCGCCTTTGTCCGCCTCAAAGGCTGGGATGAACGCCCAGCGGCGGAGAGCACGGCCCAGGCCTTGGTGCGCAAAGCCAATATGAATTTCTTCCGCGTCAAGCAGGCCATAGTCTTCGCCATCAACCCGCCGCCGATCCCCGAACTGGCGGCGGTAGGCGGCTTCGACTTCCGCTTGCAGGATCGCGGTGGCCAGGGGCGCGAAAAGCTGCTGGAGGCGCGTGACATGGCCTTGGGGATGGCCTCGCAGGACCCGCGGCTCGTTGGCGTGCGACCGGAAGGGCAGGAAGCCGGTCCGCAATTGCTGCTGGACATCGACCGCGTCAAGGCCGAAAGCCTTGGCGTATCGATCGCCGATCTCAACGACACTCTTCAATCGGCGCTGGGCGTGGCCTACATCAATGACTTCGTGCGCCAGGGGCGGGTGTTGAGGGTGCAGATGCAGGCGGAACCCGACACCCGGCGCAGCGCCGAGGACATCCTGCGTCTGCCGGTGAGGAACAGCAAGGGCGGGATGGTGTCCTTGTCCGATCTCGCCACGCCGCACTGGGTGACGGGTTTCCCCAAGCTGGATCGTTACAACGGCCTGCCGTCCATGAAAATTGGCGGCGGCCCCGCACCGGGCCGCAGCACGGGCGATGCCCTGGCGGCGATGGAGGAGGTTGCAGCCAAGCTGCCGCCGGGCTTCGGCTTCGAGTGGTCGGCCACGTCCTACGAAGAGCGCCTATCGGGGGTCCAGGCGCCGTTGCTGTTCGGCATCTCGCTGATCGTCGTTTTCCTGTGTCTGGCCGCCCTCTACGAGAGTTGGTCGATTCCCTTCGCGGTAATGCTGGTGGTGCCGCTGGGCGTCTTCGGCTCGGTGCTCGCGGTGAATCTGCGGGGGCTGCCCGACGACGTGTATTTCAAGGTGGGCCTGATCGCCATCATCGGACTGTCCAGCAAGAACGCCATCCTCATCATCACGTTTGCGCGCGATCTGCAGCAGCAGGGCATGAGCCTCGTGGATGCGACACTGGAAGCCTGCCGGCTGCGCTTCCGCCCGATCCTGATGACCTCCATTGCCTTTATTGTCGCAGTCCTGCCGCTGGCGATTTCCACGGGCGCGGGCGCCGAGAGCCGCCATGCCATCGGCACCGGCGTCATGGGCGGCATGATCACCGCTACCCTACTGGCCGTGTTCCTGGTGCCGGTGTTTTTCGTGGTAGTGCGGCGCATTTTCCCGGGACTCACCCGCGCCCATCGGGAGATCGATCGTGCGTAAGTTTGCCCGCTGTGCCCTGCCGGCAGCGCTCATCTTCGTCTCCGGCTGCTCGTTCAGTCCCCCCTATGAACGTCCCGCTGCGCCGGTCGCGGCGCAATGGCCGCAGACGGTCCACCCGGCCGGCGCGCGTCCGGTGGCGGGGCTGACCTGGCAACAATTCCTGCCCGACCCGCGCCTGCAAGTGCTGATCGCGACGGCCCTGGAACACAACCGCGACCTGCGCATCGCCGTCGCCCGCGTCGAGGAGGCCCGGGCGCTTTACGGCGTCATCCGCGCCGACCGCTTTCCCACGGTGAATCTCGCTGGCAGCGGCAATGAGACGCGTACCCCGGCCGATCTGTCCCCCACTGGCCCGACCCCCAGCAACCGGCGCTACGACGTGAATCTCGCCGTGCCGGCATACGAGCTCGACTTCTGGGGCCGGGTGAAGAACCTCTCGAAATCGGCGAAGGCGAGCTACCTCGCCACCGAAGAAGCGCGCGAGGCTTTCCGGCTGTCCCTCATCTCGGATGTCGCCAACGCCTATCTCACCCTCGAAGAAATGGAGGAACGCGCGGCACTCACCCAAGCCACCTTGGAGACCCGGTCCGAAAGCCGCAATCTGGTGATGATGCGGCGCGACGTGGGGCTGGCCGGTGATCTGGATTTTCTCTCGGCTGATGCCGCTTATGAGTCCGCTCGCGCTGAACTCGCCAATCTCGAACGCAGCCGGGCGCAGGCTGCGAACGCGCTCAATCTGCTGGTCGGCCGCATGCCGGACAACCTGCCCGCCGGGCGGCGCTTGACCGAGCAGGGCATCGTATCGGACCTCGCCGTCGACGTGCCGTCCGAGGTGCTGCTCTACCGCCCCGACGTACGTTCCGCCGAGCAAAGATTGATTGCCGCCAACGCCAACATCGGCGCCGCCCGCGCCGCCTTCCTGCCACGAATCGGCATCACCCTGGGGTTTGGCACCGCCAGCCGCACGCTCTCCGGCCTGTTTGACGCCGGCAGCGACGCCTGGAACTTTACTCCGAGTCTCGTACAACCCCTGTTCGATGCCGGCCGCACCAAAGCCAACGTAGACCTGGCCGGGGCGCGCAAGATCATCGCCGTGGCTGAATACGAAAAAACGATCCAGCAGGCCTTCCGCGAGGTAGCCGATCTTCTGGCGGCGCGCGATGCGCTTGCCGAACAGCTCAAGGCCCAGGAAGCGGCGGAAAAGGCCCAGATCGATCGGCTCAAGATCGCCGACGCGCGCTACCAGGCGGGGATCAGCAGTTATCTCGAAGTACTCGACGCCCAGCGCGAGGCATTCATCGCCCAGCAGGGCACCGTGCAGGTGCGCCGGGTATTGCTCTCCACCAGCGCCCAACTCTACAAAGCCCTGGGCGGCGGGCAGGAGACGGGAACGGCGGGCAAGCCTTAACCATCATGCATCGAGTGGCTCAATTTCATCTCCACCGAATTGCACGGACGCTGGGTGCTCATCTCGGTCGCGTGGCCACGCGGCCTGTGCTGCGGGCGGCGCTCAAGGCCGAAGGACTTGCGAAGTCACAAGACCGCGGCACTCGGCACGGTCATTTCTCAATATCGCCAACAACACGGAGAATGTGTCATTCAAAAAACCATTGATAAGTTCGGCCCGCTCGCAGGCCGCATCCTGCTCGCGCTCATTTTCCTCGTGTCAGGCATCGGCAAGATCGGCGGCTTCGCCGGTACAGCCGGTTACATGGCAAGCAAGGGCCTGCCGATGGTGGAGGTGTTGCTCGTCATCACCATCATCATCGAGATCGGCGCGGCGGCGATGTTGATTCTGGGGTTCAAGGCCCGGCTTGGCGCCGCTGCGCTGTTCCT
>CAYUVT010000257.1:0-3941 GCA_964448165.1 uncultured Anaerolineaceae bacterium | reverse complement strand
GACGGTGTTCCGGGCGTGGCCACGGTTGCGGGCGTGGGTGGGGGTGGGAGGGAGCCGTTCGCCCGGGCGGAAGCGGCCACCGAGGATGCCCTCGCGGATGGCTTCGGCGAGGCGCTGGTAGGCGGGACGGCCCGCACCGGGTGGAAGGTCGATGACGACGTCCAGGCCCCAACTTTACCAGCACGAATTGGCTCTGTAGAAGTGCCTGCGACCGGCGCACATGCTGGAACCACGGGCAGCATGTGGACATCGACTTCCGAGTGATCACCGAAGGACAGGGGTGCGAAGCTATGACCGGAGTGCGTGGCCCCTCCCTGACGGTCGGGGCTCGCGGGTCGGGGCTCGCCAGGGGGCGGACAGCCGCGACGTGCAGCGCCCCGGCGTCCGACGTCGTCCTGAGCGGTGCAGGCGAAGAAACTTCCAGCATGGATCCGCATTCCACCGCATGGTCACCGCATTCGACCGCACGTGCGGTGATGTGCGGTGGCTGGGACGGGCGGCGCGCCCGGTGTCGGGGTGGAAATCGCTCCTCATGCGCCGAGGGTTGTCGCAGAACGGGCGGAGCGCCAAGGGTCAGGTGTCAGTGCCCGCGAGCCCGGCGATGGAATGGCGGCCTCACGCCACCCCCCGGTCCGGGCGGGCGCATTGCAAGCGCCGGGACCGACCCGCGATTGTGGGTGCGGGGTACGTATCACCTCGCTCGTGGCCGGGGGTGGGAGGGGGTGGCAGAAGGACAGGGATGCGGGGGTGTGGCCGGAGTGCGTGGCCCCTCCCTCACGGTCGGGGCTCGCCCGTCATTGTGGTGGTGGCGGGCCGGCATTACCGGCTACGGCTCGCCGATGCGCTCCTCGATCCACGGGACGATCATGTCGATGAGGCGTTCGCGCGGGTCGGGCAGCCTGGCTCCCTCTTCGCCGACCGGGTAGAGGTAGTGGTCGGCCCAGGGCAGGACGCGCAGGAGCTTGTCGCCGGCTCCGCTCTTCTCGAGCAGCTCTTCCTGTTCGGCCGGGAAGATGTCGCAATCACCGTCGGCATACACGATGAGTGTGGGGATGGTGACGTGGTGGATGGTGTTGGGGAGGTCGGCCTGGGAGCTGGTGCCGCTCCAGGTGCTCAGCCAGCCGCGAGGCGTCATCACGCGCGCGAGCCCGCCAGGACCGTAGTTGCCGATGATGGGGTCGCCCGGCGAGAAGATGCTCCCGAGGGGGCGGTTGCTCGGGTCGATGGTGGGGTCGAGGTAGGCGGGGTTCGCCAGCGTGCGGTAGATGAGCATGTAGCGGCCGAGCCGGGCGCGCCGCGCGATGAGCGAGCGGGTTGCATCAGGAAGCCCGGCGTACCGGTCGGAGCGGAGTTCGCCGCGGAAGTAGGCGTGCTCGGCCAGGTACTCGCGGGCGATCGCGTCGAGGCGACGCGAGCGCTCGTGCTGTAATTCGCGGTAGGCGGCGAGCCAGCCGCGCTCGTAGGAGCTGGGTTCCGGGAAGGGGCGGTAGCCGTTTGCCGGGTTGTACATGTCCCATGCCGGGTCGTAGCTGGTGGGGTCGGCTTCGTTCGTGACGCTGGGATCGAGCACGTTGAGCATGAAGCGGCCTTCGCCCAGGTGGGCGGCGACGGCGATGTAGAGGTCGCCTTCGGGCATGAGCTCGTGGGCGAGGTCGATCGGTTCGCCGCCGGGGGTGGAGGCGAGGCGGTTGTGGGGCAGGCGAGAGGCCTGCGACTGGTAGAAGCCGAGGAGTGAGCCGCCGCCGCTGTTGCCGAGGAGGACGATACGTTCGAAGCCCTGGTCCTTGAGCCAGCGCATGCCGGCGGCGATATCGAGCAGAAGCCGCTCGTGGACCATGTCGGTGTCGTTGTTCAGGTAGCGGCTGTTCTGTCCGAAGACGGCGTAGCCGCGGGCGGTCAGCCCCGGGACAACGTAGTGGCGGGTGAACTCGCCCCGTGGGTGCATCAGGTAGACCGCGGTCCTGGGATCGCGGTTTGCCGGGCGATAGAGGATGCCGAAGCTCTGGGCGGTGTCGGTGGCTTCGAGGTAGGCGACGTCGCGGCGAACGGTGGGGTCGAGCGAGGCGAAGGCGAACGGCAGCCGGCGGGCACGCTCTTCTGTGGGGTGGGTCATCGGGCTCTCCTGCGGGTGGCGCGGCGCGGATTGTACGCGCCGGTCGCAGGTTCGTGGTGACCGGGGCTGTCGATCAGCCGGCCTTGCTCGAAATCTGCTCCGCGATGGCTTTGCGGGTTTCGCTGGCGGCCTGCTGGTCGTTGCCGATGACGTAGACGATGACGACGGCGCGTCCGAAGCGGTAGGCATCGGTGTAGACGAGGTTGCCCTGGGCATCGGGCTTCGTGGTCACGTAGCTGCGGGACTGGTCGCCCTGGAAGACGGCCTGGTTATCGGCCTGGGTCGCGTTGGGCCCAAAGAGGTCAGGCGGGGGGTTACGAAGGGCCTCGGCGATGGCGTTGAACTGTTCGGTGGCTGCCCCGGGCGCCGGGTGCAAGTTGACTTCGACGCGGGCCTGGCTAACTGCGCCCTGCCTGGCGTAGATGGCGAAGCTGGCATCCTGGCTTTCGGCGGCGCCAGGCACGCGGCCCGACTGCACGAGTGAGAAGCCCCTGGCGGAGAGGTCGGGCAGGAGGTCGGCCGCAGTGAGGGCCGGGGCGGCGCTGCCATTGTCGCCTTCGTCATCGTCTCCGCCGCCACAGGCCGCGGAGGCGAGGAGGGCGACGAGGGCGAGCAGGGCTAACGCAACTCGGCCACCCGCGCGATGACTTCGGCGCACGCTTCCGGCGTGAGGTGGTCGGTGCTGATGCAGAGGTCGTAGGTGCTGGGAGTGAGCCATCCGATTTCGTAGAAGCGGCGGAAGTAATCCAGCCGTTCGTTGTCGGTCCTTTCGATGATCTTGAGGGCTTCCTTTTCCTCGACGCCCATGCCGGCGCGGATACGGCGCACGCGATGTGGCGTGGAGCCGGTGACCAGCACCCGTACCGTATCGAATCGGTCGCGAAGGATCACCTGTGCGGCGTGGCCGACGATGACGCAGCCGCCCTGGTCGGCGAGGTCGCGGATGACGTCCTCGACGAACTTGCGGTAGTCGGCCGAGGTGAAGAGCGGGCTGGCGGCGAGAGGGACCGGGTCGGCCCAGGCGGCGACGGGCATGCTGGGGTTGCGGGCGAGGGCTTCGAGGAGGCGCGTGAGGAGGGAGGGCGTGTGTTCGGCCTCGCTGACGGTTTCGGGGGAGACGCCGGCATCTTCGGCGGCACGCTGGATGACCTGGTAATCGATGAGGCGGAGGCCGAGGCGCTTGGCGACGGCCTGGGCGACTTCCTCGCCCCCTGTGCCGACCTGGCGTGAAATCGAGATGGTGCGGGTGTTCAACAGGGCCCCCTCTGGCGGTTGTGGCCGGATTGTAGAGGAGAACGGGCGGGGTTGACGTGGGAGGCAGGGGTGCGGGGGCAAGGCGCGAAGAAGGCCCGCCGGTGCGGGCCTTCTTCGAAGCGGGTGGTGCCTGGGTTGCGTGGGCGGGATGGCTGCCCGCCGTCAGGCCTCGAACGGGTAGGCGACGCCTTCGAAGCGCGCCAGCAGGTAGGGGTCGAAACGGGTGCCACCGAGGCCGCGCATCACTTCGACGGCATCGGCCTGGGACATGGCGCGGCGGTAGGGGCGCTCGCTCGTGAGGGCGTCGAAGGCTTCGGCCATGCCGATGATCTGGGCTTCGGCGGGCACTTCGGAGCCTTCGAGCATGCCGGGGTAGCCCTTGCCATCGATACGCTCGTGGTGGCAGCCGACCCACCAGGCGGCGGCGCCGAGGCCCGGGATTTCGCTCAGGATGTCGCGGGCGTAGACGGGATGGAGCTGGACGGCGGCCATTTCGTCGACGCTGAGGATGTCGGGTTTACAGAGGTAATGGGCGGGGACGCCGAGGGTGCCCACGTCCTGGAGGAGCGCGGCA
>CAYUVT010000256.1:1229-3948 GCA_964448165.1 uncultured Anaerolineaceae bacterium | reverse complement strand
TCGGCGTTCGTCACCAGGTTCAGGATCACCTGGGTGAGCTGGTGTTCGTTCCCCCACACCTGGCAGTTGGGGTCGATGCGGATCTCGGCGGCGATGCCCAGCGTTGCCCAGTGTGAGCGCCGCAGCCGTTCGATGTGGGCCACGAGCTCGCTGACCGGCACCAGCTGCCGCTCCGAGGTGCCCGGCCGCGCGATGAAGAGCAGATCGCGGACGACGTTCCGGGCCCGCAGCGCCTCCTTCTGGATGATGCTTACTTCTTCGCTCACGGCTGAGGCCGCTTCGTTCATCGCGATGAACTCGGCGAAGCCCAGGATCGCGGTGAGCGGGTTATTGAGCTCGTGCGCCACGCCGCCAATGAGCTCGCCGAGGGCCGCCAGGCGCGACGCCTGGGCCATCCGGTCGCGCGTCTGCTCCTGCTCGTCTTCGCGCAGGACATCGGCCGTCACGTCGATCGCCACGATCAGGACACGCATGCGCGGGTCATCGAGCGGGACCATTTCGTAATCGAAATGCGTCAGCCGGCCTTCGATTTCCAGGGCTGCCCGGCCGCGCGCTGGCTCGCCATCGCGGAACGCCTGCACGAAGCCCGCACGGGCCGGGTCCGGCAGGGCCGGCAAGAGCTCCTCCCAGCTCCGCAACGGTTCGCCGGGGTTGAGCGACCGCAGGATCTTCCGGCCAAGGCCATTGGCGAAGGCCGCGTTCCCCTCCCGGTCGATGAGGATGACGCCCTCGGTGAGCGACCGCAGGATGAGGCTGTAGAGGTCGCCCTGGCGGGCCACCTCCTGCTGAGCCCGGGCCGCTTCGATGGCGGGCCCCACCACCTGCACGATCCTCCGCAGCAGCGCCAGGTGCCGTTCCGTGAACGCGAACGACGGCTCGCGCGATGCCACCAGGAACATGCTGGTGACCGAGCCCGCCGAGTAATACGAGGTGAGCGCGAAGGCGTGGATATCGAAGGCGGTGTAGGGGTTGGGGGCCGGCAAGTCGTCGACGTTTCCCGTTGCCTGGCCGTGGTCGCGCGCCACGAACCCGGCGGGCGTAAAGGGGACCACGAGACGGCCAGTGCCGAAGAACGCCCGCAGCAGCGGATCCGGGATGCGGTAATGTGTCTCGTCTCCATGGATCGCTCCATTCAGGATGACCGGAGAGGGCACGAACTCCCGGAGCGCACCGGGCAGCGCGTTGATGATCGCGTCGCCATCGGCCTCGCGCGCGCACACCGCTGCGACCTCCGCAAGGATTCGCTGCTCTTCCGCCTCTTCCCGCGCCCACACTGCCGCCCGTGCGTTCTCCATCGCCGGGCCGACGATCTGCGAGACCAGGCGCAGGAGCGCCCGCTGGCGGCTGCCGAAGTGATACCCCTCCATCCGCGAGCCCACAAGCAGGAATCCGACCGTCTCGCCTGCCGCGCGCACCGCCGTGGTGCAGGTCGCGTGCACCCCCATCTCGCGGAGGATGCCGCGCTGGTCGCTATCGGCCGGGAGCTCGTCGGCGTGGATCTGGCCGAGCTCGTCGGCCATCTGCATGTAGGGATCGACGGGGGCGTGCACGAACGTGCCATCCCCGCGCGGATAGACCACCTCGTTGCCATCGCGGAAGCCGAAGGCGACCACCGGGCGCGGGACAAGCACCCGCAGCGGCCTGTGGAGCGCGTTGACCAGGCCAGTGGGCTCGGCCTCGCGGGCACAGACAGCGGCCACCTCGGCCAGTACGCGCTGGTCCTCGGCCTCCTGGCGCTCGCGCTCCACCGCCCGCACGTTCGCCATCGCCGGCCCCACGATGTCGGCGATGAGCCGGATCAGGCGCAATTCGCGGGGGCCGAACTCGAATGCCGGGTCACGCGAGCCAACCACCAGGAGGCCAAGCACCACGCCTCCCGATGAAGCGGTCGTCAGGACATGGGCGTGCACACCGAGGCGGTCGAGTTCCTGGCGGGCTTCATCCGTCCGGCCGCCGCCGCCCGGCACCACCACCTGGCCTTCGTTCCGGGCCCGCTCGAGGTTCGGCCCAACCTGCACTGAAGGCCGTTCGCCATCCCGGCCGGGGAACATCACGCTCGTCCCCTCGAAATAGCCAAAATTGACGAACGGCGAAGGCACGAAGCTCTCAACCGCTTCCCGCAGACCTCGCACGATGGCCGCGCTCCCCGTTCCGCGGGCGACGGCCGCCGCCGCCCGGGCAATGATGCCCTGCTCCTCGGCCTCGGCCGCGCTCATCGCGATGCGCCGCTCGTTTGCGATCGCGTAGGAAAGCAGGCTGCCCACCAGCTCGAAGAAAGCGCGCTCCTGGCGCCGGAACGGCACCGGGCTCTTGCGCCCGACCGTGAGCGCGCCTTCGACCCCCGTGCCCGCCGTCAGGAGCACGCTGAGCACCATCCGCAACCCGACATCAAAGAGGTTGCCCGGCGCCCCGTTCTCCAGCCCCTCCACACCGTACTGGCTGCTGCGCAGGTTGTTCTTCACCAGGAAGTCGAGGCCGGCCGGGTCGAAGGGCAGGTCGTTCCCGTGCTCATCGTACACCGGGATGGAGCGCATCGTGCGGAAGCCTTCGCCCGTGGGCTCCCGCGCGACCACCGAGCAGTAGTCGAACCCCACGCCCTGGAGCAGCAGCTCGCGCAGCCGGTTGAAGTGGACCTCCACCGGTTCGCCATCGTTCAACAGCAGGGCAAGCTCGCTCAGGATGCGGTTACGCAGCGCCTCGGCCTCGCGGGCGTACGTCT
>CAYUVT010000256.1:0-1129 GCA_964448165.1 uncultured Anaerolineaceae bacterium | reverse complement strand
CGCGACGTGCTGAAGCCGCCAGTCGCCGGGTCGGCCACCGTGATCGAGATGAAGTCGAACCCCACCGCCTGGAGCAGGATCTCGCACAGCCGCTCGAAATGGCGTTCGAGCCGTTCGCCTCCCTGGAGCAGCACCGAGAGCTCCGAAAGCACCTGCCCGCGGATGGTCTGGGCGCGCGACTCCTGCACCTTCTGGTGGTTGGCGATAGCCTGGGCGAGCAGGGTGCCCAGCAGCTCCAGGTACGCCCGCTCCTCTTCGTCGAAGGGGTGGTCGGCCACGCGCCCGAGGAGGAGGTATCCCCCCATCGCGCCATCCTGCCGGAGGGCCACGATCGCCCCGCGCCGCAGGCCGCGCTCCAGCGAACGCTGGCCCACCGGCCCGTCCAGGCTGCCGATGGGGCCCTCGGCCACATCCGCCTCGGCCAGCCCGGCGACCATCGCGCTGCCCAGGTCCTCCAGCCGCAGCACGGTATCCCTCGGGAAGAGCCCCTTGAAGCTCTCGACCACGCGCAGCCGGCTCCGGCCGTGCGCGGCGAGCAGGACCATGCCATCGAATGGGAGAATCTCCTGCAACCGCGCCGCCAGGTGCTGGAAGAACGTCTCCGGCGGCTCGCCCCGGTTCAGCAGCACGGCGATCGCGTTCAACAGCGAAGAGCGCGCTGCCTCGCGCTGGGAGGCCTCCAGCCGCCGGCGGTTGGCGATGGCCTGGGCCAGCAGCGTCCCGAGCAGATCGAGAAACGCGCACTCCTCCTGGTTGAAGGGCTGGTTCTCCACCCTGCTCAGGACCAGGTAGCCGAGGTCCCCGCCATCGTGGCGCAACGCCACCGCCGCTCCGCGTTGCACCCCATCGGCGAGGGCGCGCGTGGCGATCCCCCCGCCGAGCTCCGCGTTGTGTCCCTCGATAACATTCCGCTCCCGCAACAGCTCCAGCGCGTGCTCGCCGACGTCGTCCGGGCCGAGCAACGCCCCGGGGACGTAGAGCCTCCGGCGGCGCGAATCGACCACGCGGAGCCGGTCCTTCGCTATCGTTTCGATGAGCACCAGGCCATCGAATGGGAACACCTCTTGCAGCCGCTCGGCCAGGTGCTGGAAGAACGTCTCCGGGCCTTCTGCCCGGTTCAGGAGCACGG